>JAPLSZ010000231.1:5157-16536 GCA_026398385.1 Kiritimatiellota bacterium | reverse complement strand
GGCTGCCATTGCCGATCGGCAGCGCCTCGGTCCACATCGCCGCCGGCGCGCGATACCACAAGGCAAGTTGGTCCGCACCCCGGGAGGGCATGGCGAGGCCTGCCAGCAGCCAGCCTGCCAGCCAGACGTGCCGGGCGAGGCGCCCTGAGCAGGCCGCTTGCTTGTTCGTCGAATTTGCAGCAGTCACGACTGTGGTTTTCATGTTCGGAGCCTCCTTCGCGACACCCCCCAGATCAAAAGCGGGACCGCCGCGATATGCAAGCAGGCGGCGAGGAGATACCAGTTCGTATAGGCCCCTGAAAGGCATTCTGGATGTTGGCGTACGCCTGATCGCTCAGCCCCAGTTCCCCCTGGATCGTGGGCGCCAGCAGCGAGAGCGTGTTCTTGTCGACATAGTTCAACACCGTCGCCAGGAACAGCATCCCGGCAACGAGCCAGCGCAGAGCAGAAGGTTTTGGGGGCAATGGCGGCATGAGGCATATTACTCGTAGGTAAACGTGGCGGTTGCTCTGGTTTCCTGGTCTGCGGTCAGGCGCAGCCAGTAGGCTCCGAAGGCATCGGGGAACTTGTATTCGAGCCGTTGGTTGGGCTGGACGGCGACCTTCACGACGTCGCTCCAGTCACCCGTGCCGGCAAAGTCCGCTTCAATGTGAACGGTTGCGGCGGCGCTGCAGGTGAGCGTGAGCCGCTTGCGATCATAGCCGGTCGCCAGATAGGCGTCACTCGGAACACCGGCCTTGACCGGGCTGTCCTGCCACGGGCCGCCGACACCCCGGGCTTTCCCGAACTCCCAGAGGTCGTCGAGCGCACCAACCCACAGCGCGCACTTGCCATCCGCGCTGCGGATGATGCGGCCGTCTTTCGCCGCGTCAGTGATGCCACTCATCACGAGCAACCCACGGTAGCTTGCGAAGTCGTGGATGCGCCGGTTGTGTGTCGCAATCGGGCGCAGCTTGATGAAGCCCCCGGCATTGTCCGCGGGCAGTTCATAAAATGTCCCGCCAACATTCAACAGATTGCGCTCGGTGCACACTTCGCGGCAGACGCGGCCGACCCCGATCGGGCCGGACTCGTCCAGCGATTGGTCGCCCTTGGGCAGCCGCCAGCGTCGGCCCTGGCCGTCCACGTACAGTATGGATGCCGCATCGACCAGGAGCGGCGATGGCGGGATTGCGACGTGCTTCGCCATCCAGTCCGCACCGTCCGCCTCCCCATCGTCCGCTTTCACGAGGCGCAAATGCGCGTCCAGGTCGTAGCAACCCGCGGGACCGTCATTTCCAAAGGCCAGCACGCGCAGCGTCTTGAATTCCTTCTTGCGCGTTTGGAGCAGCCCGCCGCGGATCGTCGTGTCGCCCGGCCGGGCGAGCCCCGCGAAGATCGGCGCGGCGTCAGGCGTGCGCGCATCTTCGCCGCGATAGTGGAAGAACGCGGTCATCTTCGCGCAATCCCGGTTCACGGCGAGCCGCACCCACGCGCCGCGTTCCGTCGGCGCGAATTCCGTCCACGCGCCCGTATGCGCCGGCACGCTGACTTCGCGCAACTTCGTCCACGCCCCGTTGCCCTGCGCGTCCACCTCGAGGGTCACGGTCACGGCCTCCGCCCCTGCGTGCGAGAGCTGGAGCGAGCGTTGGGCAAAGCCGGCGAACAGGAACGGCTCGCTTGACTCGCCCGCCCTGACATCATCCTTGAGCCACACCGCGCCCCGGCCAAGCACCGGCCCGCAGGCATCGAGCCGCGCCGGTTCGACGAACCACAGGTTCGACTGCGACACGCCCGGCGCGGCGATCCTGCCCTTGATGCTGTCGGCGTTGATAAACTCGTTCTTCGCCGTGTCATCGCACCCGAAAACGACCCGGTCGCCCCAACGCGCGAAGTCGCCGATCACCTTCAGATAGGTCGACCGCAGGGCGATGCCGGTGGTGTTCGCCGCGGAAAAGGTGCGCGGGAATTTCCAAAACGCCCCGTGCATGGTCATGAGCAGGGCGTCCTCGCCGATGTCGCGGATACGCGGCCATTCGGTGTTCCAGCCGTGCGCGCCGTCGTAGGTGTGCGTGGCTTTCGGCAGGCGGAAGCCACTCCACTTGCCGCCGTCGAGCAGCATCAGAATGAGCGACCGATGGTCCCAGCCGATGCTCCACAAGGGCGCGTCCGGGGCGCTGCCCTCGATGCCGCCGGGGCCCGTCACGTCGGTGAACTGATTGCGCCGCACGACGGTCCATTGGTCCGCCTTGCCATCCCACTCCGCCAGCACGCCGCTGGGCACCGTCGGGTTGGTGCGCGCGGCGTTCCCGTACTCGCCGTTGTTGGCATAAACATAACGGCCCTGCGCGGAATAGAAGCCCTTGCCATGATAGCCGGGGAGATTGGCGTGACGTCCGGCCTTGATCTGTTCATCGGCCCAGAGCACCGTCGGCGCCAGCGTCTTCACGTCCACTTCGGCGATGCCTTCTTCCATGGTCGCGAAGACAATCTTTCCCGCCGGATCGGTGAGATGCCGCGCCAGCCCCGTGTGCCGGCCAAACAGGGTGGTGTAGGGAATGGCGCGCACTTTGCGATGGGCGTCGATCGCGTAGGGTCCGATGAAGAGCTGGTTCGATTCGCGGTGAATCATCCGGTTTGCCGGCGTACCTCCGATGCTTTCCGGACGGATGATCTGCCGCAAGTCCGGCGTAATCTCATAGAGCTTGTCGGTGGATCCCCGCGGCAGATGCGGCCCATAGCTGATAACCCAGAGCCGATCGGCCCAGGGCACCACCGCCCCCCCCGTGCCACACTCGCCTTCGTTGTTAAACATGGCGAGGTGCGGGTAGATGCCGCTGATCTGGAGTGGAGATTCGGGTGTCGGCGGTGTCCCCGCGGCACACCACCGCATGCACACCAGGTTGGCGATCACGATCGCCGCCAGATGAATCCTGGCTGAAGAGGTGCTCCTGTTCATGTCATTCGCATCGGCAGTGGTTAATGATTGTGTAACGTTCATATGGGGCTTTCATTTCTTCGTGGCAAATTCCAGCATCTGTGCATCCTGCAAGAGTCGTTCGCGCAGTTGTGCATATGGCACATCCTGGACAGCGTGTCCGTGGTCGATGGCGATGACGGCGGCGGTGGCGGCGGACTGGCCAAGGATCATGAAGACCGGCTCCATGCGGATCGAGCCGTAGGCGATGTGCGAGCTGCTCACCGCGCAGACGACCAGCAGGTTTTCGCATTCCGCCTTCTTCGGGACAATCGCGCCGTAGTCGATCGGGTAGGACCCGCCGGGGTTGGCTTGGACGTCGCCCTCGTTGCGCACGAAACCGCTGGCGTCGACATAGCGCTGGACGTTGTGGCTGTCCATGTTGTACGAGCCCATGCCGACCGGCCGCGGCGTCGGCTGCCGGCGGCGGAGGTGGTTCTCGGTGACGACGAAGTCGCCGACCATCCGGCGGGCCTCACGCACGTAGATCTGGTACGGCCAGTGGCCGTTGTCGGCGAACTCGTCCTTCGCCAGGCCCCACTGGCCGTACCACTTGCGGACATCCTCCAGCACACGCGAATCGTTGGCCAGGAACCAGCAGTAGCCCATCTGATAGGTCTCGTGCTCGCGGATGATCTCGCGGCGGCGCGCGTAGGACGCCTCGGGGTAGTCGTAGTTCATGCCGATGTTGTCGGTCGAGAACGGCCCGTGGTTGTTGGTGTCGGTCTTGAGGTTGGGCAGCATGTCGAACTTGCCTGTGATGTGCCGGCTGCCGGCCTGTAGCGTGCGCAGCAGCAGCTCGTATTGCGAGGCGTCGTAGCCCTCGGGCTTCGGGAACGGCACGCGGTTTTCCGGCACACGCGTCAGGCACATGCGGAAGTTGTATGCCTGCACGCGGTGGTCACCCTGGCCTTTTTTGCCGGGGTCGCCCGCGTGGACCCGCGGCAGCAGCCCGCTGGACGGGTCGCCGGGAACCTTGTAGGCGCTGATGTTGTGGGTGAATTGGTGCGTCCTGCAGCCCATCTGGACGCCGTTGAGCGTCTCGCCGTACTGGCTGTTCGATTCTCGCCCGACGGTGTGGCTCACTCCCGCCGCCGCCATCAGGTCGCCCTCGTAGGTCGCGTCTATGAACATCTTCGCGCGGTAGGTCTTTCCGGAAAGCATGGCGATCGAGGCGATGCCTTCGCCCTGCTTCGCCACACCCTTGCCGGGTTCGCGGTTTAGCCATTCGTCGCGATGTACGGGAATCTTATGCTCGCGCACGAGGTCTTCAAAAACCCGCTCCGCGATGTGCGGCTCGAACGTCCACTGGGCATCGTCACCAGGGCGGTAGCGGTCGAACTTGCCCGGCTTCTGCCATTTCCACACGTCCGGATCGTCGTACACCTTCTTCACCCGTTGGTAGAACTCGCGGCTGATCCCGCCGACGACCGCCTTGTCGCCGCTGTCGGTCCACCCCAGTCCACCGCTCGAGAGTCCGCCGAGGTGTTTGTCCGGGCAGACGATGATGACCGACTTCCCCATCCGGCGGGCCTGCACGGCGGCGGCGACCGCCGCACTGGTGCCGCCGTAGATCACGACGTCGGCCTCGGTGGTTTCCCTCCCGGTGTCCGCCGCGGCGCGGCCCGCGAGAACCGCCGCCGTCAACATGGCTAGGACAACCATCTTCTTCATTCTTCCCCTTTCCGTTCACTCGACTCAACCATTTCGATCTCGATCGCCATCGCGGCCATTGGAGCCAGGGTGATCTTGCGGGACCAGAACGCGGCGACGGGCTTGGCCGCCGGCCGGGCGGCGGGTTCTTTCGTAACAGTCCACTCGCGGGCAGTGAGGTTTCCTTGCAGACCATAGGTCGACGCCGCGAACGGCAGGGTGACCGCGTGCGGCTGGTCGTCGGCGTTGACGAGGATCAGGGCCACGGCCTTGCCGTCCTCCCGTAGCCAGGCGCCGGAGAGGACCGTCGGGGTGGTGACAGACAGGTCTTTGGTGAAGACCCAGTTGCTGGTGAGGGTGGTGCCGTCGGTGGCGAGCTTCGGGGGGCGCGCCATCTGCCCGCGGGCGAGATATGGTCGCAGCGTGTGGCGCATCCGGGCCAGCCGCTTGAGGAAAGGGCCGGCCACGGGATCATCGACGACGTCGGGGACGATCCACCCGAGCTGCTCGCCCCAGACGAGGGCCTGGGCGGTTTTGGCGCGCATCGCGACGCCCTTCCAGGAATCCCCCTTGTAAAGCCGGCCGAAAAGCTGGACCTGGCCGGCATAAACGGCGTGGAAGAGTGGGACGGCATTGCTCCCCTCCCGGTAGCCCACCCAGGTCAGGTAGCCGTCGAGCCGGTTGACGTACGGCTCGGCGGAACTCTCGGAGGTCAGGATCGTGCCCGGGGATCTCTTGCGGATGTCGTCGAGCATCGGCCAGTAGCCCTTGGTGGTCCACCAGCAGCCGCCGCCGAGCGGGTGGCCGTGGCTCTTGTCGAAGCACAGCATGGCGGCCTGGGCGGAGATCTGGTCGAGGTAGACGCCGTTGACGCCGAACCCCGGGCCCGCGAGCTTGAGCACGAGATCCTTGACGGTGTTTTGCCACAGCGGCGTGGCCGGGCACATCGGGGCGAAGGTATTGCCCGCGTACGACTTGGTCGGAATGGAGCCGTTGAACGACTTGACGGCTGCGGGGCGGGCAAGGGTCTTGAACTCCGCCACGGCGGTATCCCAGATATGGGCATTGATGTAGGGCATCACCCGCACGCCCGCCGCCTGCACCTCGCGGACGCCCTCGGCGAATCCCTCGTCGGCCGGGAAGTAGTGCGGATAGTTTTTATCGTAGGTGGTCTGGTGCCAGTTGTACCAATGCACGGCGCAGGGGAGGTCGCCCATGAACCCGGCGAAGTGCTTGATCCTGGCCACCGCCTGGTCGATGGGAAGCGGGGCCTTGTTCTTCGGCCACGGGCCGTTGCTCATGATCCAGACCGGGTTGTCCTTGAACCAGGCGGGGGTGTCGGGCCGTCCGGCCTGCTTGCCGCGCGGCCACCAACCGGCCTTCTCCGCGGCCCATGCGCGGTAGATCTGCGCGATGTCGAACCAATCGCCGTCGAACGGGCGGATCAGCACCTCGCCGGGCATTTCCCAGCCGATGCCCGGCGTGCCCATGTCCGGCACCGGCCAGTGCCAGCGCAGCCCGAACTTTCCGTCCTTGCAGTTCATCTCCAGACGCTTGCTCGATGCGAAGGGATCATGCACCCCGATATACACCCCGCCGCTCGTGCCGTACAGCCCGGCGCATTGCATCGTCAGCAGCCCGCTCGGGTAGTCCCCCGTCCCTTGCGACGCGTAGGCAAGCGGCTTGCTCGCGGGGTACAGCCGGCCGCTGACGGTCGGCAAGAGCACCGTGTCGTCACCGCGCGCCGCGGTCTGGAAGTCGGGAAAGGTGACCTCCCACAACGCGGCGTCGCCGGCGTTCCCGACCTCCAGGCGCCAGCCCGCGCCAGGATCCCGCAACGCGCGGGTCATTGTGACGGTCATCCTGGCCGCCGGCCCTTCGCCGAGCCCCTTCCACACCAGCGACGTTCCGCCCGGTTTCTCGACGGTTGCCGGCGCCGTGGCGGCGCTCTTGAACTCCCGGAACTTGCCGTCGGGCAGGCGGATCTTCAGCGCCCAGCCCGGCGCCGCGGTGTCGGCCAGCCGCCCCGGTCGCGGGCCGTAGGGATCCTGCAATGCATCCGACCTGGCCGCTGACAGCGACAGCACCGCCAACCCCAGTGCAAGATATGGGCCGATCCGTCCGCGGTACCTCCTTGCTTTGCTCATGGAATCTGCTTTGCACATAAAACCGTTCGCTGGATTCAATTCCCGGTCGTGGGCGGCTGCCGCAGCATTCCGGCCAGGAACGCGGGATAGGTTGTTCCGGTGGCGGTGCCCTCGCCGGCCATGTGGCTGCCATAGGTGAGGCTGTCGCCGACGCAGGCGACCGTCTCGCCGGCCTTGACGCGGCCCCGCAGGGCCTGGGCGACCTCGTCGGCGAGGTGTTCCTGCAGACGCTGCCGCTGCGGATGGGTGGGATCCCGCTCGGCCAGGTAGACCGTGTCGAACGGTTTTTCAAGGGTTCCCGGGTTGCGGTCGTCGCCATCCGGCGCAACATGGAAATCGGCGCCGGGCAGGGGAACCGCACTCGCCGCCAGCATCAGGATGATTGCAATCGGAATTCTCATCCCTCGTTCCCCCATACGGATTTCAACCGATGAATCTTCAGGTTGCGGATGACGGCCTTGCCGTCGTCCGCGGAGGCTTCAAAGGCGGGCTTGCGGCGGTCCGCTTGCAGCCCCCCCATCACGAAGGCGCGGCCGTCCTGTTCGCAGATGTCGATCGTGGAACGATCGACAAGAATGCGCAGCCTGAGCTTGCCGCCCGCCGGCACCGGACGGGAGCCGCGGCCCGCGCCGTAGCGCACGCGGTGTCCCCACACGCCAAGTTCGACCGCGGCCGCCCCGTTGAAATCGACCGTCAGCTCGATGTCCATCAGTTGCCAGGGCAGGGCTGTGATCGCAAGCGGCCCTTTCGAGAGGTCCGCGTCCGGGAAGGTCCGCGCTTCCGCGCGCAACCCGTCGATCTCCCGCGCCGGTTCGGCAAATAGCCGCACGCCTTCGTCCGTCGTGCGCAGCGTCAGCTCCACCGGCAGCGAGATCATCTGCTGGAAGGGTACACCGCGCGGAGCGACGCGCAGCCAGCTCATCTGGACCCGACGCAGAAGACCATCGGGCGCGTTGGCGAACGTCTGGGTGGCATAAGACGGCCCGAATACCGAGCGCCCCCGCGATTCCACGGAGAACGCTTTGCCGTCAAAATTGCCGAGCGAGTATTCGCCGTTGCCGTTGACGACGAGCCACTTCTTCCGCTTCAGGTCGCCATCGACGGCGAGCTGGAAAACATCGGGACATTCATGAAAGCCCTTGGCATGGCTCTGACGGGTCCAATCCTTGAGGTTTTCGGAAGCGTAGAAATCATAGCCGCCGTGGATGAAGAAGACCATGATCCACTTGCGGCTTTCTTCATGGAAGAAGACCTTCGGATCGCGGTTGAGGGCCGTGATCCCGGCGACGGCAGGCTTGTCGACGTGCGTCCAGGTCCGGCCTCGATCGGTGCTGACCGCCATGCACTGGTCGCAGGTGTCGACATCGAAGTCGTAGCTGAGGAACCGGTACGGCTTGTGACGCGTGTAGAAGGCGATCATGGTCTTTTCTTTGCCCTGCTGGAAACCGGCCACATTCCCGGTATCGACAATGGCCGACCCGGAGTAGTTCTGGCCGCGTTCGGGGTCGACCCCCAGCGCGAGGGGCAGATGTTTCCAGTGGAACAGGTCTTTGCTGACCGCGTGCCCCCAGTGCATATTGCGGCCGATGGCCCCGCCCCGGCTGGGGTCATATTGGTAAAACAGGTGATACTCGCCGTCGTAGTAGACCGTGCCGTTGACGTCGTTGTTCCAGCCCTGGATCGGGGTAAAATGGAACTGCGGCCGGTTCGGTTCGTTGAGACGGTTGTCGAGCCCGCGGATGACGTCGTCCAGAGCCACCCCGCCCAGCGGAGCGGCCGACGCGCTCCAGCCCGCCATCGTCAGGGTGACATCCTTTCTTTGCCACAGCTCGAGATCGATGAACTGCCAGAACTGGGCGTCCGCTTCGTCGCAGACCGACATGCAGATCTCCTGCACGACCCGGCCGTCCACGATCAGCTTCACCGCATCGTCCGGGAACGCGCCGGTGGCCGGGATGTTCAGGTAGCGCTTGTCGGCATGGAAACTGCGCGTCTCGGAAACGTGCTTGATGATCACACCCTTTTCATTGATCCACGGACCATCCGCCGGCGCATCGGCGCCGCGAAAACCACCCGCCGCAATCCAACCGCCGAGCAGGTCCTGCTCGTCGTAAATGCGGAGGCGCGCTTTCTTCCCTTTCAGCGCCCGCACATCAAATGTGCAGCGGGTGAATTTATCACCCTTCGGTAAGGCCTGACGCACAATCTGCTCGTCGACGAGCAGGTTCACGGCAAAGAGGCCGTCGCAGGCGGGACCGCCGCCGGCGAGCTGGAAAGTGATGTAGTCCTTCTCGATGTCAAACAGGACGGATGTGAGGCTGCCCTTGGCCCGGTTGAGCATCTCGGGATGGAACGAGTTGGCGAACACCTTGTTGTCGCAGCCCGACAGATCCGGCTGTTTATAGAGATGGGGCGCACGCTGCCAGTTCTGCCCTAGCCCCTTCTTGACCGACCCGGTCACGTCCGACTCCGGCACAACACCTTTTTCGGTCGGTCCGCCCTCGAAGGCCTTTCCATCCACGGACCAGTTCTTGTAAGTTCCCAGTTCGAATCCGCTGTTCTCGAACAGCGGCGTGGCGGTCGCCGCCTTCGCGCAGAGGAACAAAGCAACCAGCCCGGCAACGGCTTGAAAAACCGCTTTCCTGGTCATGGCTTCGCTTTCCGCTTGATGGATTTCGTTTCGTGAACGTCCGGTCAGGGCGCCTCCACGTCGGCGCCCGCGATCTCCAGTGCAGTCACCGAATCGATCGTGTCCGGTGCCTCCGCCGGCAGCTTCACGGTCAAGCCGTTTTCGTTTGAGACCGCGTCGAGTTTGCGTCCGCCATCTAACAACCGCGCGCCAATGACCCGGTTCCGCGGCCCATGTCGCTTCACTCAGCGCCAGCAACGCCACAAGAATGCCTGCGATTGGATTCCTCATTCTTCTCCTTTAGCGGGGGTAGTTTCTATGGCAACGACAGGTTCGCCCGCGATTTCGACCGCCGCCACGGTGGCGATCGGGTCGGGCAGCGAGTCCGGCAGGGTGATGGTTTTGTCCGCCACCGTCAGGGCCGCGTCGGGCGTCGCCAGCAGGTAGGCCTTGGTGATGGTGTTGGACAGCGGCAGCGTGATCTTGCCGTTGGCCGGCCGACGGTAGACGTGCAGGAACAGCTTACCCGGCTTGCCCTGAGCCGCGTCGAAGGGCTTGCGAGTGCAGCGGCCGTCGAAAGGCAACTTCTCGAATGGATTGGCGCGCGTGCCGTAGATCGCCTCGCCATTGACTTTCATCCACTTGCCGACCTGCTGGAGCCGATCGATGCACGGTTGCGGGAACTCACCTTCGGCGGTGGGGCCGATGTTGAGCAGGTAATTGCCGCCCTTACTGGCGATGTCGATCAGGTTGCGGATGAGGTTTTCACCGGATTTCCACTGGTTGTCATAGCTCACGTATCCCCAGTTGCTATTCATCGTCATGCAGGTTTCCCAGTCGCGATCCCCCAGGCCGGTGGCGGGAATCTTCCGCTCGGGCGTCGAGAAGTCGCCGCCGACCTCGGGACGGACGAGGCGGTTGTTGTGGAGGATGCCGGGCTTGAGCTTGAGCAGATCGAGAAGCGGTGCCACCCGCTGGGGGGTCATGTCATAGGGCGTGTCCCACCAGAAAATCGCGGGCGTGTCGTCGCCGTAGTTCGACAGCAGTTCGCGCACCTGCGGCACCGCGACATCCCGCAGATAGTCGTCCACGTGATTGCCGGTCTTGTTACACCAGTCCTGCGCCTGCGAATAGTAGAAGCCGAGCTTGATCCCGTGCTTGCGGCACGCTTCGGCCAGCGGCTTGAGCAAGTCCTTGCCGCAGGGCGACGCCTTCACCACATTCCAGTCGCTCGCCTTGGAATCGAATAGCGCGAAGCCGTCGTGATGTTTGCTGGTGATGACAATATACTTCATCCCGGCCTCCTTGGCCAGGCGCACCCAGGCGTCGGGGTCGTACTTGACCGGGTTGAACTGCTTGGCGAGGCCCTGGTATTCGGCCTTCGGTATTTTTTGGATCGCCATGATCCACTCGGCGCCGCCTTTCTTGTCCTTGTACACGCCGGCCGGCACCGCATACACGCCCCAGTGAATGAACATCCCGAAACGCGCCTCGCGCCACCACTGCATGCGGACGTCGCGCTGCGCGGGCGTTTCGTTGGCGTAGGGGTCAGGGTTGGCCGGTTCCGCGGCCCTCGCCATCGGCACAACAACCGACAAGGCAAGGGCGGTGAGAAGAGTGTTGTATGTTAGACGGTTCATGGTGTGGTTCTTGGTTCTTGGTAGGGTTCTGGTTTTTTCACCAAGCCGACTTGAGGCCATGCACCTCAAGACTTTTTCCGTGGGGAACGTGAGGACGTTGCTGGGACCTCCCTGGCTTCCCGCTGCATGACCCACGGGAGGTTGAAGCGCGCGATCTTCAGGTCGGCGGAACCCGCCACGGTGTAGGCCGCGATGATGGTCTTGTCCTTTGTGACTCCGAGGTCCGAATAGTAGCCCAGTTCGTCGATTGTCTTCCGCTCCGACCACGTGCGGCCTTCATCCAGACTATAGGTGATGCTGAAGACGCGGTTTTTCATGTCGTGGATGCCGGACATCAGCAGCACGTTGGCCGCG
>JAPLSZ010000231.1:0-5145 GCA_026398385.1 Kiritimatiellota bacterium | reverse complement strand
TGGTGGAGTAGCGCGCGAGCCCGGGATTTCGTCCCAACGTAGTATAGACGTTTCCGTGGTCGCCCTCCGCGATGAGCTTCTCGCCGCGGTCGCCGTAGACCCGGTAGTGCGTCGATTCGCGGGTGATCAAATATACGGCGTTGGCGTCACTGCCGTCGTCCCGCACGAGGGGAAGGATCTTGGTTTCCGGGTGTTTGACCTTGCCGACGGTGGTCCACGATTTGCCCCCGTCATCGCTATAGAGCAGGTTGCCCCGGCCCGGAAGCACCAGCCGACCGCTGGAAAACTGAAAGCCGTGTCCCCCATTGCTCGGTTTCGATTCCGCGTGACCGTCGTTCTTCACGACGAACGCCTCGCTCCAGGATTCACCCTCGTCCGTGCTCCGGCGACCATGCCAGACCAACTGGTCCGACTTCCACTTTGACGGACCGATCGTATAGAATGCGAGAATCGTATGAGGCGTGGTTGTTCGGTCCTCGACCAGGACACAGCTATAGCCGATGCGGCCCGTATTCCCCGAATCGAAAAGCTTCTGAGGGGGGCTCCACGTGCGGCCTTGGTCCGTGCTGCGGGTCAGAACCACGTCCGAAGGGTCTCTGTCCCCCTTCTTGAGTCGGCTCTGGGCGATTAGCAGGATCGTATCCGCCTCGGTGACCAGCAGGCCAGGAAGGTGGATCAGGCCGGTGAGGATCGGTTGCGGAAGGATCTCGAGGAACGGAGCGGACGGCGCTGGGGCGCGGTCGGCGGCATGGGCCCGCATTCCCGCGTCAAAGCCGAGGCATAGACAGGCCAGAAGCACGGGTGTGAATGAGCGTCGGGTGATGGTTCGTGTGGTCATGCGCATGGTTCCTTCCTGCATGGTGGTTCTCGGTTTGGAGTATTACATCATTGGTTCATGTTCTCTTCTGTTGTCAGCGTCCCACTTTCACCGGCGCGTACACGCCAAACTCCTCGATGGTGGGCACCTCCACGGCTTCCAGGATGTTCAGGCGGAATTGCCGGGCAGTGACGGGCATGAAATCGAGCACCTTGGCGCCGGCGATGGTTGTGCCCTTGGCGAGTGGTTTCCATGTCTGGTCGTCCAGATATTCGACGGCGAACTGTCGGGTGCGGGGATATTCCAACTCGCAGATCATGGCGCGGCCGACGCGTTGAGGCTGGCCGAGATCGACCTCCAGCCAAGCGCTGCGGGCCTCGGCCGCGGCGCCCCACCGGGTGGCGGTTTCGCCATCAACGGCCTTGCCGGCCTCGTAGCCGGGCTGAGGCCAGGCGCTTGAGGCGGTGGCGTGCTTGCCCCGGCTCAGAGCGTTGGCCGCGGTGGGCGGCGCAGGCAGTTCGTAAACATCGGGTTCGCCCGCGATTTCGACCGCCACCACGGTGGCAATCGGATCGGGCAACGAGTCCGGCAGAACGATGCTCTTGTCCTCCACCTTCAGGGCTGTGTTGCGGTCGGCCAACAGATAGGCCTTGGTGATTTTGTTAGACAGCGGCAGTGTGATCTTGCCGTCGGCAGGCCGGCGGAAGACATGCAGGAACAACTTCGACGTTTGCGCGGCCTGCCCGCCGGCTTGTCCCGCCGTAGTTCGCTCCTGCGGACAAAGTCGGAAGCCTTGGCGAAGGCGGGTGCAGCGGCCATCGAAGGGCAGCTTCTCGAACGGGTTGGCCTGGGTGCCGTAGATCGCTTCGCCGTTGACCTTGAGCCACCGCCCCATTTGCTGGAGTCGCTCGATGGACGCCTGCGGGAATTCACCTTCGGCGGTGGGGCCGACGTTGAGCAGGTAGTTGCCGCCCTTGCTGGCGATGTCGATCAGGTTGCGAATGAGACTCTCGGCGGATTTCCAGTTCTGGTCGTAGCTGACGAAACCCCAGTTGTCGTTCATCGTCATGCAGGTTTCCCAGTCGCGGTTCTTCAAGCCGGTGGCCGGGATTTCCCGCTCGGGAGTCGAAAAGTCCCCGCCCACTTCGGGCTGGACCAGACGGTTGTTGTGGAGGACCCCGGGCTTGAGCTTGAGCAGTTCGAGGAACGGCTCGCCCCGCTTGGCGGTCATGTCATACGGGGTGTCCCACCACAGGATCGCGGGCATGTCCTCGCCGTAGTTCGTCAGCAACTCGCGCACCTGCGGCACGGCGACGTCGCGGAGGTAATCGTCCATGTTGTTGTTGGTCTTGTTGCACCAGTCCTGCGCCTGCGAATAATAGAAGCCGAGCTTGATCCCGTGCTTGCGGCAGGCCTCGGCCAGCGGCTTGAGCAGGTCCTTCCCATAAGGTGACGCCTTCACCACATTCCAGGCGCTCGCCTTGGAGTCAAACAGGGCGAAACCGTCGTGATGCTTGGTGATGAGGACGATGTACTTCATCCCGGCCTCTTTGGCCAGACGCACCCAGACGTCGGCGTCGTACTTGACCGGATTGAACTGTTTGGCGAAGCCCTGGTATTCGGCCTTCGGGATCCCCTGGACCGACATGATCCACTCGGCGCCGCCTCGCTTGTCCTTGTAAACGCCGGCCGGCACCGCGTACACGCCCCAGCAGATCATCATCCCGAAGCGGGCCTCGCGCCACCACTGCATGCGGGCGTCGCGCTGCGCGGGCGTTTCGTTGGCATACGGGTTGGGATTCGCGGGCTCCGTGGCTTTCGCCAGCGGCACGAAGATTGAGAGGACAAGCGCAGCGCGGACAATCCGCCAAGTTAAACGATTCATGCCGTGGCCCTTTCTTGTTGCGTTACCAAGCCGGCTTGAGGCCATGCACCTCAAGCGACTCGATCGTTGCTTCACCGTCCATCAGCGCGAGAGTCAGTTGCCGGCTGGCCGGCGACGAGTTGGAGCCCAGCGGTATGTAGATTTCGCCATCGAAAGCGAAGACCTCGAAGGAACCCCGGTCCTGGAGCACGCGGACCGAGATCCTGCCGTTTCTCGGGAGCAGCGGAAACTCGCACTCTTTCGTCGTTCCCAGCCTCAGCCTGTCGCCATGCACATGCAGATCGATCGGCGCTTCGTCGCTCACCTTGAGAACGAGCGTGAGATCCAGCAGATCCTCATCCACGTCAAACGACAGGCGCTTGCCTCGCTCCAGCTTCACATGGTCCCACCGGTAGACCTTGTCCTTGTGGAGCTTCTTGATCTCGCGGACAGGATGGGTGAAGAGCCGAAGGCCCCCGTCGGTGGTGCGAAGGGTCAGCTCGCAGGGAAACTGCATTCCGGCTTGTCCGTTCCAGGCAATCTGGATGCGCCGGCCATCGGCTGCGGGGATGTCGTTCCAAGTCTGCGCCGCATAGAATCGGCCGGCGCGGGTCTGCCGGAAGCCGACCGGCCAGCCGTCCTTGATGGAGTCGGGTTTGAACTCGCGGCCGTCGAATTCGCCGATGAAATAACGGCCGCTGGCCTCCTGCAGGATCCACCTCACGCGTGTCTTGTCGCCATCGACCGGCAGCGCGAAGAACTCCGGGCACTCGTAGGGCCCCTTGTCCGCAATGAAGCGGCTCTCGTTCTTCCAGCGCAGCAAATCCTTCGAGCTGCAGAAGATAACCCCCTGCCCCTCGTCGGGCCCGCGCCTGCCCGACTGCGGCCCGGGTCCGCGGTCCCACACCACGGCGATCCACCTCTTGCTCGGCTCGTGCCACAGGACTTTCGGATCGCGGCCCATGTGGCCGGGCGGATGGCGCAGGCCGTCTTCAAGATCCGGGCCGTGCTTGAAGGTCAACCCGTTGTCGTTGCTGAAGGACATGCATTCATAGCCACCGCGGTGGCCGCAATGGGTGAAGTAGGCGATGATCAGGTCGCCCTGGTTGTCCCCGGACTTCAGGCCCGTCACGTTGTCGCGATCGACGATGGCCGAGCCGGAATAGGCCGTGGTGTTGCTTCTGGCACGGATCGCGATCGGCATTTCCTTCCAGTGCAGAAGATCGTCGCTGACGGCATGGCCCCAACTCTTGGGCGAGTCCACCGGCGTGTGTTGGAAGAAGAGGTGGTACTGTCCGTTGGCACACACCAGGCCGTTCGGATCGTTCAGCTCGCCGCGCATGGGCGTGAAATGAAATTGCGGGCGTCCGGGCTCCCGGTAGAGCGAGTGGACCTGCACGCCGTCCGCGTCAGTGAGACTCTTGGGCATGAATTCGTCAGCCACGGTGATCTTGTCCCATCCACCGCGGTCCTCACGGTAATTCGAAACCCGTAGCGTCAGCTTCCTGCCCTTGAACTCGAAGACATCACTGAAACACCAGTTGCGGACCCCCTTGCCGCTGAGCGGGGCGGCCCACTTGCGCAAGGGTTTGGCCTGCGCCGGATCCGAGCCTGCCTCGAAGAGTTCAAGAACGGGCATTTCCTTCGCGGCGCCACGCTCGCCGACCGGATAGATCAGGAATCTTCCGGTGATTCCGAGTTCCCGCGAACGGACCGGCGTTGTGTCCTCCGCGGCCGACACAGCCACCATGAGGCTGTAAAGCGCGGCGAGCAGGGTCGCTGAAGGGATCGGCACGCACCGCATCCCCGGTTCTCCAACGCGGGCGGGACGCCAGACCTCCCGAACTGCGGATTTGTTGGACCACCAATTCCTCATCATTTCGCTTTCTCCTTCGAGGGTCCGTTCGTGACGCTGCCGAGGTCAGGCTCACCGGTGATTTCCACCGCCACCACGGTGGCCACCGGATCGGGCAAGGGGCCGGGCACGGTGATCGTCTTGCCCTCCACCTTCAGGACCGTGTCGGGCTTCGCCAGGAAGTATGCCTTGGTGATCGGGTTGTTGATCGGCAGGGTGATCCGGCCCTTGTCGGGCATGCCGTAAAGGTAGCAGTAGATCTTCACGGGTTGTCCTGATCCTTTCGGGGAGGGCTTCCACGCGCAGAGGCCCGTCTTGTCCCGGAATGGCAGGGCAGTGAACGGGCTTTTCTCGACGCCGTAAATCGCCTCGCTGTTGACCTTCATCCACGCGCCCATGCCCTTGAGGCGCTCGACGGCCTCGTCGGGGAATGATCCGTCGCCCTTCGGCCCGATGTTGAGAAGGAAGTTGCCGCCCTTGCTGACGATTTCGATCAGCATCTGGACGAGCCGGCCGGTCGATTTCCATTTGTGGTCGGACGCGCGGTAGCCCCAGTTCTCGTTCATGGTCATGCAGGTTTCCCAGTCGCGCCACTGGTCGGGGTTGTGC
>JAPLSZ010000201.1 GCA_026398385.1 Kiritimatiellota bacterium | reverse complement strand
GAGCGCAAACGTGCCGCAACGCCTGGCCCGCCTTCGCGCCGGTGTGCTCGTTGTTCATGATTACGGGGACACCGTTGACGAGCACGTACGGGATGCCGGTGGCGTAGTGGTGTGGGTCCTTGTAGGTGGCGTTGTCCTGGATCTTGTCGGGGTCGAACACCACGATGTCGGCCCAGTTGCCCTCGCGCAGTTCGCCGCGGCCCTTGAAGTGGAAGGTATTTGCCGGCAGGCTCGTCATCTTGCGGACGGCATCCTCCAGCCGCAGCACTTTCAACTCGCGGACATACCGCGCCAGCACGCGCGCGTTATCGCCGTAACCGCGCGGGTGGGGTACCCCCTCGCCCAGCGTCCGTATCCCGCTGTCGCAGGCGATCATGGTGTTCGGGTGCCGCATGAAAGTCTTCAGATCGTCCTCGCTCATGCCGTGGAAATGAAAGTCTTCAGATCGTCCTCGCTCATGCCGTGGAAGACGCCGCTGGCGCCACCCTGCTTTTGTATTTCCAGGACCAACTCGACCTGGTCTGCGAGCGAGTCCGAGCCGCGCTTCGCTTTGGCCGCCTCGGCGATGTTAAGGCCGTTGAGTGTCTTGTCGTGGTTGTAGGAAGCGATGACGGCGTAACTGAAATCCTCCCGTCCCTTACGCCGGGGACTCTGCTTCATTTCGGCGACGATCTTCGCTTTCTGCACCGGGTCTTCGATACGCTTGATGAACTCCTTGCGTCCGCCCTCCAGCGCGTAGTCGGGAATCAACTGACTGATGCCCGTGCTCGAGGCCGTGTAGGCATATTGATCCTGGGTGACATCCAGGCCCTCGGCACGTGCTTTCTCGATATAGGCCAGCACGCGGTCGGCCTGGCCCCAGGCGCTCGGCCCAGCCAGCTTGATGTGCGAAACCTCCGCGCGTATGCCCGCCTCACGTGCCACCCGGAAAACCTCATCGAGGGCCTGGTAGATCTGCGTATCCTCATGCCGCATGTGGCTCGTGTAAATGCCCTCATAGGCCGCGGCGACTTTGGCGAGCTCAACAATCTCATCCGTCTTGGCGAATACACTGGGCTGGTAGATCAGGCCCGTCGAGAACCCGACAGCGCCGTCCTTCATTGCCTGTTCCACCAGCGCTTTCATCTGGGCCAATTCCTGCGCGGTGGGCGGGCGGTCAAAGGAGCCTCCCATGGCCTTTTCGCGGACGCTGTTATGGCCCACGAGCGTGGCCACGTTGACTGCGACATTGGCTTGCTCGACGGCGTGGAAGAGCTTCGCGACGTTCACGGTTGAACCGCCGCAATTACCCGCCACGATCGTCGTGACCCCCATGCGAACAAAGTTCTCAGCGCGCGGCATGTCCGCCACGTCGTCAGCGTGCGTGTGAACGTCAATAAAGCCGGGCGCTACAATGAGACCGGCAGCCTCAATCTCGGTCTTCGCGCCGTCGGAGATTCGACCAATGGCCGCAATGCGCCCGTCCTTGACGGCTACGTCGGCGAAGCAGGCCGGATTGCCGGAGCCGTCCACGACGCGGCCATGGCGGATGACCACGTCGTAGGTTTGGGAATGCAGGTGTGATGGGACAGTCGCCACCACCAAG
>JAPLSZ010000310.1 GCA_026398385.1 Kiritimatiellota bacterium | reverse complement strand
GCGGCAAGCACACGTTCACGCGAGGTCATAGACAGTCTCTATTCCGGATACAAGAGGCATTTCAACCGCCGTGTCTGGAACTCAGTTAGGCCTGCGGACCATAGCGCGTGGAGTTCATCGAGGCTCCGTCCCGCCTTCACCGCTTGGAGTGTAGGTTTGTCTCCGAGCAAAACGTTGAGCTTTTCCACGTTAAACTGCGCCGGGTAAAGCTGGTGAAGCGTGCGCGCAATCGCCAAGCCCACATCGACCGATCGGCAGCCTGCTCGATCGATCAGCAGGATGTTGACGCCGTTAAGCAGGAGCTCCAGGGACATCAGGATGACCATCAGATTCTTGCGCACCAGCACGCCGATCAGGCCGATGCCGAAGACGAGGCAGCCGAGCGCGACGATGGCATTAATGGGGATCATGACCAACCTCCCGGCGGGCGATGATGATCGCACCGATCAAAACGGCCAGCAACAGAATGGACGATATCTCAAAGGGGATCAGGTACGTGGTCAGCAACTCGCCGACTCGCGGGCGAGTTTCGGCAGGCTGGCGGGCGTTGCGCCCTCCGGGCCGTGTTGGATGCCGCGCATCAGGATGTAGCCGAGTTCGGTCAGCACCAGCAGCGGCACCGCCACCAGAAACAGGAACGGGAAGATCCGGCGGCGCTCCGTTTTCATCTGGTTGAGGTTGATGATGATGATGACGAACAGGTAGAGCACCACGATGCCGCCGGCGTACACCAGCAACTGGATCGCGCCGACGAAGTCCGCCTGCAGGGTGAAGAACACGCCGGCGATGGCGAGCACCGTGAAGGCCAGGTAGAGCACGCTGTGCATGGGGTTCTTCTGCAGGATCAGCAGGAGGCTGCAGGCCACCGTCAAGCCAGCGAAGAAAGCGAAAACGGTCAGGGGAAACGTCGGCGGGGTCCTCGTACATCTGTTCCATCTTGAAATAAAACACCTCCCGCCGGTAGGCGGCCAGCCGGAATTCCCGGGAGAAGCGGATGGCGTCGGTGGGACAGGCCTCCACGCACAGTCCGCAGAAGGTGCAGCGTTCCAGGTTCCAGTCGAAGCGGGTGGGCCGCAGCTTACCGGCTTCGTTCTTGGCCGCCTCGATGGTGAAACAGCTTTCCGGGCAGGAGCGCTGGCACATTTTGCAGCCGATGCAGAGCGGCTCGCCGGCAGCGTCCCGGTACAGGCGCAGCAGGCCGCGAAAGCAGTCGCTGGGCGGCTTCACCCGCTCCGGATACTGGATGGTCACCTTGGGGCTGACGGTATAGCGGAGCGTGACCCACATACCCTGGAGCAGGTCGAGCAGCAGGATTTTTTGCAGGAATTTCTTCATTACCAAATCCTGATCAGGGCCACGATGAAGATATTGAGCAACGCCAGCGGCACCATCCATTTCCAGGCCAGCTTGATCAGCTCGTCGAAGCGGTAGCGCGGGAACGTCCCGCGGATCCAGATGAACAGGCAGAGAAAACCCATGATCTTGATGAAGTACCAGAGCACGCCGGCGCCCGGGAACGGATGCAGCCAGGCGAGGGCCTTGACCTGGGAAAAGGGCGCCAGCCAGCCGCCGAAGAAGAGCACCACCGCCAGCGACGAGGCCAGCACCATGTGCGTGTATTCCGCCATGAAAAAGAAGGCGAATTTGATACCGGAATATTCGGTGTGGAAACCGGCGACGAGTTCGGATTCGGCCTCCGGCAAATCGAAGGGGGCGCGGTTGGTTTCGGCCACCGCGCAAATCCAGAATATAAAGAAGGGGACGATCAACGGCAGCTTCAAAATGTTCCAGCCCGTCTCGTGTTGCTGTTGCACGATGGCGACCAGGTTCATGGATTTGGAATAGAAGACCACCGCCAGCACCGCCAGGGCGACGGGGATCTCGTAGCTCAGGATCTGGATCACCGAGCGCAGCCCGCCGAGCAGCGGGTACTTGGAATTGGAGCCCCAACCGCCGAAGACCAGGGCGAACACCGACAGCGAGGAAATGCCCATGACCAGCAGCAGGCCCACCGGGCTTTCCGCCACCCAGAAGGTGAAGGTGTAGCCCTTGAAGGGGATGGTGTCGCCGAAGGGAATGAAGCAAAAGGCCAGCAGCGCCGAAACCAGCACGATGATCGGGGCGATGTTGAAAAGCAGCCAGTCGGCCTGCTTCTGCATGATGTTTTCCTTGAGCAGCAGCTTGACCGTGTCGGCGATCGGCTGCAGCACGCCCTGGCAGCCGACGCGGTTCGGGCCCAGCCGGCCCTGCATCCAGCCCACCAGCCGGCGCTCCAGCCACACCATGATGATCACCATGACCATGAGGTAGATGCACACGGCGGCCGCTTTGAGCAGCGGGATCAGGAGGTCGAAGATGAGGGCGTGCTGGTTCATTTATCAATCTCCCCCAGCACGATGTCGAGCGAGCCCAGGATGGCCACGACGTCGGCGATGAGGTAGCCCTGGCACATCTTCTCGAAGCACTGCATGTTGATAAACGAGGGCGCTTTCATTTTGACGCGCTCCGGCTTGTCGGTGCCGTTGGACTTGATGTAGAAGCCCAGTTCGCCCTTGGCCCCCTCGATGGTATGGAAAACTTCGCCCGGCGGAATCTTGAGAAACCGGGGCACCTTGGCGCAAAGCTCGCCCTCCGGCAGCCGGTCGAGCGCCTGGGTGATGATGCGCAGGCTCTGGCGCATTTCGGCCATACGCACCAGGTACCGGTCGTACACGTCGCTGTTCTGGCCCAAGGGCACTTCGAAATCGAAATCTTCAGACGAAGAGTAGGGGATATTCTTGCGGAGATCCCAGCACACGCCGGCGGCGCGCAGCGCCGGGCCGGTCAGGCCGTACCGGAGGGCGTCGTCCGGCGCGATATGGCCGATGCCGATGGTGCGGTGCTTCCAGATGCGGTTCTCGGACAGCAGGGCTTCGATGTCGGCCAGACGCTGGGGGACCGCGGCCACGACCTGGCGGATCAGGGCGATCAGCTTGGGCGTCAGATCGTTCGCCACGCCGCCGATACGCAGCGCATGCACGGTCAGGCGGGCGCCGCAGTACGCCTCGAACACCTCGAGCACGCCTTCGCGCTCGATGAAGCTGTACAGCAGCACCGACGCGGCGCCGATGTCGTTGGCGTTGAAACCGGCCCAAGCCAGATGCGACGCCACGCGCTGCAGTTCGGCGAGAATGACGCGGATGTATTGGGCGCGCTTCGGCACCTCGAGGCCGGCCAGCTTCTCCACGGCCAGGACATAGGCCAGGTTGTTGAGAATGGCGGCGATGTAATCAAGCCGGTCGGTGAGCGGGGTGATCTGGGGATAGGTCCGGTGTTCCCACAGTTTTTCCATGCCGCGGTGCAGATAGCCGATCACCGGCTCGATCTTCAGCACCACCTCGTTGTCCACCGTCAACTTGAGGCGCAGTACGCCGTGGGTGGACGGGTGCTGGGGCCCCATGTTGAGTTCGATCTGTTTGAAAGCCATGGTTATGCTCCGGCCAGGGGGAAGTCCTTGCGCAGCGGATGGCCCTTGAACTCGTCGTCCAGGTAAATGCGGGTCAGGCCGGGGTGCCCGGCGAAGCGCAGCCCGAACATGTCGAAGATCTCGCGCTCCGCCCAGTCGGCCGATTGGTATAGGCCGGTGATGGAAGGTAGCGGCTCATTTTCCGCCGTGTCAACGACGATCCGGATGCGCCGGGCGTCGGGGAATTTGTAGAGCTGGTACAATACGGCGAAACGCGGCCGGCCGGCGACGGGCGCATTCACGTTGTCCAGGCCGATCATGTCGTTGAGGGCGTTGAAGCCCGCCGCGTCGCGCAAGAAGGCGAGCAGCGGCAGCAGGCTTTCGCGGGTGACGCGCACCGACAGCTCACCCTTCTCGAGGTGGCTTTCGAGCAACCGCTCGCCGAAGCGTGCGGTCAGCGCGTCGAGCAACGCCGGCAGCGCCGCGGGATCATTCGTCTTTGCGGACATCTTTCTTGAACATCACCCGGGTCGGGTGCTCCTTGGCGATCTTTTCCTGCAAGGCGATCAAACCGTGCAACAGCGCCTGCGGGGTCGGCGCGCAACCGGCGATGTACACGTCCACCGGAATGATTTTGTCCACGCCCTGCGTGACGGCATAGGTGGGGAAGGGGCCGCCGGAGATGGCGCAGTTGCCCATGGCCACCACCCATTTGGGATCGGGCATCTGCTCCCACAGGCGGCGGATGATCGGCGCCATCTTGTTGGTGACGGTGCCCGCCACGATGAACAGGTCGGCCTGCCGCGGCGAAGGCCGGAAGACCTCCATGCCGAAGCGCGCCATGTCGTAGTG
>JAPLSZ010000029.1 GCA_026398385.1 Kiritimatiellota bacterium | reverse complement strand
TTCGCGCTGATCGCGGAGCTGGCCCGCGAGCTGGGCGGCGCGGTGGGCGCGTCGCGCGCGGCGGTGGATGCCGGCTGGCTGCCGAGCTTCCATCAGGTCGGCCAGACCGGCAAGACCGTCTGCCCGAAGCTGTACATCGCCTGCGGCATCTCCGGCTCGATCCAGCACCTGGCGGGCATGAGCTCGTCCGAGGTGATCGTCGCCGTCAACAAGGATCCCCAGGCGACGATCTTCGATGTCGCCGACTACGGCATCGTCGGCGACCTGTTCGAGGTCGTGCCGGAGATGATCAAGGCGCTGAAGAACCGGGGCGCCTAAACAGAATCGTGGGTTGGCTTCGGTGTAATCCTGTAATCTGTGGATACCTCTGGTGGCTCTGCGGCCGTGGTCATTCGGGAGACAGCGACAGGCCCTGTTCGACAAGCGCGGCGATTTCATCCGCCCCGTGCGGCCGCTCCTGCGGCAGCAGGTTGCCGCCGACGACCGAGGCGCCGCCGTCCACGTAGAGCACCTGGCCGGTGATCTTCTTCGAGTAGGGCCCCAGCAGAAAAGCCGCGGCGTGGGCGACGGCCAGCTTGTCCTCCAGGGGGTCCCACGGCAGCGGGCTGAGCTTGCGCCAGGTCCGCGCCAAGTGCGCATAATGCGGGATCGCCTTCGCGGCCCTGGTGGTCAGCGGCCCGGCGGAGATGGCATTGACGCGCATGAGCTGGCGGCCGTACTGCCGGGCCAGCGCGCGCACCAGCGCCTCCAGCGCCGCCTTGTTCACGCCCATCCAGTTGTAAAACGGGAATGCTTTACGCGACTCGAACGAGAGCGCGACCACCGCGCCGCCGCCCGGCATGTGCGGCCGCGCGTAGTGCGCGACGGTCGCCAGCGAGGCGCAACTGATGTGGAACGCGGTCTTCAGGTCGTCGAGCGCCTCGGTATAGAGATCGTCGCCCAGGCAGGTCTTCGGATTGGCGAAGGCAATGGAATGCACCACGCCGGCCACCGGGCCGACCCGGCAAAACAAATCACGGACTTCCGCGTCTCGGGTCACGTCGCAGAACTCGATGGTCAGCGCGGCTTTTTCCTCCGGCGTCAGCCGGTCGCTGCGGTCAAAGAACACGCGCTTCAGCCGGTCGTTCTGCACGGTGTACACCACCCGTCCGCCCCCGCGCTGGATTTCCCGGCCGATGGCATAGGCGATCGAATCCGCATCGAGCAACCCCATGACCACGTACAAACTGTCTTTTTGCACCATCGCCCGCCTCCCTCTGCCGTCGCACACGACGCGTGGCGGCCGGCTCCGGCCCACCCTGGGTGGCCCCGCGGCTACGATAAGGCATTCACCTTTCGTTTGCAAATCCGGCCCATCGGTTTACAATAGCCGCCGACCTACGGTGGAAGAGGAACAAGCTATGACTGAGGCCAAAGCGTCCGGAATGAAGAGCGCCCTGGAACTGGCCATGGAAAGGCTGGAGCGGCAGGACGGGAAAATCGCCCTGCTCAGCCCGAGACGGAAATCCTCATGCAGGAGCGCCTCGCGACGGCGCGCGCCGCCGGCGATCCGGCCAAGCTCGAGGAGGTCGAGGGGCAGTTGCGCACCGACCTGGACCGCATCCGCCGCCGCGCGGAGGACGACAAGGAGCGCATTCGCCGTGGAGCCGCATAAAGAGTTGTATCGCCACGACCCCTTGACTGCCGCCCCGCCGGCCGCGGCGCGGGGAAAACAGGGTCCGACGGAGGGGCCTGCCGCGGAGTGGCGGCTGATCCTGGACTTCCTGCGCTGCCTGGGCTTGGCGCTCAACAACATCAGTTTGTACGGCGCCAGCCACAAAGGCGCCCAGCAGGCGCTCGACGAGAGCTTCGCCGTACTCGACCGGATTCTGGCGCAGGCGGCGGACTTGAATTTCAGCGTCTCTTCCGACGGGGCACTGCTGGTGGATGGCCAGGCGGTGGAACTCAGCACGGCGCCCATCGCCGCCCTGGGCAAGCGGCTGCAACTGCTGGAAACGGGCGGCTTGACCTTCACCCGCGGCATGACCCGGGCTGAATTGGTCCGGTTCATGGAACTGCTGGCCGCGCCGCCGGGGATGATCAAAGCCGTGGGGGGCAGCTTGACGGCCCTGCTCCGACAGGGCTCGCTGCAGCACGTGCAGACACAACGCGTAAGTTACCAGCTCATCACGGACGAACAAAAGGTGGTGGCCAGGAACGAGGCCGATGACGCCGCGGCGGCCGCCAGCACCCTGAGCGTGGGGGAAATCATCGCCTTTTTAAAGGGCGAGGCCGCCGGGGAGACCGGGAAGCTCCCCGAGGAGATCCGGGCGCTGCTTTCGGACACCGACAAGCTGGCCGGCTTGATTCTCAAAGCGGCGGACATCCGGCCCGACCAGGCGGCAGTCGCCGGCGGCGAGTCGTTGGGCGATCTGGTGGTGGGCTGCATCCGCCGGCTGCGCGACCAAGCGGGCGCCGCCGCGGCGTCGAAAACCGCTTCCGGTAAGAAGGAACTGGTGAAATCGCTGGTCCTGCTGGAACAGGGCGTGCTGGCGAAATTGCGGGCCGCGGCCGGGGAAGCCGCCGCTCTCCGCGGCCGTCGGCGAGATGGTCGGAGATCTGCGGGTTGACGCGCTGGCCGTCGAGTACCTCAAGAAACGCCAGTTGATCGAGGACAGCGAGCGGCGCCTGTTGCGCTACATCAAGGCGCGGCAGGGCAAGGCGGAGTTCGCCGAAGACCTGAAGGATTTGCAACGCCGGCTGACGGAAGCGGGGCTGGAGCACGAAGGCTGGGAGGAACTGCTCTCCAAGGGCTCCTCCGCCGGCCCGGCGACCAGGGGCGGGGGTGGGGGCCCCCCGGGCGGTTCGCCGGCCTTGACCATGCTGCTGATCCAGTTGACCGAGATGCTGGATCCCACCCGGCGCGCGCCGGGCCCGGGGATGACGGCGACGGAGCTCGCGCCCGTCGTGGCGCAGGTCAAGCAGGAAATGGCCGACGTCCTCGCCGGCGCCGAACAAAAAGGCGCGGCACTGCAAGACATGCTCCGGGGGAGCAAGACCCTGCCGGAAAAGCCCCGACCCGAGGAGTTGATCCATCACGCGCTGTCGCGGGAGCAGATCCTCACCCTGCTGGCGGAGATTGTACAGGAGCTGCGCCAACCTCTGACCGTGATCAACTCCACCACGGAGATGGTCAGCCAGGGCCTGTTGGGCGGCATCACGGTGATTCAGAAGGAGATGCTGGATATGGCGCTGGCCGGTGGACAGCGCATTGAAAAAATGATCGGCACCCTGGCCGCGGTTTCCGGCCTGCCGACGGCCCTGTATCCGGACGAGCAGATCCTGGCCCGTCTGGACGCCGGACGTCCGGAAGGCCGGCAAGAGAAGTGACCACCCTGGCCGGCAGCGGCCGCCGGCCTGTGCCGGGGTCAGCGACCCCGGCTACAGGCGGACGCCTGTGCTGAGATGAAGCCGGGAGCGGTGATCCCGGCCATTTAGGTTATTTTGGCCGAACGCCGCGAGCAGCG
>JAPLSZ010000274.1 GCA_026398385.1 Kiritimatiellota bacterium | reverse complement strand
GGGGATGACGGTCAGCACGACGTTAAAATCGGACCCGCCAAGGTTATAGTTGATCCTGAGCTGGTTGGTCACCGTGCCGCCGCCCAGGGCATAGAATTCCACACCCTCCGTCAGCAGCAGCGTGCTCGTGCCATTTAACCCGCTGTCCGTCACGCCGTCGGGCAATAAATCCCGGAGAGTGAAGGCATCGCCTGGGCCGCTGCCGTAAACCCAACCACCCGTGCTCGGCCCGCCTTCGAGCAGGTAGAAACTATTCCGGTTGGGCTGCATATTCGTGAGCGCCAGTTGCAGATAGTTGGTGCCCGGCATGTTCAGGTTGCCGGACACCATAATCTTGTCGGAAGTGTTCGTCCCCGCCAGCTCCATCAGCAGCCTGGCCCCGTTCAAGTCCAGGTCGCTCGTGAGCGTCAGCGTGCCCACCGAGTTGCCCGGACTCAACAGGCTGCCCGCTTTCATATTCACCGAGCTGACCGTGCCGGTGCCGCCCACCGTGCCGAGGTTTTCCGCGGTGATCACGCCGCTGTACGAGCCGCTGTGGTTGAAATAGGCCGTGGCGTTGCTCACCGTCGTATTGCCGCTGTAGCCCGCCAGCGAGCCGGTGAAGTTGTTGGTGCCGCCGCCTTTCACGGTCATCAGGGCGCTGACCGCGCCGGTGATGTCGTTGCCGACCGTGGTGCTGCCGCTCCGGTTGAACGTCAGGCCGGCGTTGTTGACGATACTGCCCAGGACCGAGCCGCCGTTGCCCAGCTCCAGCGTGCCCGCGCTGATGGTGGTCAGGCCGCTGTAGGTGTTCGCGCCGGTGAGGGTCAGCGTGCCGCCCGTGGTCTTGGTCAGGCCCACGCTGCCGGCAAGGATGGCGGAAACCGTGCCGCTCTGGCCGTTGTAAGCCGTGACCGAGTTGGACAGCGTGCCATTCTGCACCGTACCACCGGTGAAGGCGATGGTGTTGGTGGTGTACTGGACATACCCGCCGAGGTCGAGCACGCCGCCCACCGCCGTGATCGTGCCGTTGGTGGCCAGGCGGTTGTCCCCGCCGCTCAACGTCAGCGTGCCATTGCTGACGATCGTGCCGCCGCTGTAGCTGTTCGCGCCGGAGAGGATCAGCGTGCCGGCGCCGCTCTTGGTCAGCACGCCACCGCCGGCGATGACGCCGCCGTAAGCGCCGCTATTCACCGTCAGCCCGGCGTTGTTGCTGATGCTGCCGCCGCCGCCGGCGAGGGCACTCACCGTCAGCGGCTGGCTGTTCATGTCGAAGATGCCGCCGCTTTCGACGGTCAACGCCGTGCTGCCGGGGATCGCGCCGGCCGCGCCCATGCGCAGCATGCCGTTGCTGACCGTGGTGCCGCCGTTGTAGCTGTTCGCGCCGGAGAGGATCAGCGTGCCCGCGCCGGTCTTGGTTAGGCCGCCAGTGCCGGCGATGACGCCGCCGTAAGCGCCGCTATTCACCGTCAGCCCGGCGTTGTTGCTGATGCTGCCGCCGCCGCCGGCGAGGGCACTCACCGTCAGCGGCTGGCTGTTCATGTCGAAGATGCCGCCGCTTTCGACAGTCAACGCCGTGCTGCCGGGGATCGCGCCGGCCACGCCCATGCGCAGCACGCCGTTGCTGATCGTCGTCCCGCCGCCGTAGGTGTTGGTGCCGGAGAGGGTCAGCGTGCTCGACGCGGAGGTGTCTTTGGTCAGCGAACCGCTGCCGGAGATGACGCCCGAATTGGTCTGGTTGGCGGAACTGCTATAGACAAACGCGGCGTTATTCGTGATATTGCCCGCATAGGCGCCGCTGCCCAACAGGCCCGCGCCGCCGATCTGCAGCGTGCCCACACTGATCGTCGTCGCACGGATATAGGTATTGGTGCCGGTGAGGGTCTGCGTGCCGGCGCCGGTCTTGGTGATGCCGCCTGTGCCGCTAATGACGCCGCTGAACGTGCCTGAACCACCCGCGCTGCCGATGGTCAACGTGTCTGGGTTACCACCGAAATTGACAGAACCGCTGCCGGTCAGGGCGTCAATGGTTTCGTTATTGCCGCCTATGGCTATGTTCAATGTGCCGACAACATTCACTGTAGCGGTGTCGGGAATCGCTTTGTT
>JAPLSZ010000043.1 GCA_026398385.1 Kiritimatiellota bacterium | reverse complement strand
GCAGATGGTCGGTAGGATTAATGGCCAAATGCTCTGTCATCGTGCCAGACCGCGGCGGCTTCATGCTCTTGACGGTGGGGTTTTCATTCACCGCGTTGTCCACGATATGGCGGATGTCCTTAACAGGCACTTCGATCTCCCGCCCGCCTTGTCCTTTAATCTTCGTTGTAAAATCCCAATCCTGCCCGACCTTGGGATCGTTTGGATTACGCGGTTTGGTCATGTCCTCAATGTTCACCTTGTCCGGCGTAACCCCGTATTTCCTGGCAACATCGGCCCTGATCTGCTCCCGGATGCTGTTCTTGATGGCATCCGTGGCGGCATTGTGCGCCACCTTGAGATCTGCCGAGGGATTTTGATTCAGGCGTTGCACGGCCAGCGGATCGGACTGCAACTCCAACGCCAATTGACTCTTGTTGACTTGGTTGTTCCTGACAGCCTGCTCGAAGGCCTTGATTTTGGCATCGGCCAGCCGCACGGCTTCCGCCCGCGTTGCGGTGCGATCACCTACCCGGATACCGTTCTCGTCCTGTGGCCAGAACGAAGACGCCGAGGGCTCTGGGGGTCGAGCGTTCCGACCAGGCAACTGAATGGGCTGCTCGCTGACCGGCATGATCTGGTCGCGGCTTGTCAACACCGTGCCGTCGGGCGTGACATAGAACGTATCCGGGAGCTTGCGCCCGCCGGTGGCTACGGTTGGCTTTACCGATGCGCCCGCCGCGTTGAGCGGCACCGGCTGCCCATACGGCACTATATCCGAGGGCGGCCGCACCATCGGCAGATTATCCGGGGGCACTCCGCGGCTGCCCGCCAAGTTGGGGCCAGTCGGTTTCTTCGGCGGCTCCGGCGGTGCGGCGGCCGTCAGCTTCGGGCCGCCCGGCGGCGGCGGTGGCGGCGACCCGGCCGCGGTGGCTGGAGCGGCCCCGGGCTGCGGCGGCGTTCGGGATGACGATGTGCCGCGCGCGGTCCGGAACTCAGTCGGGACCTCCAGATTCGGATCGGTGATGGCGCCCGACTGTTGCGACCTGTTCACCGGGGCCACGCGACTGCCACTCTCTGACCCCGTGCCAGCGCTGGCCAGATTACGGCTACCGGAACCCGTTCCGCGGCCCGCCGGTGTCGAGCCGGATGAACCCGCACCCGGCTCGCCCAGAATCCGGCCGATGTCCAGGCCGGGATCGGTCACCTCGCCCCGGGGGACGGGCGTGCGCGTGCTGCGCGCGGAGGAGCCGGACCGGGAGACGGCTCGGACGGCGCTATCTCGCCGCTGCAGCGCTCGGAGGGGCCCCCGCCCAGGGATTGCCGGCCGCGGGAGGAGGACGATAACAAGGCGTCTTCGCCGGGCGCCATGTTCACGCCCGGCCGGTCCGGCGGCCCGGCCGCGCCGCCGGGCCGGTAATCGAGGTTGACGACCTTCTTGTTTTCAGCCGGGGTAACCAGGGGACGGTTGCGCGCCGTATAGTCGTAAATCAAATCCTGGTTGTGCTGTCGCGCCACGGCATTATCCTGTGCGATCTGCGCGCGCCCCTCGCGCAATGCGCGCGCCGAGCCTTGATTCATGTTCTCCGCGCTGAGCTGCCCTTGCGCCCGCTGCACATCGGCGGGATCGCCCGGCCGGGGTTGGGCGGCTTTAGCGTCAGCGGGAGTGGCATGGGCCAGCGACTCCTGAAAGTTTTCCCGCACTTGATCCAGCGCCTGCGCCTTGCGCCTGGCCGCGGCCGCGGCTTCGGAACGGACGGTTAGTTCCACCGATTGTTTCAGGGAGTTGATCCTGGCCGCGCGTCGTTCCGGCGTATCGCCGGCCTGCACCACACCCGCGCGTTCCGGATCACCGTGCGCCCGCAGCGCTTCGAGCTGCTGCCGCTGGGTGGCCGAGAGCGGATCGCTCCCCATCCGGCGCCCGGGCTCGGCCGCCTGCAGGGCGCCTTCCGCAACCGCCTTCAAATTGCTCTCGCTTTGCAGCAGGGGATCGGTGTTGAGCTCGCTCAGCACTTTGCGCTGGCCCTCGTAAAAACCGCCCTGCGGATTGCTGAGTTCCGTACGGCCCGCCGCGGCCGCGGCGCGTTCGGAAGCGAAGGGCGAATCCGCGCGCGGCGGCCCGACCGCGATCTTCTGGGTCGTGCTGGGGGGCGGCGGCGCGCCCGCCGGCTGCGCGATGGCGCCCGTCTTCGCCGCGCCGCCGGCCGGTTGCGACACTCCGGAAGGCGCGCCCCCCTCCGCGGCGCCCGCGCCCGTCGGCCGCGCGTTGACATAGCGCGCGCGGAAGTCCTGCCGGATCTGCAGGACTTCCTTCTGGAATTTCTGCAGCCGGACTTTGAAGTCTTCGGTTCCCACTTGCAGCCGCTGGCGATCCACGTCAGCCTGGAACCGTTCGAAGGATTCCTTGATCAATTGGTTCTGCTCGCTGACGAGATCGTCCACCGTGGGTTCGTCGGCGCGCACGCGGGGCGCGGCCGGCAGGACGGCGGCCAGCGTCAGGATCAGCCACAGGCCGACCAACGGCGCGGCGGCCAGGCGCCGAGCACTAACAATAACAGATGTGGTTTTCATGCGGGACACTCCTTCCATAAAGATGCAGACACAACAGGGAATGACTCCAGCGACGGTGGCCAGAGGTTTCGGAAACGACGTTGCTCGGAGGGTTCACCGTCAGGAATGGCCCTCCGCCAACCCCGCGGACGTTCCTGGCGGGGCGGCTTACAGCCCATTTTTGTCCGGCGCTCGTTTGCATAACCGGCACTTCCATGCGCCCAAAGGTTCAAACCGCATACGCAGGCATTATGCGCGCCTGTCCGATGGTGAATGTAAGCCTCCGGTTGACAGAAAGCAAGCCCATTATTGAGGCGCGCACCCCGCGCCCTCCCGCCCGGCGCCATGGTTGTCGGCCGGCCGTGCTCAGGCATGTGCGTCCGCGGCGCCTTGGGGCGGCCGCCGCTCGCGCAGGGCCTTTTCGATGCGCTCGAAGAGGTCGCCATAGGCCTCCGGCAGGCTCACCTCCACCGTCTGCTCCTCCGGCGGCGCGTGGATCAGCACGTTGCGCCCGCGGCGATACCAGGCGCCGCCCTGCTCCTCGTTATACGACATCGCCGGCAGCGTGCCCCGCAGGGTCATCACAATGCGCTGCCGCACCTGCTCCGTGCGCCAGGCCTCGGTATGAATGACCAGTTCCTGCCAGCGCAGCCAGCG
>JAPLSZ010000266.1 GCA_026398385.1 Kiritimatiellota bacterium | reverse complement strand
ATCGCTGCCAACCGTCGCGTGGAGGAAACACTCCAAAACATGCGAAAAATAGCTCAGCACGCCATCCTGCGTGCGCTCCCGGATTCGCCCGGAAAACGATCTCGGAAAACGTCCTAAAAGCTGCTTATCTTAGTGCCATTCAGGACTGACACCTTTTCCCCGTGACACCTTTTCCCCGGTAAAGGGCTTGCCAGCGCCCCCTACGTCAGGTAATAATCGCCGCATGCACACGTACGGCATCCCGGCGGCACGCAAAACAGCGCGTCCTCTTCGTTCGCGCCAAAGCAATTTCTTCTTGGCAATCAGACTGACGGTTGCCGCTCTCGCCTTTTATTCCCCATCGCTCCTGCGCGCCGAGGACAACACCAGCACCATTATCAGCGGCACCGTCTTCGATAACGGCGGAGCCGACTTCTACGTTGGCAACACCGGCACGAACAACTACCTGGAGATCAACAGCGGCGGGGTATTGACCAATGTGGGCGCCGGCTACGTCGGCCACGATACCGGCGCCAGCAACAACGCCGTCCTCGTCACCGGCACCGACTCCGTCTGGTACAACACCGGCGCCTTCCACGACCTCTACATCGGCGGCGACGGCTCCAGTAACACACTGACCATCGCGGCCGGCGGCCGGGTGGAAGACTCGCGCGGCACCATCGGCGCCAGCGGCGGGAACAACGCCGTCCTCGTCACCGGCACCAACTCTGTCTGGAACAACAGCAGCTACTTCTGGGTCGGCCACTACAGCTCCGGCAACACGCTGACCATCGCCAACGGTGGCGCGGTGAGCAACGGCGACTTCGCATGGATCGGCTTAACCGGCAACAACAACGGCGTCCTCGTCACCGGTGCCAAATCCGTCTGGAACATCCACGGCGGCCAGAACACCGCCGGCGTGCTTTTCGTCGGCAGCGATGGCGACGGCAACACGCTGACCATCGCCGACGGCGGCACCGTGTACAGCACCCACGGCTACATCGGCTACGGTACCGGCGCCAGCAACGGCGTCCTCGTCACCGACTCCGGTTCCGTCTGGAACACCAGCGGCGGGCTCTACGTCGGCAACTACGGCTCCGGCAACACGCTGACCATTGCCGCCAGCGGCACCGTGTACAGCGCCGGCAGCTACATCGGCTACGATACCGGCGCCAGCAACAACGCCGTCACTGTTACGGACTCTGGCTCCGACTGGAACAGCGGCGGCGGCCTCATCGTCGGCTACTCCGGCTCCAGCAACACGTTGACCATCGCCAATGGCGGCACCGTGTCCAGCGCCAACGGCTCTATCGGCCTCAATTCCAGTGCCAGCAACAACGCCGTCATCGTCACCGGCCCCGACTCCGTCTGGAACAACCCCGGCGACCTCTACGTCGGCAACTACGGCTCCGGCAACACGCTGACCATCACCAACGGCGGCGTCGTGAACAACGGCTGGGACGCCTACGGCGCCGTCATCGGCTGGAATACCGATGCCAACAACAATGCGGTCACCGTCACCGGTCCCGGCTCCGTCTGGCATACCACCGCCTTCGGCTGGGAGTTACTCCGGCTCTGGCAACACGCTGACCATCGCTGATGGCGGTGTGGTGTCCAACGCCACCGGCTACATTGGCCACTCTGGCAGCGGCAATGCGGGGACGGTCACCGGCTCTGGCTCCGTCTGGAATAACACCGGCGACCCCTATGTCGGTTATTACACCGATGGCAACACGCTGACCATCACCAACGGCGGCACCGTGTACAGCGCCACTGGCCACATCGGCGCGTACGGCTTCGGCAACGCCGCCACCGTCCCCGGCACCAACTCGGTCTGGAACAACAGCGGTGATCTGCATCTCGGCTTCTCCGGCTCTGGCAACACGCTGACCATCGCCGACGGCGGCGCGGTGTCCAACGCCATCGGTTGGATTGGCTCTCAGACCTTTGCCAACAACAATGCCGTCACCGTCACCGGCACCAACTCCGTCTGGAACAACACCGGCGACATCTATCTCGGCTACTACGGCTCCGGCAACACGCTGACCATCACCAACGGCGCTGTCGTGAACAACGGCGTGAGCAGCTCCGGCGCCGGCATCGGCTGGACTACCGATGCCCACAACAACGCCGTCACCGTCACCGGCACCAATTCGGTCTGGAACAACAGCGGCAGCGTCTTCGTTGGCGTCTCTGGTTACTCCAACTCGCTGACCATCGCCGACGGCGGTGCTGTGAATAATACCGTTTACGGCAGCGTCATCGGCAACAACTCAAGCGCCAGCAACAACACGGTCCTCGTCACCGACCCCGGCTCCGCGGCGCGGTGTATAGCGCCACCGGCTGGATCGGCGTCAACGGCAACAACAACACTGTTACCGTCACCGACACGAACTCCGTCTGGAGCAACACCGGCGACCTCCTCGTCGGTTTAAACGGCTCCGGCAACACGCTGACCATCGCCGACGGCGGCGCGGTGAACAACGGCTGGGACACCTACGGCGCCGTCATCGGCTTAAACGCCGGTGCCAGCAACAACGCCGTCCTCGTTACCGGTCCCGGCTCCGTCTGGAACAACAGCACCAACCTCAACGTTGGCCAAGACGGCTCCGGCAACGCGCTGACCGTCGCCGACGGCGGCACCGTGTACAGCGCCACCGTCATCATTGGCGAAGGCATCGGTGCCAACAGTAACGCCGCTACCGTCACCGGTTCCGCCTCGGTCTGGAACAGCAGCGGCGGCCTCTACGTGGGCAACAACGGTGCCGGCAACACGCTGACCATTGCTGATGGCGGCACCGTGTACAGCGTCGGTGGCAACATCGGATTTCGGGATGGCGCCAACAACAACGCCGTCACCGTCACCGACCCCATCTCTTTCTGGAACAACGGCGGCACCGATCTCACCGTCGGCAGCGACGGTTCCGGCAACTCCCTGACGATTACCAATGGCGGCACGGTGTATAGCGCCAGTGGTTGGATCGGCTTCGGCGTCACCGCCAGCAACAACACCGTCACCGTCACCGACCCTAACTCTTCCTGGAACAACAGCGGCGACCTTCGCATCGGAGACTCCGGCACCAGCAACACGTTGACCATCGCCAACGGCGGTAACGTGTACAACTCCACCAGCTACATCGGTATGTGGAGCGGCGCCAATAACAACGCCGTCCTCGTCACCGACCCTGTCTCCATCTGGAACAACGGCTGGGAAGTTAATGTTGGCTTATGCGGCTCTAGCAACACGCTGACCATCGCCAATGGCGGCACTGTGTACAGTGCCGGTGGCTTCATCGGCCGCAGTTCCGGCGCCGACAACAACGCCGTCACCGTCACCGGCGCCGGCTCCGTCTGGAGCACTTGGATGGACTTCTACGTTGGCTTCTCCGGCTCTAGCAACACGCTGACCATCGCCGACAGCGGCGCGGTGACAGTGGGCGGGAATCTGTTGGTGGGCTCTATGGCTTCCGCCACCAACAACCGCGTGCTGGTAGCGGGTGGCAACTTGAACGTGGCTGGAACGTTGGATATCCGGAACGGCGCTTTGGAGGTGGACAGCGGCTCGGTCGTGGCCAATAGTCTTCTGGCCACCAATGGCGCCAATAGCGCGGTGCATTTCAACGGCGGCGTTGCCGAGTTCAGGGCCATGACGATTTCCGGCAGTGATGCGCCGACCACCATCGGCAATGGCGCCAGCGCCATGACGCTAAGCCTGAATGGGCCCGGCGCCTTCCAAGGTGGATTGAACCTGGCCAGCAACGCCACGCTCTCGGGGAGTGGCTTGATCAATGATGCGGTAACGGTCAGCGCTGGCGGAATTTTGTCGCCGGGCAATTCGCCGGGGACGCTGACGTTCAGCAACTTGACGCTGGAGACCGGGGCCATCATCACCAACGAAATCGCCAGCCTCGCGCTGTCTGATCAGATTGTGGCCGCGAATCTGACGGTGAACGGCGTTGTGACGTGGAACTTGACCCTGACCGGAAGCGCCTTGGCCCCCAACAATGCCCTGAAGCTTATGGACGTGGACAGCTATCTCGGTTCCATCACCACCGACTGGCTGTCGCTGGGCGGCACCAATCTCCTCTGCGAGGGCGATTCCTTCGCGCTCCAGAGCGCGGATGGCTCCAACAACTTATTTTCGATCAGCTACGCGGGCGACGGCACGGTTGGCGGACACGGCAACGATGTGGTGTTGACCGTCATTCCCGAGCCGGCTTCCGTGCTGGTCATTCTGCTGGGCAGTGGCCTCTTGGTTCTGCGGCGGCGATGGAAAAAACGCTGCCGGTATTAGCCAATCGTGAGCGTGTTGATCAAATAGAGAACCACCGGGATAATTCCCGACTCTCTGAGGTCGGGATAAAGGTCTTGACCGGTCCATCTGCCAGGTTATCCTTGCCGCATGAACACGTATGGCACCCCGGCGGCACGGAAAACGACGCTCACCCGGCGGGCGCGTCGAAGCAATTATTAATTAAAGGGAGGATGCCGCCATGACTTCACGCCCTGTCAGGAATGGCAGAGACCAGCGTCGTTGGCTTGACATAACACGGCGGGCGGTCGCAGTGCTCGCCATAGCCTTCCCCCTCACGGCGAAGTCCGTCGAACCGCCATGGCCCACGATCCCGCCGAAACCACCGCCCCATGTGATCCGGACCCTGCAACCCGTAAGCCCGAAGTATGAGGCGGCGCCGCAGGGTGAAACCGGAGTCACGCAACCCCAGCCGATTGATGCTTCCGGAGCGAAGTCGGTGGAAGGCGTCGGGGCCCAGGTCGGCTCCGCTGACCTGCCGCCTCCGCCGACTCCGCTCGATTCGGACGGTGACGGCTACTACAACTACGCCGAGGTTCACTACCCGGGAGCCGATCCGTACGACGCGGCGAAGTACCCGGCGGTGTCACCCGCCACGGCAAACACCCAGTGGCATGACTGGTACCTCCAGCAGGTCAAGGCGAAAACGGGGTTGGGCAAGTACTACCTTGCCGGAGCGGGCGCCGGGGCCGCCGACGCAACAAGGGTCGTGAGCGCCTCCCGCCACTACATCCAACAGGCCGGCCAGGGTGTATCCAAGGCGGCGCGCTCGACTGTCAATGCGGCGCAGGCGCATCCCTATGTTGCCGCCGGCGTGGGCGCGGCCGTCGTGGCCGTCGTGGCCGTTGTGTCTTCCAGCGGCGGTGGTGGCGGCGGGGGTGGTGGGAGCGGCGGTGGCGGGGGTGGTGGAGGCTTTGCGGGGCATCTGTTCGGAAGTTACGGCGGAACCTGGACCGGGAGGGCTGGTACGGGAACCGGAGGCGGTTCGCTTAACATCACGATTAGTCAGAATGGCAGCGTATCCGGATCTATGGCAGGCATCGTTTCGGGACCCGTATCAGGAGCAGTCAGCGCCAATGGCAGCATCACATTTAGTGGTCCAGGTACGACTTTCGCGGGCACTCTGTCCAGATCCGGTTCCACGATTACCGGCTCGGGCGGTGTCGTTGGCAGTTACGCTGGTGGCACAACGGGCTCCGGCGGTTGGTCGGCCAGCGGCGCGGCCCAGTAAGTGCGCCCTGCAAGTAGCGCGGCAATTCGCCCGCTCGACTGCCCGTCCATGATCATCAAATAGAATGGACAGACACTGCCGAAGATCATCTGTAATGGGGGTTCTGGCATTTGGGTGCTGTTAATTGAGCAGCGGCCCTCAACTTGGCGGGCAGACCCAGGTACTACTATTCTGTTGAACGGGGTAGCGGGGCACCCATCAAGGAGTAGGAGTCACGTTTGGACAATAACATTGGCATTGTTAACCACGGCGCCCGAGCTGCGTTCCGTAGCCTCCGAGACGTGGCGGGAGCCGTGCTACGCTGACCGCCCGCCGCGACGGAACAGATCGATCCGCCCAGCAGCCCGGCGGGAGACTGGCTTTCCGATGGGCCGGCCGCCTGGCAGGTTGGCCAAGGCCATCTGCCATACGGCCGGCGCGGATGAACAGATCTTCCCGGATCACGACACTCCAAGAGGTCGGGATGAATCCCGTGGAGCATCGCGGCCGGGTCTATCCGCCCGCCGCCCATATCCGCCGGAGGTGCGCTCCGGATTGCGCTTTCAGCAAGATAAAGGTCTGGACAGGCCCCGCCGACAAGCAATAATGACGCCATGATTTTCGGGGCTAAGGCGGCATGGAAAACGGCGCTCCCCCGAAGGGCGCGCCCAAGCAGTTTCTTATTTGCTCATAATCCGCGTTCCATTCCATTCCTTGCACGGGAGAGAACACCATGATCCGCTGCTTGACGCTGCTTGCGGTTATTTCGTTCGCCGTCCACGCCTTGGCCGCCGACGGGCCGAAGGCCGCTCCGGCCGGCATGACGCGCATCTTCAACGGAACGGACTTGACCGGTTGGGACGGCGATCCGCGGCTGTGGTCCGTCAAGGACGGCGCCATCCGCGGCGAAACGACGCCCGAAAAACCTGTCAACGGGAACACGTTCCTCATCTGAAAAGCCGGCGTGACCAAGGACTTCGACTTGCGGCTGTCCTTCCGCAGCATCGCGGCGAACAACTCCGGCATCCAGTACCGCTCGCGGCACGTCACCGACGGCAAGCCGCGGAACGCCTGGGTCGTGCGCGGCTATCAACACGAAATCCGCAACGAGAACGTGCTGCCGAACGTCGCCGGGTTCATCTACGACGAAGGCGGCAAACGCGGCCGCATCTGCCTCGCCGGCGAGCAGGCCACGTGGGAAACCGACGGCAAGAAACACGTCACCGGCACGTTGATCGACGCCGACGGGTTCAAGAAACTGTTCAAGCTCGATGACTGGAACGACGTCGTGATCGTCGCCCAGGGGAACCACATTCAGCACTATCTCAATAACCGGCTGATCCTGGATTTCACGGATAACGATCCGCAGTTGGCGGCGCGCGAGGGGGTTGTGGCCTTGCAACTCCACGCGGGCAAACCGTTTTGGGTTGAGTTCAAGGACATCCGCATCAAGGCCATCGAGTAGCGCTGGCGGCCGTTCGACACCGGCGGCTTGGGCGCGGATTCGGCATCACCACAGAGGCGCGGGGCGTATGCTGCGAAAACTAAACGGCTGCTTACGGAAAACGCCGCGTTGGAGGATCCCGCCGCCGCAAGACGGGCATGAAGCGCAAAAGCACGTCGGCGCTCCTCCCGGGCTCAAAGAAATCCAGATAAAGGACTTGACCGGCCCATCCGCCGGGTAATAATCTCCGCATGAACATTTGCGGCATCTAGCCCGGATTATTCATGAACGCTACGCATTCATTCATAATCGACGCGGTGCTTCGCACCTTGTCCCTCGACAAGCTCGGGACCTTGGCCCCACCGCTGCGGGCCTGGGACCGTGAGCCCGTCGAACGGCTCAGGGCTAACCCTGAGCGCAGGCCCGGTTTGGCGGGCCGGAGTCGAAGCCCGCAGGGCGGCTTGTTCATGCTTCATGAATAAGCCGGGCTAGCGCAATTGTTGTCCGGCCAGCCCGTCCACTGCACCCTGGACACCGAACGTCAGCCTTGAGGTTCGGCGAGCTGGCGAGCCGTATCCTCCTGCACGTGGTTCGGACCGGTCTGTTCTTTCAGCTCTTTCAAATACATTCGTTCGTTTTGCCTCGCATATCAAACCACCCGCGCACAGATGGCAACAGAAAGATCACTGTCAGCGGCACGACTGTAATCGCAACCAGCGCCAACAAACGCCCTGAATTCCGGCCAAAAATCAACCCGAGATAGAGGACGTCAAGAGCTCCAATGAGCAGGATGACGCCAACATGCAGATAATAGCTCCATACACGGCGCAGGAAGATGGCGGCACCTGTTACCAGGAAGAACGCAGCCGTCACCAATACCGGCCAGTAGATCATGACCATGCCCGCGTCATGCGAGAAGTAAAGTCGTATAGCACCAATCAGGCCGAGGAGGCCAACCGCCATTTCCAGCACCGCCAGAGCGAACAACAATAGCCGCATCATCACCGAACTCCTCTCACTACTGGTTTGCTGACGGTTCGTTGCCGAACGTCTTCCGTTGTATCGCGCCCACCCATTCCTTAGAACGGAGATCAGGGCCGTGCCCCTGAGCGTCAAAAACGCCCAGTTTGCGACTTACGGCGATCATCCATTCGTCGGAGTCAATAGTTGGACCGTGACCGGCGGCGTCCTTCGTACCGACCACGCGATCAACTTGTTCCATCCATGCCTTGGTTCCTATAGGTGCAATCTTCTCCAGTTTGACAATCGGCCGCTTCGGTCCTGAACTGCCGTCCACCGTGACATAATCATGATTCCAGGAAAGGAACACCAGATCCCCTTTCGCGAGCATGCGCACCACGTCCCTGATGGCGGACGGCACCTTCGGGTTCTTCATATTGCCCTCGATCATGAAGGCAAACTGGTCGCACTTCGGGTCGCCGTGCTCGCCGAGCTTCTTGTAGCTCAAGTACTTGGTGACTTTGAAGGATGCAGCAGCTCCCGATTCGCCGCATTGGTCAGGGCACAACGCTGTTCGGCCGAGGCATCGGTGATAGTTGGTGCCGCGAAACTCCGCTACAGTTTCGTGCCTGGCCAGTGTGACGACATTCGTTCCCGTCAACGCACCACCATCTGCCCAGCCTGTCAGCACGGGTACCAGGGCGAGTATCCAAGATATTCGCTTCCGTTGTCTAATCATTGGTCTTCTCCTGTTATTGCCGAACGGCCGGCTTCTCCGTACTGCTAACCTGCCCAGAGCGGGCAAATCCGTTAGCAGGCCATTGTTCGGCAGTTGTCGCTCGACGCGGTGAGGTCTCAACCCTTCTCGATTAGTTTTGCCTCCGGTGCAGCACTCCATATCCGATAACGGACTTCAACACCTTCGGGCACATACACCACGACGGGCAGACGGCTGTTGTATCGGATGAGATAGGGCTCGCCGCCAATCGTGATGAATCGGGGCACCTTCGGCGCGTTGGGATCGACCGCCATCAGCGTGCCCACCATCGGTCCCAGTTTGCTGACCATGTAGCGGGTAAAGCCCCAGCCCTCGATGTTCTCCGCCTCGATCTTCCCGCCGAAGAAGTATCTATTCCCTTCATCAAGCTGAACCGTCTTGCCCACGATCAGTTCCACTTTGAATGCATATTCGTCCTTCTGCTCTGGCAACTGCAGGACATACCGAACCATACCCTTCTCTGCTGGCGGAAACGCCTTCATGTTGTCCGCCGCCAGGACAGATGACATTGTCACGAGAAACGAGAGGACTGCGATTGAACATACTGCTTTCATACTTTCTCCTTTTCTTGCCGAACGATGGCGTTCAGCCTGAGCCGGGCCTCCCGGCGATAGGCTGCGACGCCATGTTGAACTAAGCCGGCGCAGCGCCGGCAGCAAAACTGTTGAACTAAGCCGGCGCAGCGCCGGCAGCAAAACTCCCCTTTTTTATGCGTTAGCGTAAGGATGTCCTCCCGGCGGGACCACGCGTGCAATCGGGCACGCATGGCGATCCCGCCAGAAGGAGCATCACATGCAGTCGAATAGTAGCACAGCGGCAGGTGGCGGTCAGCAGGTTTCATCACAGGGGTCGGCGTTGCGGGCGCGCATGCTCGCACAGATGACGGAGAAGGGCCTGGCGGAAGCGACCCAGGCGGCGTATGTCTGCGGGGTTTTGGGGCTGGTGGAGCACTGCAACCGACGCGCGCCGGAAGCGATCAGTGTGGGCGAAGCACGCGCCTACATCGCCGGCCTGAAGGAGGAGGGTGTCTCAGCCACCTTCCGCTCACACGCCTCGGCCGGGATCCGGTTTCTCTACGAGACGACTCTGGGCCGGGTCTGGCGGCCGATCTCGCCGCTGCGCCGGCGGATGATCGAGGACATGGCGTTGCGTGGCTTCACGGCGAAGACCCAGTCCTCGTATGTCCGCGCGGTCGAGGGCTTGGTCCGCTATCACCGGCGCAGCCCGGAACTGCTGGCCGACGAGGAGCTCCGCCGCTACTTCGTGCATCTGAAGTGCGAGCGCAAACTGGCGCGGCCCACGATCACCATCGCGCTGTGCGGGATCAAGTTCCTCTACGAGACGACGCTCCGCCGCGACTTCACCCTCACTGGGGTGCCGCGGCCGAAGCGCGAACACAAGTTGCCGGTCGTGCTGACGCGCGCCGAGGTTCGCGCCATCCTGCGACAGATCACCGAGGTGCGCCACCGGGCGTGCCTGACGCTGATTTACGCCTGCGGCCTGCGCCTGGGCGAAGGCTGCCGGGTGCAAGTGACGGACCTGGACCGTGCGCGCGGGGTGCTGCACGTGCACGCCGCCAAGGGCGCCAAGGACCGCTATATTTCGCTGCCGTCGCCCGTCCTCCCGTTGCTGGAAGCCTGTTGGGGCACGCATCGCAACCCGGTGTGGTTATTCCCCTCCGTCGGCCGCGGCGGCATCCACGGCGCCACCGCCACCAGTCCGGTGCCGCTGGGCACCGTGCAGCAGGTTTTCCGCGCGGCGCTGGCCGTCTCGGGCGTGCACAAGCATGTCTCGGTGCATGGCTTGAGGCATTCGTACGCCACGCACCTGCTGGAAGACGGCGTGAACCTGCGCCAGATCCAGACCTGGCTGGGACATAACTCCCCGGCCGTGACCTCGGTCTATACGCATCTGACCGAACAAGCCACCAGCGCGGCCGCCCAGCAGGTCGGCCGCTTGATGCAGGACCTGGTCTGATGTCGCGCCTGGGCGCGATCTTTCGCGCCCACGGCGGGGGCTACCGCGACCGCTTCGGCACGCGCATGAGCGCGGATCAACTCCGCGCCCTGCGTGCGCTGGCGGCCTGCCACACCCCCGCCCTGGGCAGTGTGCGCTGGCAGTGCCCACAGTGTCAGGAGCGGGTCTTTACCTACCGCTCCTGCGGCAACCGGCATTGCCCCGCCTGCGGCCATGCGGATGCACAGCTTTGGCTCCAGCGACAACAACGTCTGCTGCTGCCCGGCGCCATCTACCACCTGGTGACCTTCACGGTACCCGAGGGCCTGCGCCGTCCGGTGCGCTCACATCCGCGCGAAGTCCTGCCTCTCCTGTTTGAGACCGCAGCGTCCGCCTTGCTGACCCTCTGCGGCGATCCCCGCTTCCTGGGCGCTGCGCCCGGTCTGACCGCCGTCCTGCACACGTGGACGCGCCAACTGGAGTACCACCCCCACGTCCACATCCTGGCCACCGGCGGCGGTCTGGGTCCGGACGGCGCCTGGCACGAGGCCGACCCGAAGTTCTTCGTCCCCGTGCGAGCCCTCTCCGATATTTTTCGCGCCCGGCTCCGCGACGCCATGCGCCAACGCCACCCCGCGATCTTGGCGACCATCCCCGGAAAGGTCTGGCAGACGCCTTGGGTCGTGCACTCCAAGCCGGTCGGCGCCGGCGACTACGCGCTCGCCTACCTGGCTCGTTACATCCACCGCGTCGCACTCGCCGACTCCGCCATTCTGCACCATGATGATCGCCAAGTAGTCTTCCGTTATCGCGACGGCGATACCGGCCAGCCGCGCACCGCACGCTTCGAGCCGCTGGAGTTCATCCGCCGGTTCTTGCAGCACGTGCTCCCGGCCGGCTTCCGCAAGGTGCGGCACTACGGCTTGCACCATAGTTCCAAGCGCAAGGCCCTGCGCCTGCTCCAGGCGCAACTGGCCTTCGTCCGCGGCCTCCCGCTCCCGCCGGCCGACAAGCCCGTGCGCACGCCTCTACCGCCACCCTTGTGCCCGAAATGCGCCACGCCCATGTGTGCCGAAATACTGCTCCAGCCTCCGCTGCAGCGTTCGCCGCAGGTCAACGCACGAGGCCCGCCAGGTCCATGACACGACGCGACCCATCACACTTCTTGCTTTGGCGTAACCTTCAGGCACCCGCCCGGCCACAGCTTTGCACATGGACCGCAAAAACGCTCATCGTGCCGTACCTCCTGCCGATCGCCGGTACCGATGCACCGCAGTCCGGCTCACCGTCACGGCGCCCGCCGTGCCCGAATACACAAAGACCGCACGGATTACTCATCCGGGCGGCCTGCAAAATCCATAGCTGCTAAGTCACTGCGCCTTCGTTAACCACGCCAGCTTAGTTCAACACAGGGTTTCAGCGCGCGCGGGCGCGTGAAACCCTCTCATTGTT
>JAPLSZ010000103.1:3579-6375 GCA_026398385.1 Kiritimatiellota bacterium | reverse complement strand
TGGGCTTCGACGGGCGCGGAAAGGCACTTTTTGTCGAAGGCGCTCTGTTCGGCAGCACGGTCCTGACGCCGGGCGCGGCGGCGGGCCTGGTGCAGCCCGATGTGCCCTTCGCCTTCGAGGCGATACGCGAGCAGGCGGTCAAGCGGTTCCTGATCAACGATCATGAGATCGGCCGCATCGAGAAGTGGAATGGTCCGGTCGAGCGCATCGGCTTTCGGCCGTGGCGGAATCGCCTCACGCTGGAACGCTTTGAAGTCCAAGGGAACCTGAGCGTCCCGCCCCCGACGCCTGGACTTGTGGGCGATCCGCTGTTTGTCAGCGGGCAGGACGGCTATAACACTTATCGGATTCCGGCGCTGGCCGTGAGCACTCAAGGCACGGTGCTGGCCTTCTGCGAAGGCCGGAAGAATGGCGGGGGTGACGCGGGCAACATTGATCTGCTGGTGAAGCGCTCCACCGACCAGGGCCAGACCTGGGGCGCGCAACAGGTGGTCCGGGACGATGCCGGCAACACCTGCGGCAATCCCTGTGCCGTCGTGGACCGCGAGACCGGCACGATCTGGCTGCTGAGCACATGGAACCTCGGCGACGACCATGAGGGGAAGATCATCGCCCGGACCAGCCAGGACACCCGCCGGGTGTTTGTGACCCACTCCAACGACGACGGCAAGACCTGGAATGAACCTCGCGAAATCACGTCCGACGTGAAACTGACCAACTGGACCTGGTATGCCACCGGGCCCGGCAGCGGCATCCAGATCGAGCACGGCTCCCACAAAGGCCGGCTCGTCATTCCCTGCGATCACATCGAGGCGGACACCCAGCACTACTATTCGCACATCATTTATTCCGACGACCATGGGAAGAGCTGGAAACTCGGCGGCTCGACGCCCGCGCATCGGGTCAACGAGTGCGAGGTGGTGGAACTGTCCGGCGGCAAGCTGCTGCTGAACATGCGCAACTACGACGGCTCGAAGAAAAACCGCCAGGTGTCCGTCAGTGCGGACGGCGGGCTGACGGGGAAAGACCAGCGGTTTGACGAGGCGCTGATCGAGCCGATCTGCCAGGCGGCCATCGAGCGCTACCGTTGGCCGGACCCGACGAACCGCGGCGTCATTCTGTTCAGCAATCCCGCCAGCCGGAGCGGCCGGGTCAATATGACCGTGCGCGCCAGCTTTGATGAGGGCCAGACCTGGCCGGTTGCGCGGGTACTGCACGCCGGTCCCAGCGCCTATTCCGATCTGGCGGTGCTGGCGAACGGCCAGATCGCCTGCCTTTACGAAGGCGGGCAGGCCCATCCCCATCAGTCCATCGTGTTCGCCGGGTTTCCGTTGGACTCGCTGCGAAGCGCAGCGGCCGACGACCGAGAAACGGCAGTGAAAGCGGGCCAGCTCCCCGTCGTGGACATTTCGCAGGAGACGAACCGGCAGGTGGTCATCGCGGCGGGTACGACGAATGTTTATCAGGGGCATCCCACCACGCTGCTGCTGCCCGACGGCAAAACGATGTTCTGTGTGTGGACCATTGGCCACGGCGGCAACGCCGGTCCCATGGCCCGCAGCGACGACGGCGGCCTGACCTGGACAAGACTGGACGACACCCTTCCAAAAGGGTTCAGCGGGCACGGCAACTGTCCGAGCATCTACCGCATGGTGGACCCGGCGGGAAAAGAACGGCTGTGGGTGTTCTCGGCTGCGCCGAACATGCCCCGCATCGTCAGCGAAGACGGGGGCAAGATTTGGACTGAAATGAAGCCGCTGGGCTTCCCGTGCGTGATGACCTTCAGTTCGGTCGCCCGCCTGAAGGACGGCAGCTACGCCGGCTTCTATCATCGTGGCGGCAAGCGCGGGCTCCAAGTGCTGCAAACCCTCACGGCGGATGGCGGGCTGACCTGGTCCGAGCCCCGTATTATCGCGGAGGTGGAGGGCCAAGACCCATGCGAACCTTTCACCTTCCGTTCGCCGGATGGCAAGGAACTCTGCTGCCTGATGCGCGACAACACCCACAAAGGCGCCAGCCTCATGATGTTCAGCCGGGACGAGGCCAAGACCTGGACCCAGCCGGTGGACACGCCCTGGGGCCTGACGGGCGACCGGCACATGGGCGTGTATGCGCCGGATGGGCGGCTGGTGATTGCCTTCCGCGACAAGATGCCCCGGCGCTTCAACCCCGGCAGTCCGACCGGCGGTCACTTCGTCGCCTGGGTCGGCACGTACGACGACATCCGCCAAGGCAAGCCCGGTCAGTACCGGATCAAACTCCTCCACAACTACCACGACTGGGATTGCGGCTATCCGGGCATGGAAGCGCTGCCGGACGGCACCATCGTCGCCACCACCTACATCAAATACCACCCGGGGAAAGAGAAGAACTCGGTCGTCAGCACGCGGTTCAAGCTGGCGGAACTCGACCGGCGGCTCGCCGGACAAGACGCACAGCCGTGAACCAGGAAGGTGGAGGCGCTCAATGAGACGTATCGCAGCAACCCTCGTGATCCTGATGGAAGGGGTCAGCTGATGGAAGGGGATGATGGAAGGGGTCAGTGATGGAAGGGGTCAGTCCTTGCAAAATAGCAATCTGCTTGACGGCCGCGAACGGGCAGGGTAGAACAGGGACATGCCCAGAGCACCACGCATAGAGTATGCCGGAGCGGTTTACCACGTGCTGTGCCGGGGCGACCGGCGGGAGCGGATTATCCGCGGCGACGAGGATGCGCGCTTGTTCTTGCGCACGCTGGGCGAGACGTGTGACCGGACAGGGTGGCGGGTGCACGCCTACGTGCTGATGCCCAATCAT
>JAPLSZ010000103.1:0-3498 GCA_026398385.1 Kiritimatiellota bacterium | reverse complement strand
GCGCCATCGGGAGTGCGGCCATCTGTTTCAAGGGCGCTACAAGGCGTTGGTCGTCGACGGCGAAGAGCCGGGCTATTTTCGTTTGTTGAGTGATTATATCCATCTGAATCCGGCGCGGTCCCGGTTGCTGAATCAAGCGCAGCCAGATTTGGCGAGCTATCCCTGGAGCAGTTATACGGCGTACCTTGGTCGCACGGAACGGCCAGCGTGGCTTAGCGTCGAGCGCGTGCTGGACTGCCAGGGTTGGAAAGAAGATCGCGCCGGGCGGCGGGGCTATGCGGCTTATCTGGCGGATCGCTTGGCCGAATGCCTGGACGACCCCCGCGGGCTGACGAAGGAGTGGAAGGCCGTACGTCGTGGGTGGTATTTGGGCGACGGGGCCTTTCGACAGCGGCTGCTGGACCTGCTAGCTGCCGTGGTGGATACTAGGCAGAGATCCTCGTATGTCGGCGCGAGCATGCATGCGCATGATGAGCAGGCGGCGGAGCGATTGCTGGAGAAGGGTTTGAGCTCCATAAAGTGGACGCCGGAGGATCTACAGCGAGCTCGACCTGCTGATGTGCGAAAGCAGGGGTTGGTATGGTTGCTGCGAACTTTTACGACGGCGGGCTGCGGCTGGATCATGGAACACGCGCGGATGGGACATCCGAGTAACATCAGCCGCGCCGTGCGCGCGGATGAGACCCCCGGCTCCGCGGCGATGCGCGCATTGAAAACCAAACTGCTCAAATGCAAGGACTGACCCCTTTGACTTGGTGGCACACCAGCATTGCCCGTGGTGCCTGGGGCTGCATGTGACGGGGATCACCGTGGCAGGCCTGATTCTGGGGCCTGCCGTCAGAACGCGGCCGCAGGCGGGGTTGGGAGCGGCGATCCTGACCGGTTTGCTGGCGCTGGTGGTTCTGAGTGCCGGGCAAATCTGGGGGCCAAAACCGCGGATGTATCTTCTGACGGGTCGTGCCGGCCCGGCTGCGGCTGCGCCGGGGGCAGCCAGGGCAGCAACCCGGGAGGTGAGCTTTCTTGATGGCCGGTTGAAATACAATGCCGCGCGCCTGCCGCTGGTGGGCTCGCCGGCGGCGAAGTTCGTGCTGGCAGAATTTTTCGACTACACCTGCATCTCTTGCCGGGACCTGGCGGGGGATTTGAAAGAGCTGAACAAGAAGTGGCCGGATACGTTCGGGATCATCATGCTTCCGGCCCCGCTGAACCGGGCGTGCAATCCGTGGCTCAAAGCCAAGGTCCCTGATCATCCGGGCGCGTGCGAACTGGCCAAGCTGGCGCTGGCGCTCTGGAAGGCGAAACCGGAGGCCTTTCCGGAGTTCCACGACTATCTTTTGGCCCTGCCGCTGCCGGTGACCACGGAGCGGCTGGCGGAAGCCCGTTACAAGGCCAGCATGCTGGCCGGTGCGGCGGCGATCACCGCGGCCTTGGAGGCCCCATGGGGGACGCAGCAGCTATCGGAAAATTTCACGGCCTACGCCCAATTGACGGCACAGAGCGTTGTCATGCCCAAATTGTTACTCCAGCCGTCCGGGGTGCTGCACGGCACGGCGCGCGATACGGCGGAGTTTATCCGGGTGATGGAAGCGCAGTTCAAGCTCACGACGCCGGGGCCGGGTGTGCGCGCACCGCCCGCGGCCGCCGGCGGCAAAAAATAAGGCGACACCCAGTGTTTTCGGCCCCACCCGTCCGGCAGCGGACGGGCGGGTTTTTGTCTCCGCGTGGGGCGCAAGAATTTCTGCTTTACATTTAGACGGCTGAACGTATAGTCGGGCTGCATGATGATCGAACGTCCTTTCTGGCGCGACCGTCTGGCGGCGGCTTGGAAACAGGTGTCCGTCGTCTGGCTGTGCGGACCGCGGCGCACCGGCAAAACCGTCCTCGCCAGAGCCCTGCCGGACGCCGAATACCTCAACTGCGATCTGCCCAGTGTGGCCGAGCGGTTGCGCGACCCGGAGAGCTTCTTCCGCGCCGCCCGCCAGCCGCGCATTATCCTAGATGAAGTGCATCAACTGCCCGACCCCAGCCGGTTGCTTAAAATCGGCGCGGATGACTTTCCGCATCTGAAAATCCTCGCGACCGGCTCGTCCACTTTCGCGGCCACGCAAAAGTTCCGCGACAGCCTCACCGGACGGAAGCGCGTGGTGGCGCTCGTGCCCGTACTGCATGAGGAACTCGCGGCCTTCGGAATCCGAGACCTCCGCCACCGCTTGCTGCGCGGTGGTTTGCCCCCCGCCCTCCTGGCGGACGAGCGGACGGGTGAATTCTACGGGGAATGGCTCGACTCTTATTTCGCGCGCGATGTGCAGGAATTGTTCCGGCTGGAGAAACGCGCGGGATTCCTGCGCGTGCTGGAACTGCTGTTGCGTCAAAGCGGCGGGATGCTGGACGTGACCAAGCTCGCCACCGCCAGCCAGATCAGCCGCCCGACCGTCACCAACTGGCTGGAGGTCTATCAGGCGACGCAGACGGTGCATATCGTGCGGCCCTTCGCCGGGGGCGGACGGCGGGAGATTATCGGACAACCGCGCGTGTTTGGCTTTGACACCGGTTTCGTGGCCTATGCGCGCGGCTGGGACGAGCTGCGCGCCGAAGATTGCGGACTGCTCTGGGAGCACCTCGTGCTCGATACGCTGCTCGCCGCCGGACTGCCGCACGTTCAATTCTGGCGCGACAAACAGCAGCGCGAGGTGGATTTCGTCGTGCCGCAGGGGCGGGACCGAGTTCACGCCATAGAATGCAAATGGTCAACGGATGCCTTCGAGACCCGCAGCCTGGTCGCCTTTCGGGCGGCGTATGCGCGTGGCCGCAACTTTGTCGTCAGCCCGTTGCACGGGCCCGGTTACGAGCAGATGGTTGGCGGATTCAACGTGGAATTCGTCACCCCCCGCGAATTGCGGCTCGCGCTGAGCGCGTCTTGACCGTTGGGCCGGGGACCGCGCGGTGCCGTGAAAAAGGGGTCCTTGCAAATTAGCAATGTAATGGGTCAGTTACGGGGTGGTCTTCTTCGGGAAGGCACGGCTCGCGTGGACGCCCTTCGACGGAGCTCAGGGCAGGCTCGCCCTCCAGCTTCGCTGCACACGCCAGTGTTGCCGATGGAGGGCGAGACTCCGGCGAGCCGCGACCACCCCGTAACTGACCCGCTACATTTCGTTACAGGAAAACGGGCGACACTTTGCAGCGACAATGCAATTTCAAACAGCAAGTGGTATAACATCAGCCGCGCCGTGCGCGCGTAGGCGACCCCCGCCTCCGCGGCGATGCGCGCATGGAAAGCCACACTGCTCAAAGGCTACCTGACCCTTTGGCTTTGCGGCGGTAGTGGCTGGGGCGGAGGCCGGTGAGGCCGTGGAAGCATCTCGAGAAATACGAGACGTCGCCGAAGCCGCACTGCTGCGCCACCTCCTGGGCCTTCAAGGTGGTTGTGGCCAACAGTTGCTTGGCCCGCTCAACGCGCATCTGGGTGATTTCGTTGTGCACGCTCTGGCCGAGGTGCTT
>JAPLSZ010000297.1 GCA_026398385.1 Kiritimatiellota bacterium | reverse complement strand
ACGCTGCCATAGGTTTTGGTGGATACGTTCCACCCCTGGAGTTTGACGCCGGTCACGGCATCGGATTTGAAATAAGAAGACTCGCGCCAGTATTTTTCGAAAATGTGTCGGGGGAAAAGCAAAAGCGGAAGGTCGGAGCGAGCAAAAGCGGAAAGCGCGTGGAGCGAGCAAAAGCGGAAGACGTGAAGGTGCTAGGGTTTGATTAACAAGGGCTTGTGAGAGGGAGAGGCAGGGCTGAGACGCCCCCGAGGGGGCGGCGCCCGTGGAGCGAGCAAAAGCGGAATGCGGTCTATAATGATCGCATGAAAGAACAAATTGGTTCCCGGTTGGGCTTGCCGCATGTCCAGGACGTGCTCAAGCAGGTGTGTGAACGAACGCTCTCGGTCGAGCAGGCCTGCGCATCGTTGCGCGTGGCGAAGACAAGGTTCTACGAGTTGCGCAGCAGCTATCTGAAGGCGCGGGCAACGAGCAAGGTCGAGACTTGGCGGCCCGGGGTGTCCGGCGGTAACCATGCGACGCCATGGGATGAGCGGGTCATGACCTTCCTGCGAGCCGCGATCCACAAGGGTTACAACTATGCGTTTGCGGCCAGCGAGGTGGATCGCCTTTTCGGTGTGGTGCTGGCCCGCTCTCAAGTCCGGCATTGGGCGATAAGGGAAAGGATTTGCCCGGCGCCCAAGCCGCCCCGTCTTCCAGCTCACCTGCGGCGCTGGCAGCGGCAGGCCGTGGGTGAGCTCTGGCAGATGGACTCGACGCCAGAACATTGGTTTGGGCGTCAGGAGCCAGCCTATCCGTTACTGGATATGCTCGACGACTGCAGCCGTCTGCAGGTCGGGTGTGCCCTTTACCGCCGCGAGCATGTGCCCGCCTACCTGCATTTTTTCCACGCCGCGTTCATGGAATACGGCCTGCCGCTGGAGATCTACGTCGATCAGGCGGGTCTCTTCACGAGCCACAAGGAAGACGGCGTGACGAGGATCGGGCAACGCTTGAAGTTCTACGATGTGTCGTTCGTCGTCGCCAACACCCCCGAGGCCAAGGGCAAGGTCGAGCGGATCCATCAGGTCTGGCAAGATCGTCTGCCGCCCTACTTCGCCCTCAACGGCTTGACGCCCTCGTCCGACTTGGATGACGTCAACGGCCACATCCATGCCCTGCGCGAACACCGCAACCGGCGCGAACGGCATCGGGAACTGGGCATGACGCCGCAGACCGCCTGGGACGAAGCGGTGGCACAGGGACGAAACAAGCTCCGCCCCGTGCCGATGGATCCATGGTGGAACTACGTCTGGTCCCTATGGCATCCCGTCACGATCGCCATCGGGGGGCGCATACACTTCGCACAAGAGACGTTCCCCACCCAGGGCATCCCGGGCACCAGGGCTGTTCTCTGTGAACACTTGGACGGAACTTTCTCGATCCTCAAGGAACGCCCCGACAAGCAAAAACTCCCCGTCGTCCTGTTCACCAACCGCCCTCGCTGAAGGCGAGTTGCTTTCCGCTTTTGCTCGCTCCAAGAATTCCGCTTTTGAAAACTCCACGACAAACCCGCAGAAGATTTTTGACAGGCCGAACAAGATTCTACAGAATGAATCGTTACCGCCGTGCCAGCCTATCCGCCCACAAATCAACAACCATCCTGAAAATCCTGTCAATCCTGTCCAAGTATTCTTTGGTTGCGACTGTGCCGCGCCAGGTTCCCTCGATGGATGCAGCCGTGGCGCGGATCGGGCTTCGCGCTTGACATCATTCTGGCCTGAGCTATCTTATCCGCATAAGAACGTGTCTTCGGGGCAAGGTGATTCCCGCGCTGCCCGGCAGCAGGGGAAGATTCCTGACCGGCGGTTTAGCCCGCGAGTTCTCCTCGGGAGGACAGATACGGCTCTCCTGATCTGGTCATCAGGATCCGTAGCCGACAGTAAAGTCTGGATGAAAGAAGATGCGCGGTGGCGGGCGGTCTGTTGTCCCCGAAGATGCCCATCTTGGGGGATTTTTTTATGCCACGGTTGAAAAGGAACAAGGCCGTCAGGATGCGTCGCCGGTCGCGGACCGGATCGGCCGGCGGTTTCGACTCGGTGGCGGAGGGCCTCCAAGCCCTGCGGCGCGGCGCCTTGATTGTCGTGGTGGACGACGCGAAGCGCGAGAACGAGGGCGATCTGGGGCGATCTGCTCTGCGCGGCGGAAAAGATCACGCCGGCGATGATCAACTTCATGGCGCGGTTCGGCCGCGGGTTGATCTGCGTGGCGCTGGAGGCCGAGCAACTCACGCGCTTGGGCATCAAGCGCGTGACGCCGCGCGGCGGCGGCCTGTTCGGAACCGCTTTCACGGAATCGGTGGATGCCGCGCAGGGCATCACCACCGGCATCAGCGCCTACGACCGCGCCCATACCGTCCGGCAGCTCATCGCCGACCGGTCCGGCCCGTCGCAGTTCACCTCGCCCGGCCATCTTTTCCCGCTGGAGGCCGTGCCGGGCGGCGTGTTGCGGCGCGCGGGCCACACGGAAGCCGCGGTGGACCTGGCCCGCCTGGCGGGGTTCAAGCCCGCCGGCGTCATCTGCGACATCCTGCGCGACGACGGCCACATGGCGCGGCTGCCGGAACTGAAGACGTTTGCCGCGCGGCACGGCCTGAAGCTCATCTCCGTGGCGGACCTGATCGCCTACCGGCGCCGGTCCGAGAAATTGGTCGTCAAGGAACGGCTGGTGCGCCTGCCGACCGACTTCGGTCCGTTCGAGCTGCACCTGTACCGCTCGCTGCTGGACGGGCAGCATCACCTGGCGCTGGTGCGCGGCGCGCCGGAGCAGCAGCCGGCGGCGCTGGTGCGCATGCACAGCGAATGCCTGACCGGCGACGTGTTTGGCTCGCTGCGTTGCGACTGCGGCCAGCAACTGCGGCGCGCGCTGCAATTGATTGCCCGGGAAGGGCACGGCGTGCTGGTTTACATGCGGCAGGAGGGGCGCGGCATCGGGCTGGCCAACAAAATCCACGCCTACGAGCTTCAGGAGGCCGGGCTCGATACCGTCGAGGCGAACAAGAAGCTGGGCTTCGCGGCCGACCTGCGCGATTATGGCCTCGGCGCGCAGATTCTCAGCGATCTGGGACTGCACCGCATCCGGCTGATGACCAACAACCCGCGCAAGATCGTCGGCCTGCGCGGCTACGGGCTCAAGGTCGTCGCGCGCGTGCCCATGGTCCTGCCGCGCTCGCCATTCAACGACCGGTATTTGGAGACGAAGAAAAGGAAAATGGGGCATCTGCTCTAATCAAAAGAAGGAGATCAACATGAGCTACAAGGAATACTCCGGCTCGCTCGCAGCGGCCGGACTGAAGGTCGGCATCGTCATCAGCCGGTTCAACGACTTTTTGACCCGGCAATTGCTGGCCGGCGCGCTCGATGGGCTCAAGCGCCATGGCGCGGACGAGGCGGACATCACCGTGGTCTGGGTGCCGGGCTCGTACGAGCTGCCGCTGGCCGTCCAGAAGCTGGCCCGCGGCAAGGCGGTCCATGCCGTCATCGCGCTGGGCGCGGTGATCCAGGGCGCCACGCCGCACGCCGGACTGATCAACGCCCAGGTCGCCCGCGCGCTGGCGCAGATTGCGCTGGAGACCGGCGTGCCGGTCATTGACGGCGTCGTCGCCACCGACAACCTGGAGCAGGCCATCGAGCGCAGCGGCACCAAATCCGGCAATCGCGGCTGGACCGCGGCACAATCCGCCATCGAGATGGCGAACCTGCTGAAAAGCCTCAAGGCCTGACCATGAGCACCCGGCACGAAGCTCGGCAGTGGGCGGTCCAGGTCCTCTTCCAGCGCGACTTCAATCACGGCGAGCTCGCGGATGCGCTGGCGGAGTTCTGGCTGGAGCGCAAGCCCTCCGCCCACGCCCGCGGCTTCGCCGAGACCCTCGTCCGCGGGGTGGAACAACACCGGGCGGAGCTGGACGAACTGCTCCAGCGCTACGCCGAAAACTGGGATGTCAAACGCATGGGCGCGGTGGACCGCAACGTCATGCGCGCCGCGCTGTACGAGATGTTGTACTGCCCCGACATCCCGCCGGTGGTCACCATCAACGAGGCGGTGGAGATGGCCAAGGAGTTCAGCGGCATGGAGTCCGGCAAGTTCGTCAACGGCATCCTCGACCGCGCCCGCAAGGATCTCCCACGGCCCGCACGCACGGCCGCCGGCGGCGGACCGTGCGCTCCGCACTCTGAAACCTGAGCGTTTGAAATTGAACCCTCGCCTCCTCCCCCTGAACCCTGAATCCTAACCCCCCCGTTTTCCCCATGGCCAGCTGGCTCTCCGCCCTGTCCCGCACTCGGCAGCAGTTCGCGCAGGCGCTGACCCGCCTGTGGACCGGCGGCGGCACGGCGGGCCAGACCATCGCGGAGCTGGAAGAGCAACTCCTGCGCGCCGATGTGCCGCTGCGGCTGGTCGGCGAACTCCTGCCGCAGCTCCGGCACAGCGCCGGCCGGGGCGGGCCGGCGACGCTTGCCGAGCTGCGCCGGCTGCTCCGGGAAGCACTCGGCCTCCCCGGCGACTTTGCCTGGGCCGCGGATCGGAAGCCGCGTTCTTTCCTGATCGTCGGGGTCAACGGCTCCGGCAAAACCACCACCTGCGCCAAGCTGGCCCGGCAGGCCGCGCAGGCGGGGTGCCGGGTGCTGCTCGGTGCGGCCGATACCTTCCGCGCGGCCGGCGCCGACCAGCTCACGTGGTGGGCCGAGCACCTGCACTGCGACGTCGTTGCCGGCGCCCCCGGCGCGGACGCCGCCGCCGTGGCCTACGACGCGCTGGCGGCCGCCCAGGCGCGCGGCTGCGACGTGGTGCTGATCGACACCGCCGGCCGGATGCACACCAAGGCGCCCCTGATGCGGGAACTGCAGAAGGTCCGTAACGCGCTGGCCAAGCGGCAGCCTGGCGCGCCGGAGGAGGTCTGGCTGGTCCTCGACGCCACCCTCGGCCAGAACGCCATCGTTCAAGCGCGGCAGTTTCACGACGCCGTCCCGCTGACCGGCGCGATCATCGCCAAGGTGGATGGCTCCTCCAAGGCCGGTTTTATTTTCGCCGTGACCCGGGAACTGGGCGTGCCCATCCGCTTCATCGGCCTCGGCGAGGGCGCCGACGACCTGGCGCCCTTCGAAGCGGAAAAATTCGTGGATGCCCTGCTGGGCGCGGAAGCCTCCGTTGGAGTGCAACCATGACCGATCTGCGGCCCAACGATGAGCGCTGGATGCGGCGCGCGCTGGCGCTGGCGCGGCGCGGCGAAGGGCTGACGCGGCCCAACCCCCCCGTCGGCGCCGTCGTCGTCGCCGGCGACCGGAGGGTCGGCGAGGGCTTTCACCGCATCGCCGGCGGGCCGCACGCCGAAGTCATCGCGCTGCTCCAGGCCGGAAAGCGGGCGCGCGGGGCGACACTGTACGTCACGCTGGAGCCCTGTTCCACCTGGGGCCGAACGCCGCCCTGCACCAACGCCATCCTGACCGCCGGAATCCGGCGCGTCGTCGTGGCTGCGCGCGATCCAAACCCGAAACACGCCGGACGCGGCCTGCGGATGCTGCGGCAGCGCGGCGTACAGGTTGACGTCGGAGTCTGCGCGGCGGAAGGGCGGGATTTGATCGCGCCGTTTCACACGTTGATGCTGACCGGCCGGCCGTTCGTCACCTTGAAACTCGGGATGACGCTGGACGGCCGGATCGCTGATCGCGCCGGCGCGTCGCGCTGGATTACCTCGCCGGCGGCGCGCTCCGCGGTGCAGGCGCTGCGGCGCCGCGTGGATGCCATCCTCGTGGGCGGCGCCACGATCCGCACGGACAATCCCAGTCTGCGGCCGCGGCCGGACGCGGGCCGCTGCCCGCTGCGTGTGGTGGTCACAGCCAGCGGGAAATTACCCCCGCGCTGCCAGGTGCTGCGCGACGCGTATGCCGACTGTACGGTGGTGGCGACGACGCCCGCCGGCGCGCGCCGCCTGGCGCGCGCGAAGACCGCCGCGCACATCTGGACCTTTCCGGCGCGCGGCGGGGAAATCGCTCTGCGCGCGCTGTTGCAGCGGCGGCAAGCTAGCGGCGGACTTGCTGCGCGCGCAGTTGGTGGACGAGCTGCTGATGTTCGTCGCGCCCAAATTCCTCGGCGGCGATGCGCTCCCCGCCGTGGGCGGCGGCTGGAAGCTCTCCGCCGCGCCGGCCTTCGTGCTGCAAAGCATGGAGCGCATCGGCCCCGATCTTTTGATCCGGACCCGGCCGCGCCACAGGCATCCGGAACGCGGGGCTGGAAGCCCCGCCCACGAGGAGTTCGGCCAGGAGCTGTGCCAGGCTCCTGCCTTCGTCCCGACACTCATCGAGACCGGGACTACGGCGGACAAGACGTCGGGGCAAGCCCATGACTACTGACTACTAACCAAGGACTACGCCATGTTTACCGGCATCATTCAGCAAGTCGGCGCGCTGACAGCGCTGCAGCGCCGCGGCGGCGCAGGCCGCCTGACCGTGCAGGCCGGCGCCTGGGATTCGCCGCTGGTTCCGGGCGAAAGTCTCGCGGTGGAAGGCGTCTGCCTGACGGTGGCGGAACCGGCCGGCGCTGAGATCCGGTTCGACGTGCTGGCGGAAACTCTGGCCAAAACCAACCTGGGGGGAAAAAGAGCCGGCGCGGCCTTGAATCTCGAGCGCGCCGTGCGCGCGGGCGATTTTCTCGGCGGCCACCTCGTCAGCGGCCACGTGGACGGCCCCGGCACGATCCGTTCCATCGGCCGCGCCGGGGCCGACCGCGTGGTGGAAGTCGTCTGCGCCCGGGAGTTGCTGCACGGCATCGTGGCCAAGGGTTCCATCGCGCTCAGCGGCATCAGCCTGACCGTGGTGGATCTGCGCGCCGATGCCTTCACCGTGCACATCATCCCGCACACCTGGGAACATACGTCGCTCAGCCGCGCGCGCGCCGGCGACCCGGTGAATCTCGAAACCGACGTCATCGGTAAATACGTCGCGCGCTTCCTGGAAACACGCACGCCGGCGTCCTCCTCCATGACGCTGGACAAACTGCGCGCCGCCGGCTTTATGGATTAACGGATCGAATGTGCGCCGAATAAAATGAAGACGCCGGGAAAAAGCAGATGCGCAAGCACATGGGCACACTTCGAGAAGTGTGCTCATGCGTACAGGACCGTGAACACCTCGGAGTAACAGAACATGCCGCAGCTGTCGCTGGACATCATCGTGTTTGGAATATACCTGGCCATCGTCACGACGGTCGGGTTCGTGGCCTCGCGCAAGGAGAAGTTCCACATGGCGGCGTGCCGGCCCCGCCCGGCGATTAAAATCGGTGCTAAAAAAGACTCGTGTATGCGCGATGGCTTTCTCGTCTATCTGGGCACGCGTCCCGAACACGCGCGCGGCATCGAAATCCTGCCCTTGGCCGATGGCGTGCACCGCCTCGGCGAAATCCTGTCGAGGAACAGGGCCTGAAACGAGCAACCGCATGCAAGCCCTGCGCTCCATGCAATACAACCTCGGCGCGGCCATCGCGGGGCTCCTGCTGTCCGGCAGCGCAGGCGCGGCGGAAGTCCAGTTCATCAAAGCGACCACCGGCGGTCGGAGCGGTGCCGTGCAACGCGCGGAGCCCCCGCCGGCGGCCGCTTTGCCGGCGGATTTCAAACCGCTGTTCGATTATCCCGTGCGCGACACCTGCGTCTGCCTCGGCCCCGATGGCACGTATTATCTGACCGGCACCACCGGCCACCCGACCTGGTGGAATACCAACGAGGGCATCCGCGTCTGGAAGTCGAAGGACCTGAAGACGTGGGAACCGCTGGGCCTGGTCTGGAGCTTCGCCAAGGACGTCACCTGGCAGAAGCCCAAGGGTAACCATCAGGCCATCTGGGCGCCGGAGTTGCACTACTTCAAGGGCACGTTCTGGTTTGCCTACTGCGTCAACTACGGGGGGACGGGCATCCTGCGCAGCAAGTCCGGCAAGGCCGAAGGCCCTTACGAAGACGTGAAACCGGACGGCCCGCTTACCAGCGAGATCGACGCGTCCCTGTTCGCCGACGAGGACGGCCGGGTGTACTTCGTCTGGCAGAACGGCAAGATCGCGCGCCTCAAGGATGACCTGAGCGGTCTGGCCGAGGCACCGCGCCACCTCAAGCCCGCCAACGCCAATCATGTCGGCTTCGAGGGCGTGTTCCTGACGAAGATCAACGGCCGCTATCAGCTCATCTGCGCCAAGATCAACAAGCACGGGAAAGACTCGATCTACGACTGCATGGCCGCCAGCGCCGACGCGCTCTACGGCCCGTATGGCAACGCCTACCTCGCCGTCCCGCACGGCGGCCACAACATGCTGTTCAAGGACGCGCAGGGCCACTGGTGGTCCACGTTCTTCGGTAACGATCCGCAGGCGCCGTTCCGCGAACGTCCCGCCATCCTGCCGATCCATGTCAACGCCGTCGGCAACATCGAGATGGGGCGATGACGAAGCGCGAGGTCATGCGGCTGGTGTTCGGCGGACAACGGCCGCCGTATGTCCCCTGGCACTGCCAGTTCACCCGGGAACCGTGGGACCTCCTGGTGGCACACTTCGGCGGCGCGGACGCCGCCGAGGCGGCCGTGGACAATCACATCCGCGAACTCGGCTCAGCCATCGGGTTTTTCGAGGCGCTCGGCCATAACCGGTTCCGGATGTTCTATATCGGCTTTGGGCTGTGCGAAAGGAGCGTGGCATGCATCGAGGAATAACGACAGGGCTGCTGATCGGACTCGTGGTTGCCTGGGCCGCCGGTTGGGCCGGCGGCGCGCCGGCGGCGCGCCCCGGAAAAAATGCACCGGCCGTCGCTGATTCGGACGCCCCGTGCGCACCCGGGGCGACCAGCCCGGAGATTAAAACCTCCGGTGGCGAGTGGTCGTATTTCGTTTACCTGCCCAAGGCCTATACGCCGGCCCGGAAATGGCCGGTCCTGTTCGTCATGTCGCCCTCCGGCGGCAATGCCGGCATGCTGAAACGTTATATCGAGGGGGCGGAAATGAACAACTGGATTCTGGCCGGCTCCAGACAATCCAAGAACAACTTCGCGCAGTCCGAACAGGCCGTCCGGGCCATGGTGACCGACGTCTGCAAGAAACTGCCCGTGGATCCGAAGCGCATGTATTCTTCCGGCTTTTCCGGCGGCGCGCGGATGGCCTTCTGGCTGGCGCAAGAGCTGAAGACCAAGGGCTTCGCCGGCGTGCTGGCCTGCGGCGCCGGCGGAAACCCCGAACTGATGTCGCCCAAGACCGTTATGTTCGGCTTGAGCGGGTCCAACTGTTTCAACCGCTGGGACATGGCGTGCACACTCAAGCGCATGAGGAATGACCTGTCCCGCCTCCGCTTTTTCATCGGCAAACATGCCTGGGCTGACGCCGTCTTGATCAAGTACGCCATGACCTGGCTGAATGCCTGCTATTTGAAGGTCACGCCGCCCGGCAGTACGGCGCTCGACGGGGAGAAAAAACAGCTCGTGGCCGGGATCCAGGCCGAGATTCAGCAGGCGACGGCGACCAACCCCGAAAAAGCCTATGACTGGGCCCTGTGCCTGGCGGCTGTCGCCACCGCCCCCACCGCTCCCGAACAGCAACCGCTGCAGACGCTGCTCAAGAACCCGAAGGTCCAGCTATACGTCGCGGGGCTTAAGGACATGGACTTGTTTGTGAAAAAGCATTTCGCCACCAGCGTCATGGATTATGTGAACAATAACGGCACGCCCGCCGCGAAGCGGGACGCGGATCGGCTGGCGGCCAAGTACGCCGCCACCGGCCTGGCCGAACTTTTCGCCAAAATGGGCGAACCGGCCGGCAAACCGTAATCAGTCCAACTTGGATTACAGGCCCTATTTGCTCCCGCCGCGGCGGATGCTGTGATCGCCGAATTTCTCGCGGATGGCATCCACCGTCCGGCAGACGCGCTCGCGTTTCCTGGTGCCAGGGTCCTCGAACAAGGCCAGTTGCCGGCCGGCTTCGCTGACGAGGCCGTGGACGCCGAAGCCGACCAGGCGCACGGGCTTGATCAGCTTTTCCCTGGCAAAAAGTTCGCGCGCGGCGGTCAGCAGGACGAAATCGTCGGCGCCGGGTCGCGGGAGTTTCTTTTGCCGGGTAATGGTTTCGAAGCCCTGCCAGCGGAGTTTAAGCTGGACGCCGGTGGCAAATTTTTGAAGACGCCGCAAGGAGCGACCCACATCATCCACCAACCCAGCCAACACCCGCTCGACCTCGTCACGGTCACGGACGTCGGTGTCGAAGGTATGTTCCCGGGACACGCTCAGTTCCTGGCGCTGGGGCTCCACCTCCCGGTCGTCCCGCCCTTCCGCCAACTCCTTGAAGAAAACGGCGCTGCCCTTGCCGACCAGGCTGGTCAGCTCCGCCAGGGACAGGCGCTGCAGGTCGCCAATGGTCTGGATGCCCTTGGCTTCGAGGCGGGCGCGCATGACGTCGCCGACGCCCCACAGGCGGCCGACGGGCAGCGGCGCGAGGAAGGCCCGGATGCCGGCCGGATCGTTGGGAACCACGGTCAGGCCGTCGGGTTTGTGGAGATCGCTGGCGATCTTGGCCAGGAACTTGTTCGGCGCCACGCCGGCGGAGGCGGTGAGCCCGGTTTCCGCCTGGATGGCGGCCCTGATCTTCCGGGCTATTTCAGGTCCGTCGCCGAAAATCCGTTGGGCGCCGGTCACGTCGAGGAAAGCCTCGTCCAGCGAAAGCGGTTCCAGCAGCGGGGTGAAGCGTTCCAGGATGGCGAAGATCTGCGCCGAGACGGCGGCGTAGTGTCGCATTCTGGGCGGCAGAAAGGCCCCCTTGGGGCAGAGCTTGCCGGCGGTGCGCGATGGCATAGCCGAATGGACGCCGAACCGGCGGGCTTCTTAGGAGGCGGCGGCCACGACCCCGCGCCGGTCCGGCGGCGCGCCGACGATCACCGGCTTACCGCGCAGCTCGGGATGATCGCGCTGCTCGATGGAGGCATAGAACGCGTCCATATCGACGTGCAGGATCACCCGTTGCATGGGGGATAGGATAGAGCAGCGCCGCGGCCCAGCCAATGGAGAAAAGCGCGGCGGCTGCAAACTGAGGGGCTCGGATCCGTATGTACGTGGAGCGAGAAACGGGAAAGCGCCGTGCATCGGGCGGCACCGGTCACGCGTGATTTCCGTCCGTCTGCTTTGTTCTCGGGGATCGCCCCGGATACGTGTCCATCCCGCTTCGCTAAGGCTACGCAGGACAAGGCGCCGACCCCGGCGACTTGCAGCCGAACGAAACTGACGCGTTCCGGTGTCGGGGCGCAGGAGCGCCCAACCCGATGCACGGCGTGTTTACACCCATCGCGGAGACGCGCTGGAAAAGAACTGAAAAGAAAGCCCTGCTGTAAGGCAGCGGAACGGTGACAGACTGAGACTACCAAGAGCCAATGTCTGGCAAGCGAAAAAGCCGAGAAAAATGCTGTTTTTCTCCCGTAGAATTGATAAACTATCTGCATGATTCAGAAAGCGGTAGCCATCAAGAAGCTGCGCGCGACGTCCGCAGCCGATGATCTGTCCTTTTGGGGCAAACGCGACGCGTCGGAACGAATCGATGCCGTGGAGGTTTTGCGCCGTCAGACCTATGAAAGTTCAACCAGACTTCAGAGAATTGCTCGCGTTGTTCCATTCGCTCAAGACAAGCGGGCCACGGGGAGAAAGAAGGATCTCGCCGACCTGGAGGCCATGGGCGAGGAATGATCTGCGCCCAAGAGGAAATATCTGGCCGCGATTTTAAACAGCAAACTCATGTCCGTGATTTACGGAGCATACTTCGGTGCGCTTCGCATGAGTGGCGGTTATTTTCAGTTTCAAGCGCCTCAGCTTCGTGTCCTCCCAATCCGAAAAACAAATGTTTCCGCATCATCGCCAGACCGCAAACGCCTATTGAAGCAAGGGCAGAAACTCTACGAAACCGGCGTGGGCAAGAGCGCCCTCGCGGGCGTGGTTGCGTTCGCGAAAGAGCAGCTTGACGCACAGCGCACGGACGTGGTTCACGACCTGCTTGCATTCCTTGCAGAGCGGATGACGGCGATGAACGCGGAAAAAAACGAAGCTGCGCGGAAATTCCTCGGCGATTTGAAAGATTTCCACGGCGTGGACATCCACAGCCTTAAACCAAAGACAAAACTCGACGAATTCTGGAAAATCGAAGCCGCAGAACTCTTCGCCCACCTGCGCGCCAACACCAAGCTGCTCGCCACGCAAAACGTCCGCCTAAAAGACGCCGACGAGGAAAAGATCCGCGACCGCTTTCAAAAGGCAAAAGCCATCATCCAGCCCCTCGAAACCACGCTGGCCTACACCGACGCCCTGATAGACCAGATTGTCTATCGCCTTTACGGACTGACTGACGAAGAAATCAAAATCGTCGAGGGCGCAACCATACGCTCGCCCTGACTGGCGTCAAACTAACATTCATGCCATGGGCGCGGGTTGTCGCCACGGCAGGTGTTTCCAGATGGCGTATGTTGAACGTCTATTTTTAGATTTCGTAGCGTCCTGGAATTGCACTATTTAAAGGCGGCGGTTCTCCAAATTTCCTCGTGTAGTCACTGATCTCATTTGATTCGGCCGCATCGAGGAAATTCGCACGAATGGGTTTGAATCGGAACTGCAACTTACATCTCCCATACTTACGCCGAAATGCGTTCAGTTGGAAGAGCCGATGAAGTAGATTTCCGGCGGAATGCCCCGTCCCAGATTCGTT
>JAPLSZ010000184.1 GCA_026398385.1 Kiritimatiellota bacterium | reverse complement strand
TGGGGGCGCGCGGCGAATGGGAGACACCGCCGTTCTTCAAGCGACGTGCGTGGATGCGACCGTGATCCCGTACCTGGAGCAGCGCTTGAACTTTGGATTGGGCTGCTATGGCTGCCGCGAGGCGACTGATCTGGAGCCAGGGGAGACCGCGTTGGGGTTCCCGGGCTCGCTACTGGAACCGCTGCTCGGCGCACTGGAATTGCTCAGCGCCAGGGCTATCCCTCGCTCCCGGGCCAAACTGGCGCACCAGTGCCTTGCTACGGAAAACTCATGAGCGCTTTTTCTGCGAGCCACGGAACCAAATGAGACACTGGCCGCGCGATCGATAGAAGGAGAACGCCGAGCAGGCCGTCAAGGAACTCGGCCTGCATGCCGGGATCGAAAAAGTGACCGACATTGCGGATTCCGGGAGATGGCGACATCAAGGACATCATGAAGTTCCAGATCCTCATGACGCCTGGGATGGTAATTGATGGGCAGGTCAAGGCGGCGGGCCGCGTGCCGACCGTCGACGAGATCAAGCTGATGCTGCTGGCGGCCGGAGGCAACTAAATGACTGAGCAACGTCCCGGACTAGCAATGCAGAACGCGAACCATTGAACGCGCGGCGCTCGATGCAGCGGCGGGACTGACCGTGGAGGTCCCTACCGGCGCTCGCGAACGAGTGTGTACGAGCCAGAATCCGTCAAGCGGAAAACAGCAAGAGGCATTCCATGTGGATCGTTAAGCTAGCGCTGCGGCGCCCATATACTTTTGTCGCCGCTGCCATACTGATCGCCATTCTTGGCGGCATTGCCATCTTCCGGATGCCGACGGATATCCTCCCGGATATCGACATCCCCGTCGTGAGCGCCATCTGGCAATATAAGGGCCTCTCGGCCGACGAGATGGACAAGCGCATCACCACGATATCGGAACGCTCCCTCACCACGACTGTGAGTGACATCGAGCATATCGAGTCGCAGTCGCTGACCGGCTTGGGTGTCATCAAGGTGTTCTTCCATCCCGGTACTCCGGTGGAGGCGGCGGTGGCCCAGATGACCGCCCTCTCTCAAACGGTGACCCGGCAGATGCCAGCCGGCATCACGCCTCCGCTCATCATCCGCTTCAATGCATCGAGCGTTCCCATCCTGCAATTGGGACTGGGCGGACGCGGCCTTTCCGAGCAGGCCCTATACGACATAGGCGCGAACTTCCTGCGCACTCAGTTGGCCACCGTCCAGGGGGCGTCAGTCCTCATGCCCTCGGGCGGGAAGGCTCGTCAGGTCATGGTGGACCTGGACCCCAAGGCTCTCTACGCGCGAGGCCTGTCGCCGTCCGATGTATCGGCGGCGATCAACGCCCAGAGTCCGATCCTTCCCGCGGGAACCGCCAAGATCGGGGAAAGGGAGTACAACGTCCGCCTGAACAGCAGCCCGGAGGTGGTGGAAGCGCTGAACGATGTGCCGGTGCACCAACAGGGAGCCACCACGGTTTACCTGCGCGACGTCGCTCAAGTGCGCGATGGCGGCGCCGTGCAAACCAACGTCGTACGGCAGGATGGCCGGCGGGGAGCTTTGCTCTCCATCCTAAAAACGGGCCGGGCTTCGACGCTGGATATCGTCAACCGCGTCAAGAAAGCACTGCCCCGCATTCTGTCCACCCTGCCTCCGGAACTGGACGTCAGCCTGCTTCTGGATCAGTCGGTATTCGTGCGCGCCTCGATTGACGCAGTGCTCAAGGAAGGGTTGCTTGCCGCGGGTCTGACGGCTTTGATGAT
>JAPLSZ010000021.1 GCA_026398385.1 Kiritimatiellota bacterium | reverse complement strand
CTTCGTCCACGCGCACTTCCTGCCGGCGCACGGCGGCGCTGCGCGCCACGTCCACGAGCAGCGTCACACGCCCGCGGCTGAGCGCCGCGCGCAACACGGCCTGGAGCCGCGGCTCCAGTTCGGCGAACTCGCGCGCCAGATTCACCTGTACGTCGAGCTGCTTGCGGTTGATCGAGGTCGCGCGCACTTCGACGCGCAAGCCGCCGGCCGCCGCCACGCCCCGGCCATATCCGGTCATACTGCGTACCGACATAAATTTCCCTTATGCAAAATCGTCAGGCAATCATTAACCTTGCAGCGCTAGCCCATAAGATCGTCGCTGTCTGAGAAGTTATTATATTATCATAATCAAGCGGAAGAATTTTACACAAAGGCAACGAAGTTAACGAAGCCAGAAGCAGCGAACAACCCAGTGGCGGGGTTGTTCTTTGTTACCTTTGTTACCTTCTGTTCAACATCTCCCGCCTTCCTAGCGTTCCGAACTTCACTTTACTTTGGTTGGGTCTTGGCGTAAACCCCTCTTCGATTCCCACGCCGCGATCTGCTGGACATCCTTGTCGCCGCGGCCGGACAGGTTGACGATCACCAGGTCTTTCTTCTGCCAGCGGCGCGCGGCATGCCGGATGACCCAGGCCACGGCATGGATGCTTTCCAGCGCACCGAGGATGCCCTCCCACCGGGCCAGTTGATGGAAGGCCGCGACGGCTTCGACATCGGTGACATAGTCATATTCCGCCCGCCGGAGATCGTGCAGCCAGGCGTGCTCCGGCCCCACGGCCGCATAGTCGAGCCCCGCGCTGACGGAATGCGTCAGCCGGATCTGTCCCTCGTCATCCTGCAGCACATACGTCCGCGTGCCCTGCAGCACGCCGACGCGGCCGCCGGCAAACCTTCGACACCGATCATTTTCACTCCGCGGTCCTTGAGAAAAGGATGGAACAAGCCGATGGAATTGCTACCGCCGCCGACGCAGGCGACCAGCGCTGCCGGCAACCGCCCGGCCTGCCGGAGGACCTGTCGCCGCGCTTCCTGGCCGATGATGCTCTGGAACGTGCGGACCATTTCCGGATACGGCGCCGCACCATAGGCCGTGCCGAGGACGTAATGGGTCGTGCGGACATTGGTCACCCAGTCGCGCATGGCCTCGTTGATCGCCTCTTTCAGCGTCTGCTGGCCGGCGGTCACCGCCACCACCTCCGCGCCCAGCGCGCGCATGCGGAACACGTTCAGCGCCTGGCGCGCCATGTCCACCGCGCCCATGTACACCACGCATTTCAGCCCGCACAACGCCGCGCAGGTTGCCGTGGCGACGCCGTGCTGGCCCGCGCCGGTTTCGGCAATCACGCGGGTTTTGCCCATGCGGCGCGCCAGCAGCACCTGGGCTACGCTGTTGTTGATCTTGTGCGCGCCGGTGTGGCAGAGGTCCTCGCGCTTGAGATAAATCCGCGGCCCGCCCAACGCCGCCGTCATGCGCGCCGCCAGGTACAGCGGCGTCGGCCGGCCGACGTACTGTTTCAGATGATAGTCCAGTTCGCGCCGGAAGACCGGGTCGCGCCACGCGCGCCGGTAGGCGCGATCCAGCTCGCGCAGCGGTTCCATCAACGTTTCGGGCACAAAGGTCCCGCCGTACGGCCCGAAATGGCCGTGTCGATCCGGTCCTGTCAGTGCGCGCGACATGTCTCGATAAACCTCTGCACCGCGTCCAGCTGCTTGCGCCCTGGCCGCGCTTCCACGCCGGAGCTGACATCCACGCCCCAGGGCCGCACAACACGCAGCGCTTCGGCGACATTCTCCGCGCGCAGCCCGCCCGCCAGCAGCACCCGGGTCCGGCTCGCCGCCACGAAGGCGCGCGCCACCGTCCAATCCACGGTTTGCCCCGTGCCGCCCGGCGCAGCCGGACTATAACTATCCAGCACCAGCGCGTCAACGCATCGGACACTCGCGGACTCGTGTCCGATATGTACGACCTGCCAAACCTTGATCGTGTGGGCGGGACTTCCAGCCCCGCCCACATCGGAATTCCAAGGTTTGGAAATACCGGACAGCATTTTTTCCAAGCCTTGGAAAAACTCCGTCTCCCTTTTCTGGCTGGCCGCTGAAGGCTGACCGCTGACCACTGGGAACCCGTGCCATTGCACCACGTCCAAGCGGGCCCGATCCACCGCCCGGCGAATGTCCTCCGGCGCCGGATCCACAAACACGCCGACTTTGAGGAGGCCCGGCGGCAGCGCGCGCGTCCAGCCCGCAACCTGCTCCGGCGTCACCGCGCGCGGCGAGCGGGGCCAGAAGACGAAGCCCAGTGCATCAGGCCGCAGCGCCGCCACCGCGGCGACGTCCGCCGCGTTAGCCAACCCGCAGATTTTGACGAACAAACTCATGGGCGCTACCTACAGGCCATTCCCCGGCGCCCCCATCAAATTCCGCACGGCCTGCTGCAGATCCGGCTGGCGGAGCAGGCTTTCGCCGACCAATACGGCGTGGATGCCGGCGGCGCGCAGGCGGCGGATGTCGTCCGGCGTCCGGATGCCGCTTTCGCTGACGAGCGTGCACCCCGCCGGCGCCAGCGCCTGGAGACGGAACGTGGCGGCGAGCGACGTGGCGAAGGTTTTCAGATCGCGGTTGTTGATGCCGATCAGCCGCGCGCCACTGGCGGCGGCGCGGCGCATGTCGGTCTCGTCATGGACTTCGAGCAGCGCGGCCACGCCCGCCGCGCGGCTCAGGCTCAACAGCCCCTGCAGTTCGGCATCCTCCAGCACGGCGGCGATCAGCAGCACCGCCGATGCGCCGAGGCTGCGCGCGTGCCAGATCTGCCATTCGTCCACCACGAATTCCTTGTAGAGCAGCGGCAGCGTCACGGCGGTCCGCACGGCGCGAAACGGCGCCTCGCCGCCGCCAAAATAGGTCTCGTCGATCAGCACGGACAACGCCTGCGCGCCGGCGGCCGCGTAGGCCCGGGCAATCGCCGCGGGCTCGAAGGGTTCGCGGAGCACGCCCGCCGAGGGCGAGCGGTATTTGATCTCGGCAATCAGCCCGAGCGGAGCCGCCCGCAGCGCGGCGACGAAATCCGGCCCGGCGGCCGCCGTCCGCGCCTGTTCGCACAGTTGCTCCAGCGGAACCTGGCGCCGCCGCCCGGTAATCTCCATCCGCTTGTCGGCCACTATCTTATCCAAGATGTTCATGCCCCTCACGGGTGTCGGTGTCATGCATTTCAAGCATCGTTTCCGCGGAGGCGAGCTCCGCGGCGGGGCGCGCGGGTTGCCTGCCGGACGCTTCCGTGCCACCGCCACGCCGGGAGCGTACCGCGTCTGCCGGAACGGAACAAGCGTTGAAACGTAGCGGGTGAGTTACAGGGTGGTCGCGGCTCGCCGGAGTCTCGCCCTCCATCGGCAACACCGGCGTTTGCAGCGAAGCTGGAGGGCGAGCGTCCACGCGCGCCGTGCCTTCCCGAAGAAGACCACCCCGTAACTGACCCATTACGTCGAAACCCATTTGCGGTTGGTTCTTGACCGCCGCCACGCGGGCTTCTATAGTCTCCGCTTGTTGCACACATCTGGAAGGAGCCGTCTGGAGTATGGTTACGAAGGAACGAAAGAAAAAAACTGATCCCGTCATCCACGTCGTGTCGCCGTATGCCTTGTTCTTTGAATTGGAGGGCCCGTTGACCGGCGGCCGGCGGCTGATGTTCGACACGCTGCAGCGCCTGTTGAAGAAGGAAAAACTGGGGTTGACCGAAACGGCCTTTGCGCGCCACGGCCTTAGCCAACCGCCCGCCCTGTGCGTGAAAAACCTTATCGCGAGCCTCGACGGCGAAGGCGTCTCCGAGGAAAAAATGACGGAGGCGTTCTTCAGCGCCCTCCGGTCGGCGGCCGCCGGGGCCATGAAACCAGCGGGCACGCTGGTCAAACTCATCGAGGCGACCCGCGCACATGGCGCGCCGTCGGTGGCGCTCTCCTGCCTGCCCGCCGAAGTCGCCACGCTCCTGGCGGAAAAGTCCGGTCTGACGGCCCGCGGCGTGCAGGTCCAGGCGTTCCACGATGCCGAGAAGGCGTTCCCCAGCCGCGACATCTGGCTGGAGGTCTGCCGGAGCCTGACGCGGTCGCCGCGGCGGTGTTTTGCGCTGATCAGCACGGCCGTGGCCTGCCAAACAGCGCTGGCCGCGGATCTGCGCGTCATGGCGCTGCCGGACGATTTTACCGCCTGCCAGGATTTCGGCGGCGCGGAATGGGTTTGCGAAACGCCGGTGGATTTGTCGGCGGATGACGTCATTGCCCGGATGGTCACGGTTTGAGGGCGGGACGCTGACCACGCCACGGGCCATGAATGAGGTGCTGGCGATCATGCGCACCCTGCGGTCGGCGCGGGGTTGCCCGTGGGACCGCGAGCAGACGCATGCCTCGCTCAAACAGCACCTCATCGAGGAGAGCTACGAGGTCCTCGACGCGATCGAGCGCGGCGATCCAAGCCACCTGATGGAAGAACTCGGCGACGTGCTGCTGCAGGTCGTCTTTCACGCTCAAATCGCCGCGGAAGCCGGGGCCTTCACCTTCGACGACGTGGCGCGCGTGCTGGCGGCCAAACTCGTCCGGCGCCACCCGCACGTCTTCGGCGACACCCGGGTATCCAGTTCCAAGGAAGTCCTGAAGAATTGGGAAAGCATCAAACGCCGGGAAAAGGGCGGCGGAACGCCCCGCTCGGTCGTCGCCGGCATCCCGCGCCACCTGCCCGCCCTGCTCAAGGCCGAGCAGGTGCAGCGCAAGGTCGCGCGCGTCGGCTTCGACTGGAAATCCGTGGAACCCGTCGCGGCCAAGGTTGAGGAGGAACTGGCGGAGGTCCGGCAGGCCCTGGCCGCCGGCTGGGCGGACCAGGTCCGCGAGGAAATCGGGGATCTGCTGTTTGCCGTCGTCAACCTCGGCCGCTTTCTCGGACACAGTGCGGAGGAAGCGCTCGACGGCACCGTGCGGAAATTCGTCCGCCGTTTTACGGACATCGAACGCCGGGTGCATGCCCAGGGCCGCGACGTGGCTACCTGCTCCCTGGAGGAACTCGACGCGCTCTGGGAGCAGATCAAGAAAGCCGAGCGCCGGAAAAATCCGAAACGTGCCCCACGCAAGAAAGCCGGCCGGCAAGGCAAACGCATCTAATTTTACGAAACCGGTTCGGCTGCACGTATCCTGTGTAGCTTTGCGAAGCGGGAAGGCGGCGCTGAAAACTCTGCGTGGGCGGGGCTTCCAGCCC
>JAPLSZ010000323.1:6687-13172 GCA_026398385.1 Kiritimatiellota bacterium | reverse complement strand
GCTGGGCAGCGGCGGCAAGCCGGCGGGCGCCGCTGTGCCGGGACGCGCCATCTTGGTGGAAAGCCGGGCGCTGGCGAGGAGCCGGGTGCAATTCATCAGATCCTGTTCGACGGCCGCCGGATTGGTCGTCATTTCGCGACAGGCCTTGAAGTCGCTCAGGGCCTGGCGGCAGGCGGCCTCGATGCGGTTGAAAACCGGCACCGTCATGTCGGGGCCGCGATAGTTCTTAAAGAGCTCGAAGGCATAATCTAAAAAGCGCACGGCGCGCAGATAGTGCGGGGAATGGAGCGCGCCTTGCGGTGGGATGGTCAGCGGCTCAGGGTTTGACGCCGGCGGAGGAATGTTCTCGGGCGGTGTGGGCGGCGCGACCGGGATGACCTCCGGCGGGCGCTGGTCGGGAACCGTCGGGGACGGGCTCGCGCGTGGCGCGGGCGGCTGGACAACGGGCGTTTTATGGGGCTGGGCGGCTTGCGCCGGCGGTGGGACTTGTTCCAACACGTTGGTGGTAGCCAGCGGGCCGGAATCCGGGGAAAGCAGCGGTGGGGCGCGGAGGAATAAGAATCCAACGTAGATTAAGCCGGCCAGAAGGGCCAGGGAGAGCAGCAAGGTCAGGGCGGCGGGCAAACGGTACTGCGGCATCACGGCGGCGGGGGTGGCCGAGGCGGTGGAGATTACGATTTTCTTGCGGGCTGCCCGTTGAGAGCGCCACTTGCCGGGATGAGTGGCGCGCCACTCCCCGCGCATGATGGTGCTGAGGCCCTGGACGGGCAGTTCGCCGGTCGGCAGGAAACCGTCCTGCACCTCCTGGATGTCGCTGAGAACTTCCGCCCAGTTGGTCGTTCGCTGATGGCAATCTTTGACCATCATCTTTTCGATCAGCGTGGCCAGGGGCGCAGAAAGCTGGGGATTCAAATCCAGCGGGTCCAGCAGGAAGTCGGATTGCTGGCGCTCCAGCGGCGCGGTGCCGGGCGTATCGCCGAACGGCAAACGGCCGGTGACCATGTGGTAGAGCGTGGCGCCCAGCGCATAGATGTCCGTGCGGCAGTCCAGATTCTGTTCGCCGCGCGCCTGTTCCGGCGAGATGTAGTTCGGCGTGCCGACGATAAAATCTCGGTCCGAGACGCCCAGCTTCTGGCCCAACGCCCGCGCCAGGCCGAGGTCGGCCACCTTCACCGTCCCGTCCTGGTCAATCATGAGGTTGTCCGGCTTGATGTCGCAATGGATGATGCGGGTCGCGTCCCAGGCGTATTCCAGGGCCATGGCCACGCCGAGCACCACCTGCAGGGCGGTGGCCTCATCCAGCGGCCCCTTGCGGTCAATGCGATCCACCAGGGTATAGCCGTGGACGTACTCCATGATGTAGTACACCGCGTCTTTGGTCTCGCCGGCGTCAAACACCTGGACGATGCCGTTGTGCTTCAGCCGCGCAGCGGCTTGCGCCTCCTGGCGGAAACGCGCCAGCGCGTCGGGGTCCTGCAGCCACTGCGGGGCCAGCGTTTTGATGGCGACGAGCCGATCCAGCGAAAGCTGCCGGGCCTTCCAAACCACGGCCATGCCGCCCTCCCCCAGCTTGCCGAGGATTTCGTAGCCGGCCAGATTAAAACGCGGATCATTCATGAAAGCGCTAGGTTACTAAAAGTCGTTTTACAATGCAACCCCGCGCGTACCCCCTATCGCGGGCGCAGGGCACTTCTGCGGGGATTTCTGACGCCTCTTGTGGTGTACGGGCAAGATTCTATCAAGGTGTTTTTCAGTCTCCGTCGGGCGATTCTTCCGGGTCACACATCCCGGAAGATCTCATCGTACCGGCGGCGGTGTTTCATGTTGGTTGCATAGCCTACGCGCTGACGTGCCGGCTCTCCCCTCGGCGCGGCTCAGGAGGTCTGCAGGAACGTCACGGCGTTCCGGAAAAGATGCAGGCCCAGGCCCTGTGCGGGCGCATTGCCGCGCAAGTACTGGAAATCCCACTGCGGATGGTTTTCGGGGAAGAGATAGGCCTCGGGGTGCGGCATGAGGCCGAAGATGCGGCCGGTGGGATCGCACAGGCCGGCGATGGCGCGGAGCGAGCCGTTGGGGTTGTGTGGAAAGGCCTGCGTGGCGGCGCCGGTCGCCGGGTCGGCATAACGGCATGGCACGCCGCCGAGCGCCTCAAGGCGGTCCAGCAACGCCGGTTCGAGCGTGAAGAGCCGGCCCTCGCCGTGGCGGATCGGCAGCGGCATCGGGTCCAGGCCGCGGGTGAAGACGCACGGCGAACGCGGTTCGAAGCGCAGGGTGACCCAGAAGTTCTGGAACACGCCGCCGGCGTTGGGCATCAGCGCGACGCGCTGGGCAAAGTAGTCCCCGTCGAGGCCCGGCAGCAGGCCCAGCTTGACCATGATCTGGAAGCCGTTGCAGACGCCGAGGATCAGCTTGCCGTCCGCGATAAACCGGGCGAGGTCGGCGCGCAGGTGGTGCCGGAGGCGCGCCGCGAAGGCCAGGCCGGAGCCCATGTGGTCGCCGTAAGAGAAGCCGCCGATGAACATCAGGCCCGCGTAGGCGTGCAGCCGCTCCGGTTGCGCCAGCAGATCGTTCAGATGGACCAGGTCCGGCGCGGCGCCTGCCAGCGTCCAGGCGCGCTGCGACTCCGCCTCGCAGTTGAGGCCGTACCCGGTGATGATGAGAATTTTCGGGTTCATTTGATTGCCACAAATCAGCACAAGATCCACAAAAGGATGGCATGTGTTTTCACAGCTTGAATTTTCGTATCTCCAGCTTTGGCGCGCCGAAGTTTATCAGCAAGCCGTGCTCCATCCGGCAAGCACGCAGATAGCCCAAAAGCTGGGCCACATGTTCATTGGCCAAAGCCCTGCAAGCTTTCAATTCCACAAGCAAACAATCTTCTACAACCATGTCAGCGACATACTCACCCAAAATCGTGCCATCTTCATCATAGACTTTCAGCGGCACCTGTTGCTCAAGCTTCAGTCCGGCATTGCGTAACCGGTGAGCCAAGCCATTCTCATAGACCTTTTCCAGATGTCCGTGCCGCAAGTAGCCCTGCAAAGCCAGGCTCGTTTCCCGAATCATGTCACAAAGCTGGAATACATCTTTCATCTTGTGATTTTTGTGCGTCTTTGTGGCTAAATATCATCCAGCGTTTTCATAAAGGTAGTGCAGAGCATATTTTCCTTTGGTTGCCACAAAGAAGCACAAGAAAGGATGGCGTATGCTTTCATAGCTCGAATTTCCGTATGGTGCGTCTTTGAGGCTAAATTCCATTTAGTGTTTTCCGGAAGGCCTGGCGGAGGATGTCGAGTTCCGCGTCCACGAGCCGGCGGCCGCCGCCGGCGATGCGCAGCGTGCGCGCCGCGGTGACCGTGCCGACGCGGGCGCAGGGCAGGCCGCGGAAGAGCGCCTCCAGCGCGGCGGTCTGGTCCGGCGCGCAGGTGACGACGAAACGGCTGTTGGATTCCGCGAACAGTAACGCGTCATCGCCGGGTTCGTCCGCGGCGGGCACGGCGGCGAGATTGATTTCTGCGCCGAGGTCGCCGCCGAGCGCGGCGAGCGCGAACGCCACGGCCAACCCGCCGAGGGTGGGCGTGTGCGAGGAATGCAGCAGGCCCGCCCGGGTGGCCGCGCCCAGGGCGCGGTAGAGGTTCAGCGCGCGCGGCGCATCGAGGCCGGGCACGCGGCCGCCGTAAGCGGACGGTGTGCCCTGTGCGGCGGCCAGCCAGCGGTGGAACTCCGAGGCGCCGAGTTCGTTCCGGGTCACGCCGAGCACGTAGATCGCATCGCCCGGCTGCTTGAAGGGCATGGTCACGGCCCGGCGCACGTCGTCCAGTATCGCCAGGGTGGAGAACAGCACGGTCGGCGGGATGGAAATCCGGCGGCCGCCGCGGACGGAATCGTTTTTCATGCTGTCCTTGCCGGAGATCGGCGGAACGCCGTAGGCGGTGCAGACGTCGTACAGCGCCTGGTTGGCGCGGACGAGCTGCGCCAGCTTGTACGGGCCATCGGGCGTTTTCTCCGACAGCACCGGATCGGGCCAGCAGAAGTTATCGAGCCCCGCGATCCGGCCCAGTTGACCACCGGCGCTGATCACGCGGCGCACGGCTTCGTCTATCACGCTGGCCATCATGGCGTAGGTGTCGAGATCGGAGAAAAACGGGTTGAGGCCTTCGGCCAGAATCAAGCCGGCGTGGGAATCGTACGCGACCCGCATCACCGTCGCGTCGCTGGGCACGTCGCTGTACATGCCGACGAAGGGCTTGACGACGCTGAGGCCCTTCACTTCCCCGTCATACTGGCGCGACTTGAATTCCTTCGAGCAGACATTCAGCGCGCCGAGCAGGCCGAGCAGCGCGCGGTGGCGCGGGCCGGCCCGGAGCGGGCGCGGCGCGGCGACGCGCGGCGGCGTCCAGCGCGCCTCCAGGCTCATCTTCGGGCAGCCGTCGTGCAGAAAATCCAAATCCAGCCGGCCGACCGCGCGACCGTCGTGCTGGAGGACAAACGCGCCGCTGTTGGTGAACGTGCCGAGCACGGTGGCTTCGACGTCGCGCCGCCGCAGGGCGGCCACGTGGTCCGGCGGGACCGCGAGCGACATGCGCTCCTGGGCCTCGGAGAGCAGGATTTCCCACGGTTGCAGGCCCGCATATTTCAGCGGCGCCCGGGCCAGGTCCACCTCCGCGCCGCCGCTCAGGCTGCTCATTTCGCCCAGCGACGAGCTGAGGCCGCCCGCGCCGTTGTCGGTGAGCGCCCGATAGAGCCCCTGGTCGCGCGCCTCGATCAGAAACTCGTACATTTTGCGTTGGGTGATGGGATCGCCGATCTGCACCGCCTGCGCGGGCGACTCGGCGCGGAGTTCCTCGGAGGAGAACGTCGCGCCGTGGATGCCGTCCTTGCCGATCCGCCCGCCGCACATGACGATCGCGTCGCCGGGCTCGATTTCCTTGCGCTCGGAGGGCCGGCCCTGCAGCACGCGCGGGATGCGGCCGACGGTGCCGCAATAGACCAGCGGCTTGCCGAGATAGCGCTCGTCGAAGCGCTCGAAGCCGCGCGTCCACGGGATGCCGCTCTGGTTGCCGCCGTCAATCACGCCCTGGTGAACGCCGTCGCGGATACGGCGCGGGTGCATCAGGCCGGCGGGCAAGGCGCCGTCGAAGAACGGCGAGGCGAGACAATAACCCCAGGTGTTGCACAGCAGTTCGCAGCCCATGCCCGTGCCCATGGGATCGCGGTTGACGCCGACGATGCCGGTGATGGCGCCGCCGTAGGGGTCCAGCGCCGACGGGCTGTTGTGCGTCTCGCACTTGTAGGAGACGTTGTAGCGGTCGTCGAACCGGATGACGCCGGCGTTGTCGGTGAAGACGCTGACCAGCCAGTCCACCTCCGGCGCAATTTTTTCCGTGGCGCCGCGAATGAAGGTCTTGAACAACGAATCAATGAGCTGTTCCCGGCCGTGTTCATCCACATAGCGAATCCGGGCGGCGAAGATCTTGTGCTTGCAATGCTCGCTCCACGTTTGCGCGACGCATTCCACCTCGACGTCCGTCGGCGCCGCCGGCAGGCCCAGCGCCGCGCGGGCCGCCCGGACGTCCGGGCGGAGGAAATAATCGCGCAGCGCGTGCAGTTCGTCGAGGCTGAGCGAAAGAATGCCCGCGCGGCTGAGGCGCAGCAGCTCCTCGTCCGTGCCGCCGAGCTCATAGGTGCGCACGTGGATGGCCGCGGGATCGCGCATCACCGGGGGCTCCGCATCCACCGGCGCGGCGGCCCACTCCTCCGGGGTGAACACGCGAATGGTTTGAATCAGCTCGTTGGCCAGCAAGTCGCGGCCCAGACGCTGCGCCTGGTCGCGGGTCAGCGCGCCCCGCAGGAAGTATTGCACACTGGTGTACACGCCCTCCGACGGGGTCAGCGGACGGTCGAGCACGTCCGCCACCACCTCCTGCGCCGTGCGGCCCAGGTTGTCCGTCACGCCCGGTTTGAAGCCCACCTCGATGAGCCAAGCGCCGGCCGGCGCCGGCAGGCGGTGGTCGGCCGAACGGCTGATGACCGGATCCGTGAAGACTTTCCGCAGCGCGCGCAGTGCTCCGGCCGACAGCGCCACGTCCACTTTGTAGACGTCGCGCGTCACGCAGGCGCGCACGGGCAGGCGAAAGAATTTTCGCGCCTGGGCCACAACCTTGGCGCCGCGCGCGTCGTGCACGCCGCGCCGCAAGCCAATTTCGATGCGGTGCGTCATAAACCGGCCCGTAAAAGGCGGCCCCATGATGAGCATGAAAAGCCTTCGCTGGCAAGTCCCCAGCAGCCACGGCAACCATGATGTGCGCTCTTTTCAATCCCCGGCAAATGCGCTAGGCTGGCAGCCAAGGATGGGCAGATGAAGTGGGTAATCATGGACGATGGCATCAGCCCCTGCATCGCCGAACCAGCTTGGGGAGGAGCCTGAAGTGGAAGCCAGCCAACTTGCCTGGATCGCCAACTACATCTGGGGCATTGCCGACGAC
>JAPLSZ010000323.1:2534-6620 GCA_026398385.1 Kiritimatiellota bacterium | reverse complement strand
CCTCGACATGAAGGCCAAGATGGACAAGGCCCGGATCACCCACCAGGACCAGGCTCTTCGCCAGGCAGCCGGCCAGTCGTTTTACAACACCTCCAAGTTTACCCTGCGCGACCTCAAGGCCCGCGCCAGCCAACAGCAGCTCAAGGCCGACTTCGAGGCCTACCTCGACGGCTTCTCCCCCAACGTGCAGGACATTCTGGAGAAATTCGAGTTCCGTAACCAGATCCCGCGCCTGTCTAAGGCCGACGCCCTGGGCACCTTGATCGAGAAGCTCCTCTCCCCCGACATCAACCTGAGCCCCAAACCCGTGCTCAACGGCGACGGCACGGTGAAGCACCCCGGCCTCGACAATCACGCGATGGGCACCATCTTCGAGGAACTGGTGCGCCGCTTCAACGAGGAAAACAACGAGGAGGCCGGCGAGCACTGGACGCCCCGGGATGCCGTGAAGCTCATGGCGCGGTTGATCTTCATGCCCGTCGCCGACGCCATCGAATCCGGCACCTACCTGCTGTACGACGGCGCCTGCGGCACGGGCGGCATGCTGACAGTGGCGGAGGACACCCTCTGCGAGCTGGCCAAGGCCCACAAGAAGCAGGTGGCGACGCACCTCTACGGCCAGGAGATCAACTCCGAAACCTACGCCATCGCCAAGGCCGACCTGCTGCTCAAGGGTGAAGGCGAGGCGGCGGACAACATCGTCGGCGGCCCGGAGTACTCGACGCTGGCCAACGACGCCTTTCCGTCGCGCGAATTCGACTTCATGCTGTCCAATCCGCCCTACGGCAAGAGCTGGAAAAGCGACCTGGAGCGCATGGGCGGCAAGGACGGCATCAAGGATCCCCGCTTCGTGATCACGCATGCGGGCGACGCTGAATTTTCGCTGCTGACGCGCTCCAGCGACGGCCAGTTGCTGTTCCTGGCCAACATGCTGTCCAAGATGAAGCACGGCAACAAGCTGGGCAGCCGCATTGCCGAGGTGCACAACGGCAGCTCGCTGTTCGCCGGCCAGGGCGAGAGCAACATCCGCCGCTGGATCATCGAGAACGACTGGCTGGAGGCCATCGTCGCCCTGCCGCTCAACATGTTCTACAACACCGGAATCGCCACATACATCTGGGTGCTCAGCAACTGCAAGGCCAAGCACCGCCAGGGCAAGGTGCAACTGATTGACGCCACCCAATGGTTCAAGCCGCTGCGCAAGAACATGGGCAAGAAAAACTGCGAGCTGTCGGATGAGGACATCCAGAAGATCTGCAACACCTTCCTGGCGTTCAAGGAGACCGAGCAGTCCAAGATCTTCCCCAACGCCGCCTTCGGCTACTGGAAGGTCACCGTAGAGCGTCCGCTGCGGCTCAAGGGCATCGACTCCCAGCGCGCCTACAGCCCTAAAGAGATCAAGGCCCTGCGCGAGAGCGCTGAGCGGGACGAGACCGCGCCCCCCGTGATCACGAAGGTCCACAAGAAGGGCACGACCCCCGACCCCCTGCACGGGCTGTTCCCGGTCACCATCGCCGGCAAGCCGTGCGTCGTGGAATACGAGACCGATAGCGACCTGCGCGACACGGAGCAGGTGCCGCTGCTGGAGACCGGGGGCCTCGAGGCCTTCCTGAAGCGCGAGGTGCTGCCGCACGCCGCCGATGCGTGGTTCGATCCGGCGAGCGTCAAGATCGGCTACGAGGTCAGCTTCACCCGCTACTTCTACAAGCCCCAGCCGCTGCGGACGCTGGCGGAGATCCGCGCCGACATCCTGGCGTTGGAAAAGGAGACCGAGGGACTGCTGGGCGAAATCATCGGAGGAGGTGCGAAGTGAAAGCCACCGAAGCAAAGTTCCTGACCTTCCTGCAGAAGTCCCCGCAGTTTGTCATTCCGATCTACCAGCGCACCTACTCATGGACCGAGAAGCAGTGTGGGACGACATCTTACGCGCCGGCTCCAACGACAACATCGCCGTCCACTTCGTCGGGTCGATCGTCTATATCGAACAGGGGCTTTCGCCGGTCACATATCGGGCCCCGCTGCTTGTCATCGACGGGCAACAACGCCTTGCAACCGTATCGCTGCTCATCGAGGCGCTGGCCCGCGCTGTGGGCGACAACGAGCCTGAAGACGGTTTCAACGCTGCGAAGCTGCGCCAGTATTACTTGAGTAATCCGCTTGAGGCCGGCGACCGCTATTTCAAGCTGTTGCTCTCCCAGACCGACAACGATTCGCTCAAGGCGATCATCAAGAACACCGAGCAACCACAGGTGCCATCGCTGCTAGTGACGCAAAACTTCGACTTTTTTACCCAACTGCTTGCGGAGAGGAATGGCAACCTCTCCCCTGTTTGCCGTGGCCTCAGCAAGCTGGTCATCGTCGACATCACGCTCAGCCGCGACCAGGACAACCCGCAGCTCATCTTCGAGAGCATGAACTCCACGGGAAAGGAACTGAGCCAGGCAGACCTGATCCGGAACTTCATCCTGATGGGCCTCGAACCCACCCTGCAGACGCGACTTTACGAGGCGTACTGGCGCCCGATGGAGCAGGACTTCGGGCAGGAAGCCTACGGCACGCAGTTCGACAGCTTCATGCGCCACTACCTCACCGTGGTGACGGGGGAGATCCCGCGGATCGACGAGGTTTATGAGGCTTTCAAGGATTATTCGCGCACCAAGCCGGTGATGGATGCCGGTATCGAGGCGCTAGTGCGGGAGATCCGCGAGTTCGCTGGCTATTTCTGCGTGATGGCGATCGATGCTAAAACGGACTCCGGCCTCATGGTGGCATTCCATGACCTGCGCGAGTTGAAGGTCGACGTGGCGTACCCGTTCCTGCTTGAGCTTTACCGCGATTATGCTGGCGGCACGCTCAGCGCCGATGATTTCACCGCCGTAGTCCGACTGATCGAAGCATACGTCTTCCGCCGCGCCATCTGTGCCATTCCCACCAATTCGATGAACAAAACCTTCGCCACCTTCGGCAAGGCTCTTAAGAAGGGACGTTACCTCGAGAGCATCCAGGCGCATTTTCTCAACCTCCCCTCCTACCGCCGATTCCCTGGTGACGACGAGTTCCGCCGCGATTTACACACGCGTGACCTGTACAACTTCCGAAGCCGCAGCTACTGGCTTCGCCGTTTGGAAAACCACGGGCGCAAGGAGCGCGTGGTGGTCGACGAATACACCATTGAGCATATCCTGCCGCAGAACCCCGACCTCCCGGAGGCGTGGAAACAGGCGCTCGGTTCGGACTGGCAGCGCGTACAACAGCAATGGTTGCACACACTCGGCAACCTCACGCTCACCGGCTACAATGCCGAGTACAGCGACCGCCCCTTCGCCGAGAAGCGNNNCGACCGCCCCTTCGCCGAGAAGCGCGATATGGAGGGTGGATTTAAGCAGAGCCCGCTTAAGGTTAACGAGGGTCTGGGCACGCTCGATCAGTGGACTGAGGTGGCGATTCAGGAACGCGCAGGCCGACTTGCGAAGCAGGCTCTGATCGTCTGGGCCGCACCCAAGCTCTCAGCCGAGACGCTGGCCGGTTACCAGCCGACGGCGGAGCTCCCAGGCATCTACACCATCGCCGACCACCCGTACTTGCTGGCTCCTGGCATGAAAGAAGTGTTCGAGGCGTTTCGCCGGGCGGTGCTGGCCCTCGGCCCCTGCGTGACCGAGGAGTTCATGAAGCTGTATGTGGCCTACAAAGCCGAGACCAACTTTGTGGACGTGGTTCCGCAGGCCAAGCGGCTGCGGCTCAGCATCAACCTGACCTTCGCCGAAATCAACGATCCTAAGAAGCTGTGCAGAGATATCACGAACATCAGCCGATGGGATACCGGCGATGTGGAGATTGGCCTCAAGTCGCTCGATGAGCTGCCCTACGTTATGGGCTTGGTGCGCCAGGCATTTGAGCGCCAGATGGGGGATGGTGTACAAGCGTGATCGCCGACCTCAAGCCTTATCCTGTGATGAAGGACTCCGGCGTGCCGTGGCTGGGGGGGGTGCCGGATCACTGGGATGTGCGAAAACTTCGCCACGTTTTGGCGCGCACGACCGAGCGGAATCGACCCGATCTGCCGCTACTTTCCGTCGTACGTGAGAA
>JAPLSZ010000323.1:0-2510 GCA_026398385.1 Kiritimatiellota bacterium | reverse complement strand
TGATTCAACGTGACACGACAAGCAAAGACGAGAACCACAACTTTATTCCTGACGATCTGAGCAACTACAAGGTCGTTCGAGCCGGGCAGTTTGCCATGAACAAGATGAAGGCGTGGCAAGGATCCTACGGCGTATCGCAGTATAATGGGATTGTTAGCCCTGCATACTTTATCTTCAATATAAACAGTGTCGCTGGCGAGTTCTTTCATACTGCGATTCGTTCCAAAGCCTATATTCCTTTTTTCACAAATGCATCCGATGGTGTGCGTATAGGTCAGTGGGACTTGGCAGAAACCCGGATGAAGGAAATTCCGTTCTTTGCTCCGCCACCAGCCGAGCAATCCGCTATCATCTGCTTCCTCGACCACGCAGACCGGCGCATCCGGCGCTACATCCGCACCAAACAGAAGCTGATCAAGCTGCTGGAGGAGCAGAAGCAGGCCATCATCCACCGCGCCGTCACCCGCGGCCTCGACCCCAACGTCCGGCTCAAGCCCTCCGGTGTGGCGTGGCTGGGGGATATGCCGGAGCATTGGGAGATATCTCGGGTCAAAGATGAGTTCCACTGTCTGAACTTCCGTCGTGTGCCGCTTAGCGGAACTGAACGTGGAGCAATGACATTGCATCGCTACGACTACTACGGTGCATCCAGCGTAATTGACAAGGTAGATGACTATTTGTTTGACGATGAGTTGTTGCTTATTGCTGAAGATGGAGCAAATTTGATTCTACGCAACCTGCCTCTGGCTATTATCGCGCGGGGTAAATTCTGGGTGAATAACCATGCGCATATCCTGAAACCAAAGCGCGGCAACCTTGAGTTTTTAGCTGCGGTGATGGAAACACTGAACTACACACCCTGGATTTCCGGTGCCGCACAGCCAAAACTCACGCAAGATCGTCTGATGAGTATCACAATCGGCGTGCCCCCAAGACAGGAACAAGACAGGATCATCCGCATTGCTGACAAGGAGACACTGTCGCTGAGCGACGCAATCACCCATGCCAGCCAGGAGATTACCCTCCTCCGCGAATATCGCACCCGCCTGATCGCCGACGTGGTCACCGGCAAGCTCGACGTGCGCAAGGCGGCAGCAGAGTTGCTGGATGAAGCCGCGGAGCCGCTTGACGAGACCGAAAACATTGCCGACACTGATGCCGACACAAGCGAGAACAGCGAACCTCTCGCTACAGAGGATGAATCGTGACCGAAAACGGCTCCATTGTGCTCATTGACCGTCTGCGTGCCCTGCCGACGGAGACCGAGTGGTTTGAGTTCAAAAGCAACCACTACGAGCCTCACCTTCTCGGGGAATAACCATGGCACACGATCGCATCCTGAATGGGTCCCGGTGGAGGCGCTCCATGATTGAGCAAAGAAATTCATCAGGGAATCAATCGATAGATGGCGCATCATCTCCGCAACGCATTGTCAGGCAAGATGTTTCCCCTTTGCTAGACTTCGGCAGATTTTGGCCTTTTAGCAAAGCGTTTAGTAAAGAATGTAGCAAAGGCGGATGTCGGTCCTCGTATCCTCAGGGAGTTGCCCGTGACCTCTGATACCAGCGAACGCGGCCTTGAAAGCCTGATCTGTACCGGGCTCACCGGCCATGCCTGCTTGCCCGCCGGAGCCTCAGCGAAGGCAGGCGATCCGGGCAGCGTGGCCGCCGGGCGCGTGGTGGAGCGTCCGGCCGTCTACAGCGCCGGCTGGATCGGGGGTTCACCCGCGGATTACGACCGCGAGTACTGCGTGGACCTCGTCCAACTCCGCACCTTCCTGCAAGCGACGCAGCCCAAGGTGGCGGAAATGCTGGATCTCGACCACGACAGCCCCGTTCGGCACAAGTTCCTTGCCCGGCTACAGGGCGAGATCAGCAAACGCGGCACCATCGCCGTGCTGCGACACGGCATCAAGGACGGGCCGCACCAGGTTGAGCTGTTCTATGGCACGCCGTCGCCGGGCAACGAGGCGGCCGCGCAGCTCTACGCCCTGAACCGTTTCAGCGTCACCCGTCAGTTCCGCTACAGCCGCGACGAGACGCAACTGGCCCTCGACCTGGGCCTCTTTATCAACGGGCTGCCCATCGCCACTTTCGAGCTTAAGAACAGCCTGACCAAGCAGACGGTCGATGACGCCATTCAGCAGTACAAGCGCGACCGCGAGCCGCGCGAGCGGCTGTTCGAGTTTGGCCGCTGCGTGGTGCACTTCGCGGTGGACGACCACGAGGTGCGCTTTTGCACGCACCTGAAGGGCAAGGCGTCTTGGTTCCTGCCCTTCAACCTGGGCTGGAACGACGGCGCGGGCAATCCCCCCAATCCCAACGGCCTCAAGACCGATTACCTGTGGAAGCGCATCCTCACCCGCGAGGGCCTGACCGACATCCTGGAGAACTACGCGCAGGTGGTCGAAACCAAGGACGAGAAGACCGGTAAGAAAAAAGCGGCGCAGATCTGGCCGCGCTTCCACCAGATCGACGTGGTGCGCAAGCTGCTGGCCGATGCCGGGCAGC
>JAPLSZ010000328.1:2451-7243 GCA_026398385.1 Kiritimatiellota bacterium | reverse complement strand
CGGAGCCGATCCGTCGCATCTTATCCGTTCCGCTCCATCGTGACGCACAAGTCCGCCGGTTCGAAGGGGATTTGGAGGGTCTGATGCCCGCCGCCGGCGGACGCGGCGATTTCACGTCCGTTCAGCGTGAGCGTGGTACGAGCGCCGTTGGAGAAAATGTGGATGTCGCGCGGCCGGCCTCCGCCGGCCAGGCCCCAGTCGCCGAAGATTTTCACAAAGGGCGCGGAGCCATAACGCGCCCGGAGGAGGGCGACCGCCATCTTGGGCAGCCGCCAGGCATCCACCACACCGCAGTGCCGGGCATAGCGCAGCTTGCGCAGCGTGCCGTAGTCGGCCAGGCACCACAGCGCGAAGCCGGCGACATACGGCTGGTCCTGCAGCCGCGCCAGGTCCCGCTCCAGCAACGCCACCTGCTCCGCCTCGGCCCGCAGATCCCCGCGCCGGGCCAGGGGATAATTCGAGCACTCGGTAACCACCACGCAGCCGAGCCGCGCGGCGTCGCGCCCCTGTTCCAGCGCATCGAGCTCGTAGTTGCACCCCCAGACGTCGGTCAGGCCGACGGTCTTTTTGCGCGCCGCCCGGTAGAAATGATTCTCGGCGTAAATCACCGGCCGCTCCGGATCCAGCGTCCGCGCCGCCGCGCGCAGCCGCACATAGGCCCGGCGCGACCGCGACTCGTTACCCAGGCCCCACAATATGATGGCGGGATGATGGCGATCGCGTACGATCAGCGCGTTTAACTGCCGGCAGGCGTTGGTCAGCCAGCGTCCGGTGCGGACGCTTTTCCATGACGCGAGCTCGGCGTGCACCAGCAGGCCCAGCTCATCGCAAGCGTCCAGGAACACGGGGGCTTCGGGATAGTGCGAGAGGCGGACAAAATTAAAACCCAGGCTCTTGATCAGCCGCGCGTCCTCACGGTGCAGCGTATCCGGCAGCGCGTTGCCGAACCCCGGCATATTCTCGTGCCGGTTGCAGCCGCGCAGTTCCAACCGCTCACCGTTCAGAAAAAAACCCTGGTGCGGCCGGAACTCGGCCGCGCGGAACCCGAACCGGACTTCCGCCGCATCCACCAGGACGCCGGCCTCCTCGATCACGCCGCGCACCTGGTACAGCCGTGGGCTGGCCGGCGACCAGCGGTGCGCGCCGGGCACCGCCAACCGCAGCGGGCCCACGCGGCCGCGGGCCCCGGGCGCCAGCCGCAGTTCGACCAGCGCTTCCGCGTCCACCGCGCCCCGCGGCGCGGCCGCGATGGTCCAGCGCACCGAAAAAATCCGCTCCCGCGCAGAATCGTTCGCCACGGTGCCGCGGACCACCGCCGTCGGCGCCGGACCCAGCACGCCCTCGCCGCAGACCTGCGCATCCCCGGTAAAACACAACTCGGGCCGGCCCACCAGCCGCAGGCGCCCGGCCAGTCCGCCGTACAGCAGAAAATCCGGGTCCTTGATGCCGGGCAGGACATGCGCCCGGCAACGATTGGTCAGCCGGATGCCCAGCAGATTGTCGCCGTCCAGCCGCAGCGGCCGGCTGGCGGGGAGTTCGAAGCCGAGGTATTGGCCATCCACCCGGCCCAGCCGCTGCCCATTGAGCCAGACGTCACCGGTCCCGTAAAAGCCCTCGGACTCGAGGGTCCACAGCCGTCCCGCGCGCGGCGCGTCGGCCGGCAGGCGGAAGATCTTCCGGTAGGCGCCCGGCCCGCGGTAGTATACCACCCCTTCCTGAAAATCGTCCTGCTGATTCCAGCAGTGCGGTAAATCCACCGGCGCGCCCTCGTCGCCCCCGGCGGCGCGCACCCAGCGCCGCCCGACGCGCCGCCGGAGAAAGCGCCAGTCCTGGCACAAATCCACGACCACGCGCGGCTGGGTCTTATCCGTCAACAGTCCCTCCGGATTTCGATCTCCGGGCGAGTATGCTTGATCATGCGCCCCCGTCAAGGCGGCAAAGTGGGGATAATGTTTGCTTGGTTATTCGGCGCCGGAGGCTAGAATGCGCCGCATTCGTATGAACCCCATCCGGGCAACAGCTTGCGGGCCCTATCAGGCGTGGATCAGCCCGAACTTCGACGAGCCCTTGTTGCGGGAGCCTTTGCAACACCTGGCCGGGCGGCTGGAAGGGCCGGAGGCCGTGGTTTTGTCCGGCGGCCGCCATCGCATCGTCCGGCTGGAATGGCCCTCTGCCCGCGGGCCGTTGGCCGTGGCGGTCAAGGCCTTCGGACGGCAAACGCTGCTGAAGGACGGCCGGGCCCGGCGGCGCGGCACCAAGGCGCAGCGATCCTTCCTCGCCGCCTGCCGGCTGCGGGAGCGGGGCGTCGGCACGCCGGCGCCGGTGGCCTGTCTGGAGCGCTGGCAGGGCGGCCGGCTGCTGGAAAGCTACTATCTGTCGCTGTATCAGCCGGACCTGGTGAGCTTGCGCGACGAACTGATCCGCCTGTACCGGCATGACCCGCTGTGCGAAAAATTCATGAGCCTGCTGCAGGGCGTGGCCGACGCCGTCCGGCATCTGCACGCGGCGGGCGTGCGGCACAACGACCTCGGCAACCAGAACATCTTTCTGCGCCGGCGGGGCGACGCCGCCTGGGACGATGTGCAGTTTCTCGACCTGAACCGCGCCCGCCTGAAGACCGCGCTTTCGACGGCGGATCGCGCGCGGGATATTTCCCGCCTCACGCTGCCCTCCGATTTACGGCGCGTGTTCATGGAGATGTATTTTAACGCCCGGCCGTCCACGTGCTTCCAACGCTGGGAGAAATTTTACCGCGGGCTCTTTGCGCTCCACACGCTGACCCGCCGTTACCGCCATCCCTTCCGGGAGCGGCGGCCCGGCATGCGCGGCGCGGCCGAAACCTATCCGCCGGAAAGAGACCTCTGGATCTGGGATGAGCGCTCGGCGCAGGCCATCAGCGCCCTGACGCGGCACGACCGCCACCGCTATCTACCCTTATCCAACTCGTGGCAGGTGGCGCGGGCCGTCGCCGCGGACGCCTGGCCAGTGATAAAAAGCTACCGGGCGCTGCGCGCGCAGAGCTTTGCCGGCCCGGTGTCCCTCGCCCAGCGCATCGGGGTCGCGCTCCAGCCGACGCCGGCCACCGCCGACGCGGAATTGCGCCTGCTGGCGGATCTCGGACGGATACCGGTCATCCTGCGTTGTTATCATCACGAGCCGCCGGCGCACCAGGCCTTCGTCGCCCAGCTCGCGCGGCGGCTGCACGCCGCCGGCCACCCGGTTTCCATCGCGCTGGTGCAGGACCGCCGGGCGGTGCTGGAGCCCGCGCGCTGGCGGGACTTTGTCGTCGGCGCGCTGGAGCCGTTGGCGGACATCGTGGACTGGGTGGAGGTGGGCCACGCCGTCAACCGCGTGAAGTGGGGCCTGTGGCGCCTGGAGGACTACCTGCAACTGCTGGCGCCGGCGATCGAGCTGCAGCGCCGGCACCTGGGTCTCCGCCTCATGGGTCCGGCCGCGATTGATTTTGAATATCATTATCTCATGGCCTTGCTGCGTCTGCTGCCGCGCGGCTTTCGCTTCCAGGCGCTGTCGCACCACCTGTACGTGGATCGGCGCGGCGCGCCGGAAAACCGCCAGGGCCCCTTCGCCGCCGGGGAGAAATTCGCCCTCGCCCGCGCCATCGCCGCCTGGGCGCCGGTCTGCGAGCCGCGGCTGATCGTCTCCGAGGTCAACTGGCCGCTATTGGGCACCGGCGTCTGGTCGCCGGTGGGCTCCCCTTACGAAACACCCGGCCCGCGGCGCCACGATCCCAGCGTCACCGAGCAGGATTACGCCGACTATCTGCTCCGCTATCTGCTCATCGCCCTCTGCTCCGGCCTGGTCGAGCGGGTGTACTGGTGGCGGCTGGTCGCGCGCGGCTTCGGCCTCGTGGACGACACCCAGCCCGAACCCGGCGCCTGGCGGCTGCGCCCCGCCTACCACCAGTTGCGCTTCTTCCTGGCCCTGCTGGGCGACAGCACCTTCGAGCGGCGCCTGGTCAACGCGGACGGCGTCCAGTGCTACCAGTTTCGCGCGCCGGACGGCGCGCGCCATGCGCTGGTCTATGCGCATCCGGCGCCCGCGCGCTTCACCCCGCCGTTTGCCTTCCAGGCGGCGTGCAACGCCCGCGGCAAACCGCTGGGCTCTGCGCAGGCCCCGCTGGACGTCGGCGGCAGCCCGCTGTACCTCACCGGCATCTCGTAGCCGGGCGGCAACCCGCCTTGCGCAAGAATCCGGGACGGGGCTGTTACACTTTCTTTAAACCATTCTTACACATGGTTGCGTTCTTATCCCTGCCCTTAAGAATCGCGATGGCTATTCTATTGCTTTCCTTATCATACTTTGTCGCATGAAATAAATGATAAACAATGGCGGCATTCTTTACCATGCTGAATTTCATGCCGGCCCTGCGCATGCGCATTTCAATGTCTGTATCTTCACCCGCTGTCGGAACATTATAATCCTCATCGAACCCGTTCACCTCAAAAATAAGGCTGGTTGGCGCAGACCAGGAACAACCCAGCAGCGCTGCCTTTCCTTTATGCTTATATTTTAAGCATTTATAGAAAAAGGATGGGGGGTGAATATAAATTCCTTCCTCAATTTTTTTTGTGCCCCTTCGAAACAATTCAAATACTCTATAGATATAATTTCTGGAAAAGCTGTAAGGCGTGATTTTACCGGAGCGCAGGGCCTCGGAAATAGTGCGGTCAAGATTTACTCTGCGGCCGCATAAAACTGTTCTATCTTCGGCAAGCAGCAGCGTGCTTTCAACATATTTATGATGCATAAAACAGTCACCATCCACAATGAT
>JAPLSZ010000328.1:0-2416 GCA_026398385.1 Kiritimatiellota bacterium | reverse complement strand
TTGTTAAGCGAGGTTGTTTTCCGCCACCCTCGATCCTCATGTGATGTATGTTTTAGCAAGATAGCACCAGCGTCAACTGTTTTAATATACTCGGCCACCTCAACAGAGTTTCCATCTTCAGCCACAATGATCTCATAAGGCAAAACGGTCTGGCTTTTTATGCTTTCCATTATAACCTGGAGCGCACGCACATCTCTATATATTGCAATGATTATGGAAACCTTCATATAACCTCATGACCTTTCATGTCGCTGTTCGCCCTTGCCCCGGGAGCGTGGCCAGGCCGGCTCCGGATAAACCACGCGGCGCCCCGCGGCGGGGCGCAACGTCAGGCGGCGCCCCGCGGCGCCGACCACCGTGCCGACGGTCAGCGGAAGCTTGCCGGCGACGGGCGTGTCGAGCACGTAAGCCGGCAACGCCAGCCCGCCCAGCCGGCCGCGGAGCTGATCCATGATTTCCAGGCCCCGGCGGATGGGCACGCGGAAATGCTCCGCGCCGCGCACCAGTTCGCACTGGAACAGGTAGTACGGCCGGACGCGGTGGCGAACCAGGCCACGGAACAGTTCCTCCAGCACCGCCGCTGAGTCGTTCACTCCGCGCAGCAGCACCGCCTGGTTGCCGAGCGGAAAACCGGCGTCCGCCAGCCGGGCCAGCGCGGCCTGCGCTGCAGCTCGCGCGGATGGTTGAACTGCGTGTTGATCCATAGCGGCTGGAAGCGGCGCAGCCTCCGTACCAGGCCCGGCGTAATGCGCTGCGGCAGCGTCGCCGGCGTCCGCGTATGGATGCGGATGATCTCGACGTGCGGGATGGCGCGGAGCGCCGCGAGCATGCGCTCAAGGGCCGCGTCGCCCAGCGTCAGCGGAACGCCGCCGGAAAGGATCACGTCGCGGATTTCCCGGTGCTGCGCGATCCACGCGACGGCGCGCCGGAGCTGTGCGGCCGTGAGCGCGCCTTCACGCCGACCGGCGACGCGTTTGCGGTCGCAGTGCCGGCAGTAGGTGGCACACGTCGAGGAGACGAGGATCAGCGCGCGGTCGCGGTAGCGGCGGATGAGTCCCGGCACCGGCGCGTGGCGCCCCTCGCCCATCGGGTCGAGGCTTTGGAAATTCCTTTCGGCAAGCTCCACCGCCTGCGGCACAGCGAGGCGGAAGATCGGGTCGGCCTCAACGGCGCGCCCGATCAGCCCCGCATAGTACGGCGTGATCGCGAGCGGGAATTTTGCGGAGGCCGCGGCGATGCCGGCGGCGTGCCGGCCCAAGGCGGGGAAGCGCGCCACCAGTTCCGGCACCGAGCGGATGCGGTGGCGCAGCTGCCAGCGCCAGTCGGCGGCGCATTTCGCGAAAGACTTCAACGCCGGGCTCCTAGCGGCCGGCCGCGCGCTTGATGACCACGCGCCGCGGTTTGGGTTCGGGCGGCAGGCCGCCCTGGGCGGCCAGATCTATCCGGATGGTGGACTTCTTCGCCACCTCGGCCTCCGCCAGACGCGCCTTCTTCGCGGACCGTGGAATGCTCAGCCTTTGCCCGCACGCCGAACACAGGACCGTCAGCCCGGCCATCTCGGCCGGCGCCTCCATGTACTGGCCGCAGACCGGACATTTGAAATGGAAGCCCGTACCCATGCTCATGATCCCATGGCAGCGGCCAGTTGATCCGGTAAGGCGGCGATGTTCAACCGGATTTGCTGCATGGAGTCGCGCTCACGCAGGGTGACCGTGTCGTCTTCCAGGGTCTGGAAGTCCACCGTGACGCCAAACGGCGTGCCGGCTTCGTCCTGCCGCCGATAGCGGCGGCCAATCGCCCCAGCGACGTCCCAGAAGGCGCTCCAGCGTTTACGGAGCACGTCGTAAACGCCCCGCGCCTTGTTGACCAGCTCCGGCTTGTTCTTGAGCAACGGGAAGACGGCGACCTTGATCGGCGCGATACAGGGCGCAAAACGCAGCACCGTGCGCGTCTCACAACCCAGCGGCACGGGCTTCGCATAGTCCACCGGGATCGGCTGCGTGCCGGCGACGTCGCTGGTCGGCACCCACTCCTCATGAAACGCCTCGCAGAGCAGCGCCAGCGCGATGCGGTCCGTGCCGGCGGACGGCTCAACGACGTGCGGCACGAACTTTTCCTTCGTATCCTGGTCGAAGTATTCCATGGACTTGCCGCTGAACTGCTGGTGCCGGCTGAGATCGAAAGCGCCGCGCGCGGCGATGCCTTCGAGCTCCTGCGTGCCGAAGGGGAAGTCGTAGAGCACGTCCACGCAGGCGCTGGCGTAGTGCGCCAGTTCATCCCGCCCATAGACGTAGCGGTGCAGCCGGCCCTCGGGCAGGCCGATGCGCTGATACCATTTCAGGCGCTCGGCGACCCAGTACTCGTGCCACTCGGCGTCGGTGCCGGGTTTGACAAAGAACTCCAGCTCCATCTGCTC
>JAPLSZ010000314.1 GCA_026398385.1 Kiritimatiellota bacterium | reverse complement strand
CCCAGGCGCTCCGGGCTGATCACGCAGATATGGTTCGGCGCAAACGACTGGCACAGCGCGCAGGAGTAGAAAACGTCCACGCTTTCGTCGGTCATGCCGAGAATGCGCTCGTCGCGCTGCGCATAGGATTTGCGGGCTTCCCGTAACGCCGCTTCGACCTGTGCCTGATCGGTTATGATCTTCACCTGCACCTTGTCCACGATCTTGCTGTACAGGTTGTGAATCTGGGCGTGGATCATGGTGCCGAAGTGCTTCAGCCTGAATCCGCTGGCATAGGCCTCCTTGCTGATCCTGACCCAGATGATGTCGCGCTGGCTCATGTGAAAGATGCCCATGCCGTAGTTCAAGAAATCATGGATCTTACGCTCGATGAGGGGCTCGAAATCGGAGTGCATGGCGCGGCCGGCGATCTCCACTACGAGGCCAAGGGGCATGGCCCCGCCGATCTGGACCGTGTCGCTGTCCGGGCCGATTAGTTCGATCTTGCCGTCCTCAACCTTGTCCATTTCCTGCATGCGAACGAATTCGAACGCCGTGGAGTATTTTCCGCCGAACTCCACGTGCGTATCTTCGCGCCGCACCCGCTCGCCTTCGAAGGCGGCGGAGTAGGACACCGGGATGTCGATCTGCGATACAGAGACCTTGACGCCGCGGACCTCGATGCAGCGGGGAACGAGGCGGTCGTGGTTCAGCTCGTGAACGACGTGCTCGTAGGTGCAGATGCCGGTGGGCAGAATCTGCGGGATGTCCGTGTCCGCAATGATCGGGAAACCCATGTTGATCGCGCCGGCGCCGGTGGCGTACTTGATGTCGTCGACCTCGCCCAGCGTTACCCCGAAGGCGAAGACGCGGTTCTTGCAGTACTCCAGGCACTTGCGGGCCTGTCCGGCTTTCAGGCCGCCGAAGGTCAGCGCGCCGCGGATGGCCCAGCTCAGCGGGTAGATGGCGCTCAGGGTGTCGCGCCCGTACGGCACGATGTAGGAGTCCCAGCCCATCTGCACCTTCTCTTCCATCAACTGGTCAATGATACTGACCCCGCCGGAGGAGGAGCCCACGAACACCATGATGCTGCGCTTCTGGAACTCACGGACGATCTTGACCGCGGTCTTGCTGTCCGGCGCCGCGCCCAGAATGGCGGCGAACCCCGGCATGCGCCCGTCCACAAGCTGGATGCCCAGGGTGCGGAGGATCGTATCCGTGAAGAACCCGTTGCAGTCCGGCTGCGGCTCCTGCGCATGCAGATAACGCAAGGCCATGATGAGCTCTTCGCAGAGCAGGGTCGCTATGCCCGCGTCCAGGGCCGTCCCCAGGTAGGGGAACCACAGGTTTTCGCTTGGGGCCGGCCCCAGGAGTTCCCGGGCGTGGTCGAGCACCGGCCGCATCTGGCCCAGGTTCTCGATGTTGAGCCCCAGCAGCGCGTGCGCCATCGGCAGGTAGTAGGCCGTATCCGGAAACCCCACCGGGGTCTGGGCGCCCTGCTCCTGGCAAGCCTTTGCGTAAAGATCCGCCGTCTGGGCGTAGATGGCATGGGCGCCGCGAATGGCGGCGCTGGCTATGATTTTTGACATGTTACAGGCTCTCCTTGCTCACTGTGCGCAATCTGCACAAGCGCCTCCGTGCGGAACGCCCGCGACCGCAGTTGCGTGTCCCCCGCAGCCGCGCTTGATGCCCGACACCGGGCCCTCGCTCCGGGTAGGCGCTGGCGCACCCGCGTCGGCCGCCGCGGCCGCAACTTCTTCCGACAGAAAACTCTTGGCGTACATCAGCGGCCGCAGCTTCAGGGCGGCGCGTTTCTTGTCCATGTGCGCCATCATCAGGCGAGCCGCCTTCACGGGATCGTCTTCGAAGTTGAACTTGCCCCCGACGAGCTGCTCGATGTCCGCGGTGAGGAACTTGGTCAGGACAGGACTGCCGAGGACGCGCATGGCCGGGCTGTAGTTGACGTAGGCGCCCGAGGCGACGCAGTAGAAGCCGATGGCAATCGCCTTCTCGCACATGGCCTCGGGCGCGGCGCCGGCGATGGGCAGGTCGGAAAGTTTGTCGCCGAGCCCGCCTTCCTTGATCATCTCGCACAGCGCGACCAGGATGCGGCTGTTGTCCACGCAGGAACCGAGATGCAGCACCGGCGGAAGCCCAACGGCCTCGCAGATTTCCCGCAGGCCCGCGCCGGCCCACTTGGCGGCGGCTTCGGGCTGGAGCAACCCCACCTTGGCACAGGCCGTTGCCGCACATCCCGTCATGACCACGAGGACGTCGTTCGCGATAAGTTCCCGCACCATTTTGATGTGACTGTCGTCCTGAGTCTTCAGGACCGTGTTGCAGCCAATCACGGCCGCCACGCCGCGCAGGCGCCCCGAGATGATGCCGTCGTTGAGCGGCCGGAATGTCGCGCGATACCGCCCGCCCAGGTGCCGGAACGTGTTTTGCACCGTGAAACCGGCCACCAGATCCGTCTTGCCCGCCGGGATGTCCACCACGCGACGGTTGGGATAGTTCTCGATCGCCGTCCGGACGATCTGCTTGGCGATGTCGTAGGCGTGCTCCTCGTCGAACGCGATGTGCTGGGCGCCGGGGATCCGCGCCTTCTTGCTGGTCGTAATGACCTTGGTATGGAACTTCTCGGCGTGCTCGACCAGCGCCGGCATGATGCACTGCACGTCCACGAGCATCACGTCCACCGCGCCGGTCGCCAGCGCGAGTTCCTGGTGCAGGAAGTTGCCCACGACCGGGGCGCCCTGGCGCATGAGGATCTCGTTCGCCGTGCAGCAAATGCCTCCCACCAAAATGCCGGCGGCGCCTTTTTCCTTCGCAAATTTCAGCAGCTCGGGATCGCGGCTGGCCGCTACGACCATCTCCGACAGCGTGGGCTCGTGTCCGTGAACGACGATGTTGACCGCGTCCGTCCGCAGCACGCCGAGGTTCACCTGGCTCCGGACCGGTTGGGGGGAGCCGAAGAGGATGTCGCTGAAATCGGTGGCGAGCATGGCCCCGGCCCATCCGTCGCCCATGGAGGTCCGCAGGCCGTGCATGATTAGGTTCACGTAGTCGGCGTCGACGCCTTCGTGCGTGCGGTGCAGCGTCTCCACGATCTCGTGCTCGACGCCAACCGGGATGAGCCCGAGCTTGCGCCAGTTCTGCACCGTGGCCTCGGGAGCGCGCAGGGCGGGGTACCGGATTTCACCTTCCTGCTGATTGAACTGGCCGAGCGCCAGGTCCGCCATCTCCAGGGCGAGTTCCTCCACTTTCCGGTTTTCGGTCTTCACGCCCCACTCGCGTGCCAGCGCCAGCAGCCGTTGCGGGTCCTTGATCGAGTATCCCTGCGCTTCGCCTTTGGCTGCCAGCTTGAGCGTCTTGACAATGTCGTGCCCATGATCCGAATGGGCCGCCACGCCGGCGGCCACCTGCCGGATCAACTGCCGCGCGGCAATGGTCTCCGCCGTAGCGCCGCAGACCCCGCGCTTGGCGCCGGTCTCCCGCAGGCTGATGCGGCACGGCCCCATGTCGCAAATGCGGCAGCAGACGCCCTTTTCGCCAAAAGGACAGCGCGTGCCCTGTTCCAAATGCCGTGTGTGCGCGGTTTCGATCCCCGCATCGTTGGTCTTCTGCAAGACCTCCTGCGCGACAGGATCGGCAGTCCGCTCGTCAATCTGCATGGTTGTTTTCTTCATTACCGTTGCCTCATGTTGACTGTCCGCCAGCCGGTCGGGCCGCGAGGAAGCCGGTTATACGCGCCGCCGCCGCCACGGTCTCCCGACCTGCGCCATCGTTCACCGAACGTCCGGACATCTCCGCATCACGGAGGCTGTCATCGTACGGCAGAAAACCGGCGAACTTCCAGCCGGGCAGGGCTTCGGCCAGAAAACGCCGATCCTTCTCCGACCGTATTTTGTTTCCTATGGCTAAAATCTGACGCAGGCCCAGTTGGCCCGCCAGTTCTCCGATCCGCAACGCCGTCTCCACAGCGCGCAGGGACGGATCAGCGACCACCAGCAGGGCGTCCACGCTACGGACCGTGCCGCGGCTGAGATGTTCCACGCCGGCTTCCATGTCCAGCACGAGATCCGTCCGCTCGTCCGTGAGCAGGTGGGCAATCAGCGCCCGGATCAGAGCGTTCTCGGGACAATAGCAGCCGGCGCCCCCCTTCTTCACGGCGCCGGCGACCAGCACGCGAAGGCCACCGATATCGACGGCATACCGATCGGGTATATCTTCGACAAACGGGTTGAGGCGGAACAGGCCGCCGGTCGTGCCCGGCTGAACGCCCATTTTCTCCTCGATCAGGGCTTTCAACTCCACCAGCGGCTTGAGGCGCTCCGGATGCGGATAACCCATGCAGGCCGCGAGGTTGGAGTCGGGGTCACAGTCGATCGCCACGACGTCATGGCCGGTCGCCTTCAAGGCCTTTGCGAGCAGGGCGCACACCGTGGTCTTGCCCACCCCGCCTTTGCCGGTGACCGCCAGTTTCATATCAGTGGATGCCTTCCGGTGCCGCTTGCTTGACCGGCGGCGCCGCGTGGTCCCGCCCTAGAAAATAGTTCGCCCACCCCGATGTATGGGCCAATTCCATCTTGCGCGGCGGGACGTATTGGGTGCGCAGCTCCTCCAGTTTCCGGGCGCTCTTCAGCCGCTGGTAGGCCTTGGTCCAGACGCACGGCTTCTCGTCGGGATAGACCTCGCACATGCCGCGGGTGCTGCCGCCGCAGGGCCCATTACGCTGCTGCTTGGCACACTGCCCCTGCGGGCAGCAATAGGCCATATCCGGTAGCGCGCAATCGCCGCAGTCCTGGCAGTCATAGAGCAGCGCCTTGACCGGCGCCTCAACGGCGTGCGCCAGCCGGGCCAGCCACGAGCGGTCCCCGACCGCGCGGTAGTAGCGCGTCAGCAGCTTGCAGACCAGGCTCTGGCGCTCAAAGACGAGCCGGTGGAAAATATCCGAACACGCATAACTGAACGACCTTCGGCCCCTGCCGATGGGCTTGACGGGATCGTCGTCCACTGCGCCGGGACGGTACGTCTGCGGCGGGGGGAAGGCGTAGTATTCGTCTTTTCTGCCGAAAGCGACCTCCGGGATGAACGCTTCCCACTGCGCCTCGAGGGCGGCCGCCCGGTTGATGATGAACAGGAAGTCGTCGGTCTTGAGGGCGAACCCGCCGATATGGACGCCGGCAAAACCCATGCCCTTGAACATCGCCACCATTTTCGCGGCGCGCTCCAGGCGCTGCTGCTTGCCCTTGTCCGGTGCCTTGGACTCGGCTTCGATCACGCTCAGCAACTCGTCCGAGACCACGCAGCCCGGCACCAGCCCCGCGTGCATGGTCTTGGCCGCGCCGTAGCTCAACACGTAGACGTTGCCCACCAGCGGGACCAGGAGCTTCCGGCTGGCCATATAGCGCTTAACCTCCAGGACCTTGCGCATGTCATAGCCCAACTGGGTGATGACGAAGTCCGCGCCCGCGGCGATTTTCTTCTCGAGCTTGAAGAACTGTGGCAGCAGTTCTTCCTCCTTGAACTTAAAGGGCGACACGGCGGCGCCGATGAAGAAATTCGTTTGAGGAAGGCGGATCGTGGTGCCCTTCTTGGCGCCGGGGATCTCAAGCCCTGCGTTCATCGCCTTCAGGTATTTGACGGTCTGGACGGCATCCAGATCGAATACGCCGGCCGCGTGGCCCTCAAACCCGCTGGCGGGGTAGTCGCCCGTCACGACCAGGAGGTTGTTGATGCCCTCCCGGGCGAGCGCCATCACGCGCGATTCGACGGCGTTCCGATTCAGATCCCGGCAGGAGAAATGAACCAGCGCCTCCAGTCCGTATTTCTGAATCTCCGGAGCCAGCGCATCGGGTGAGATCGCGGGATTGCCCCCGGGATTGTCGGTCAGGCTGACGGCATGGATCCTGGTGCCCGACGCGGCCACGTCACGCGCAAAATGGAGCGCGGCGTCCACGCTCGTCCCGTCTTTGCCACGGCCGGGAACGAACTCGCAGGTGATTACGAATTCCCCGTTTTGCAAAGCTATTTTCAGCATAATGTTCTTCCTGCGTCACGTGCGTTGATAAAAAACCGCCGGCGCCACGTCCGCGTTCCCTGCGCGGGCCAAGGCCCCGGCCACTTCATCTATCACGGTCAGTTGAAGATGAACATACATCACGAGGTTGTGCCTGTCAAACTGGAGTAAATATAATCGTCGAAGGGGGGTGCCCCCACCCCCCCTCGTAGGGGGCCGGGTGTAGCCCCGCCCTCGCCGTCTTCCAATAGGCATGCTCAACCAGCAGATCCCGGATCAGGCCGGCACGAAATATCTTTTTTCCTGCTTGCAACCATCGTGGGGAAGGTAGAGCGTTCCTCTTGCAGGCGGCATGGGATACCGCAAATTAGGGGCCACATTTCGGGAGAAGGTGAAATATGAAAGAACTGTTGGCCGAATATCCGCAACTGAAGCGAGAAGATATTTTTGCTGCCATGGCTTATGGCGCAGAGATGTCGCGCGATCGGTACGTGGACATGCCTATGGAAGTCGCCAAATGAAGTTCAAGTTGGATGAGAACTTCGCGTCGCGAACGGTTCGCCGGGGCGACATACCACGTCATGTGCCGGGCCGTGGCGAGGTATCGCAATCCGGAAGATCGTGACCGGCAGAAACTGAAAAATGCAACCATGCAAGGACTGACCCGAATGGCACTAAGATAAGCAGCTTTTAGGACGTTTTCCGAGATCGTTTTCCGGGCGAATCCGGGAGCGCACGCAGGATGGCGTGCTGAGCTATTTTTCGCATGTTTTGGAGTGTTTCCTCCACGCGACGGTTGGCAGCGAT
>JAPLSZ010000001.1 GCA_026398385.1 Kiritimatiellota bacterium | reverse complement strand
GGAGACCCGGCCTACAGTATGATCTTATCGCCAGCGACGCCCCTAAGAACCACCATATGACTGAGGCCTTACAAAATAGCAAAAAACAGGTGGCGGCCGGGCTCAGGCTGTGCTAAGGTTACGTGTTTGTGTGGAAGGAGTATCGGTTAACACGCTATGTCAAAAGATTTTATAACGGTAGCCGGGGCGCGGGAACACAACCTGAAGAATATCACGGTCAACATCCCGCGCAATAGTTTGACGGTGATCACGGGCTTGAGCGGTTCGGGCAAATCGTCGCTGGCCTTCGACACCTTGTACGCGGAAGGCCAGCGGAAGTACGTGGAGAGCCTGTCGGCCTATGCCCGGCAATTCCTGGAACAGATGCAAAAGCCGGACGTGGACTACATCGAGGGCCTCTCGCCGGCCATTGCCATCGAACAGCGGACCGCCGGCGCGAATCCCCGCTCCATCGTGGCGACCACGACGGAAATCCACGATTATCTCCGCCTGCTCTACGCGAGCATTGGCCGGGTGCACTGTTACCAATGCGGCAAACCGATCGCGCAGCAGAGCGCGGACGAGATCGTGCAGCAGCTCCTGCAACTGCCGGTCCTGACCAAGCTGATCCTGCTCGCGCCGGTGGTCAAGGGGCGCAAGGGCCAGCACGGGGAGATTTTCCAGTCGCTGCGCAAGCAGGGGTTTGTCCGTGTGCGGGTGAACGGCGAACTGTACGATCTCGACCAGGCGCCGGAGCTGGAGAAGAACAAGAAGCATACCATCGAGGTGGTGGTGGACCGGCTCGTGATCACCAACAAGATTCGGACGCGGTTGACGGATTCCGTCGAGCTGGCGCTGAAACAGGGTGAGGGCCTGCTGCTGGCGGCGGTGCCGGAGGCGACGGACGAGTGGAAGGAAAAGTTGTTTTCCGAAAAAAACGCCTGCCCGGACTGCGGGATCAGCTTCGACACGCTCACGCCGCGGCATTTTTCCTTCAACAGCCCCTACGGCGCCTGTCCGACCTGCCTGGGCCTGGGCACGATGATGGTGTTCGACGAAGATCTGGTGGTGCCGGACAAGAAGCTTTCGTTGGAGGGGGGCGCGATTCATCCCTGGCGGCGCGGCGGCCGGCGGATGATCATTTACCTCAAGAACCTGCTGCGCGCGGCGGCCCGGCATTACGACGCGGACATGGAAACCCCGTGGGAGGATTTGCCGCAAACCTTCCGGCAGATCCTGATGAACGGCTCGGGCGAAGAGACGATGAGCTTCGGCTTCTGGCGCGGCGGATCGTATCACAAGTACGCCAAGCCTTTTGAGGGCATCGTGCCGAATCTCAAGCGGCGCTACGAGGAGACGGAGAGCGATTACATGCGCCAGAAGCTGGCCGAGTATATGAGCCGCCAGCCCTGTACGGCCTGCCAGGGCGCGCGTCTCCGTCCGGAGACCCTGGCCTGCCGGGTCAGCGGGAAGTCCATCATGGAGGTCACGCGGCTCTCGGTGCAGGCGGCGATGGCTTTCTTCGATCATCTGGCGATCACCCCGCAGGAGGAAAAGATCGTGCACGAGGTGATCAAGGAAATTGGCCAGCGGCTGCAGTTCATGGCGAACGTGGGCCTGGACTACCTGACGCTCGACCGCGAAAGCGGCACGCTGTCCGGCGGCGAGGCGCAGCGCATCCGGCTGGCCACGCAGATTGGCGCGGGGCTGGTCGGCGTGCTGTACGTGCTCGACGAGCCCTCGATCGGCCTGCACCAGCGCGACAACAACCGGCTGATCGCCACGCTGAAGGGCTTGCGCGATCTCGGCAACACCGTCGTGGTGGTGGAGCACGACGAGCAGACCATCCGCGCGGCGGATTATGTGATTGACTTGGGCCCCGGCGCGGGCCGGCACGGCGGCGCGGTGGTCCACGCCGGGACGGTCGCCGAGCTGCTGAAGCAGCCGCGGTCCCTGACGGCCCGCTACCTCAACCGGGACATGGAAATCCAGGTGCCGGAGAAGCGTTTTCCGGGCAACGGGGCCTTCCTGGAAATCCTGGGCGCAGCGGAAAACAACCTCAAGAACATCAACGTCAAACTGCCGCTCGGCGCCATGGTGTGCGTCACGGGCGTGTCTGGCAGCGGCAAGAGCACGCTGGTGGACGACATCCTGCGCCGCGCGATGTTTCGCCACTTTTACAGCGCCAAGGACCGGCCCGGCAAGCACCGCAAGATTACCGGCCTGGAGCATCTGGACAAAGTGATCGTGATTGACCAGTCGCCGATCGGCCGGACGCCGCGCAGCAACCCGGCGACCTACACGGGCGCGTTTTCGCTGATCCGCGACCTGTTCGCCCAGCTGCCCGGCTCGCGCGTCCGCGGCTATGGGCCGGGCCGGTACAGCTTCAACGTCAAGGGTGGCCGGTGCGAGCGCTGCAAAGGCGACGGCATCCTGAAGATCGAGATGCAGTTTTTGCCGGATGTGTATGTCACCTGCGAACAGTGCCGCGGGTTGCGGTATAACCGCGAGACCCTGGACGTCCGGTACGCCGGCCGGAACATTGCCGAGGTGCTCAACATGACGATTGACGAGGCGCTGGAATTCTTCCGCGCCCTCCCGGCGATGGAGCGCAAGCTGAAGGTGCTGTCCGACGTGGGGCTCGGTTATCTCCAGCTCGGCCAGCCGGCCACGACGCTGTCCGGCGGCGAGGCGCAGCGCGTGAAGTTGTCCGCCGAACTCAGCAAGAAGGATACCGGCCGCACGCTGTATCTGTTGGATGAGCCCACCACCGGCCTGCATTTCGCGGATGTGCACAAGCTCCTGCAGGTCCTGCTGCGGCTGCGCGATGCCGGCAACGCGCTGGTGATCATCGAGCATAACCTGGACGTCATCAAGACGGCGGATTATGTGATTGATCTCGGTCCCGAGGGTGGGGAAGCCGGCGGGCAGATCATCGCCCAAGGCACGCCGGAGGCCGTCATGGCCAATCCGAAGTCCTACACCGGCCAGTATTTGCG
>JAPLSZ010000138.1 GCA_026398385.1 Kiritimatiellota bacterium | reverse complement strand
TGGGAGTACGTGGACCGGTCGCAGGTCCACTATCATCATCTCTGGACGATGAACCCGGACGGCACCGGCCAGGCCGTTTACTTCGGCAACTTCCATCCCGGCGACGTGTACCTCGACGCCAAACCCATCCCCGGCACGGACCGGGTCGTGTTCATCAACTCGCTGGGCCACGGGGCCCGGGAGCATGCCGGCTTCGTGGCGACCGTCAGCCAGAAACGCGGTCCCGATGAACTGGCCGACCTGCGCACGATCAGCCGCTCCGGAGGATACCGGGATCCGTGGGCGCTGACGCCGTCATTGTTTCTCGCGGCATGCGACCGGCGACTGCTCGTGCTGGATGACCACGGCCAGACGGAAGTGCTGTTTGAATTGCCACGGGAGTTCGGCGAGGTCTGGCTGCATGAGCCGCGGCCGTTGGCGCCGCGGCCGCGCGAACGGGTGATTCCGGCCCGGGTCAATCTCGCGGCGGCCACGGGCCGGTATCTCCTGGACAACGTTTATCTTGGTCGCAACATGGCCGGAGTTAAACCGGGCGAGATCAAGAAATTGCTCGTCCTCGAGTCTCTGCCGAAACCGATCAACTATACCGGCGGCATGGACCCGTTGAGCTATGCAGGCACATTTACGCTGGAACGCGTGCTCGGCACGGTGCCGGTTGAGGCGGACGGCAGCGCGTACTTCGAGGTGCCGGCCCTGCGCGCGGTATTCTTTATTGCGCTCGATGCCCGGGACTTGGCGGTGAAACGAATGCAGAGCTTCACGTCGGTCGAACCGGGCGAAACGCTCGGCTGCGTGGGTTGTCACGAGCAGCGCACGACAACGCCGCCGGTGGCCACAGCGCGATTGCCATTGGCCGCGCGGCGGGCGCCGAGTCGAATCGAACCGGTGCGGGACGCGCCGGACGTGTTGGATTTCCCGCGCGATATCCAACCGATCCTCGACCGTCATTGTCTGAAGTGTCACGATTACGATAAGCGGGCTGGCGGGGTGCTCTTGAGCGGCGATCGCGGACCGCTCTATTCGCACAGCTACTACACGCTGACAGTCTGGGGCCAGCTCGCCGACGGCCGGAACCTGCCGCGCAGCAATTACGCGCCGCGCACACTCGGCAGCGGCGGCAGCGCGCTGCTGAAGAAGCTCGACGGCGGCCATCACGGCGTCAAGATCACACCGCGCGAGCGAGACACGGTGCGGCTGTGGCTCGATACCGGCGCGCCGTACCCGGGGACGTATGCGGCGTTGGGGACCGGCATGATTGGCGGATATCAGGAGAACCTGCAGGTTTTGGAGGTGGATGACCACTGGCCGGAGACGCGGGCGGCGCAGGCGGCGTTCGAACGGCGGTGCGCCACGTGTCACACCGGGAAGCAACGGCCGTTGCCGCGGTCGCTCTGCGACGAGACAGGCCTGAGTTTCTGGAACCCGCGCATGGACGATCCGCGGCTGGGCCGCAGCCGGCACATCGTCTTCAACCTGACCCGGCCGGAGCAATCCCTGTACCTGTTGGCCCCGCTGGCGCAGGCGGCTGGCGGCTACGGGCGTTGCCGGCCCGAG
>JAPLSZ010000263.1 GCA_026398385.1 Kiritimatiellota bacterium | reverse complement strand
GGGGGGGGGGGGGGGGGGGGTAGCAGGGCCGCTCGTGCGAGATCAAATCTTGTGCCGGAAGGTGATGCGGCCGCGGGACAGATCGTAAGGCGACATTTCCATCGTCACGCGATCACCGGTGGTGATCTTGATGAAATGCTTCCGCATTTTCCCCGAAATATGCGCCAGGACCTCATGCCCGGTGGCCAGTTTCACCCGGTACATGGTCGCCGGCAACACCTTGGTCACCAAGCCATCCACTTCCAATAAATTTTCTTTTTCGCCCGCCATGGCTCTTCCCGCAAATCAAATTCAACAGCTACAATACACAAAGCCCTTGCGGCTGACAAGGTTATATTTGTTCTTCGCCGTCCTCTTTTTCCCCAGCCTTGCTTTTACGACTGCTTTACGACATCGTTTTGGCATGTTGACGCTTCTTCGGCCAGCCGCCAGGTCGGGAGCGACGGGCGTACCCCGCGCGTTTGTCCGGCCGGCCACCGCGCTCTGGCTGGTGTTGACCGTTTCCCGGGCGGCCCTGGGCGACGGCGCGGCGGCGGAACCGGCCGCCAACATCTTCGAAAGCACCGCCTGCACGACACCGGTTAGCCCGCTCGATAAAATCGTCGGCCGCCGGCTGGCCAAGCTGGGCATCCAACCGGCCTGCTGCTCCGATGCGGTGTTTGTCCGCCGCGCTTTTCTGGATGTGATCGGCACCCTGCCCACCGCGGAAGAGACGCGCGCGTTCCTGCAGGACCAAGCCCCCCACAAGCGCCAGGCGCTGGTGGATCGTTTGCTGGACCGCCCGGAGTTCGCCGATTATTGGGCGATGAAATGGGGTGACCTGCTGCGCATTAAGGCCGAGTTCCCCGTCAATCTGTGGCCCAATGCCGCGCAGGCTTATCACCACTGGGTGCGGACCGCCCTCCGGGACAACCAACCGTACGACCAGTTTGTCCGCGCGCTGCTCACGTCGAACGGCAGCAACTTCCGCGTCGGGCCGGTCAACTTCTATCGCGCCCTGCAGAACCGGACGCCGGAAGGCATTGCCACCGCCGTGGCCCTGACGTTCATGGGTTCCCGGGCCGAGCTCTGGCCGACCAATACATTGTCGGGCATGGCGTCCTTTTTTGAACAGCTCAGCTACAAGCCCACCCGCGAATGGAAGGAGGAGATCGTTTTCTGGGATCCCGACAAGGAGCTCGCGCCGGCGGGCAGCAACGCCCCCCTGCCGGCGGCTACGAACAGCGCGGTCCGGCCGGCCGCTTCGGCCGCAGCGCCCGCGCCGCCCGCGCGGCACGCCGCAGCCTTCCCCGATGGGGCCAGGCTCAAACGATTGCCCCCCGGTCGCGATCCGCGGGAGGTCTTCGCCGACTGGCTGATTACACCCCGGAACCCCTGGTTTACAGCCAACATTGTCAATCGCATCTGGTCCTGGCTGTTGGGGCGCGGCATCGTTCACGAGCCGGACGACATCCGGCCGGACAACCCGCCAAGCAATCCGGAGCTCCTGGCCTATTTGCAGCAGGAGCTCGTCGCCAGCCGTTACGACCTGAAGCACATCTACCGCTTGATTCTGACTTCCCGCACGTATCAGGTGACCGCCCGCAATCCCAAACCCCAGGCGCCGTCAGGCGCGGCCCTGTTTGCGTTTTATCCGCTGCGCCGGTTGGAGGCGGAGGTGCTGATTGATGCGATCAACAAGGTCACCGGCGCCTCGGACCTGTACACCAGCGCCATTCCCGAGCCCTTCACCTTTATCCCCGAGAATAAACCCGCCATTGCCCTGCCGGATGGCAGCATCACCAGTCCCTTCCTGGAACTGTTCGGCCGGCCGGCGCGCGCCACCGGCATGGAAAACGAACGCGTCAACCGTCCGGTCCCCGCCCAATGGATGCACCTGTTGAATTCGAGCCATATCCAGCGCAAACTGGAGGGCAACCGACGCCTCAAGGAGCTGCTCAAGACCCGGCCCCAGCCGCAAGCCGTCATCGAGGAGCTCTACCTGACCATCCTCGCGCGCTTGCCAACGGCCGCAGAGGTCCAGACCATCGAGGCGTATACCAAATCGGGCGTGGTGAAGAGCTGGGAGGTGTGGACCGATTTGTCCTGGGCGTTGATTAACAGCGATGAATTTCTGTATAGACATTAAAGAAGACGTTTTGGAATGATCTTGACCGCGCTTTTGTGCGGACCGGCTTGACGGGCCGCAATACGAAGCGGCGTGTCAGGTCGCGCCGAAGAAAAGCGGCGTCGAGCCGCCGCACTCCAAAAAAGCGGGGCAAAGTCGTGTAGCTTAACGAGACGCGCAGCGCGCCGGGCAGGAGTTGAAAGTCATGAAAACGAAACGCAGCGACAATCGGCAGTGGCTGGATACGTCCTCCACCGGATGGTGCGGTCCAGCCGTCTCGCGGCGCGAGGCGCTGCGCCGCGGTTTTCTTGGCGCCGCCGGCCTGCTGCTGGCCGAGCGGTTGGGCGACGCTGCCCGGGCCGACGAAGCTCCGCCGGCCGGCCAACCCGGACCGGCCAAAGCCAGGGCCGTCATCCAAGTCTTTTTATGGGGCGGCATGTCGCACACGGACACTTGGGACCCCAAGCCGGACGCGGGCTACGATTACACGGGCTCGTTAAAGAACGCCATCCCCACCAACGTCACCGGCATCCAACTGGGCGAACTGTTTCCCGGGCTGGCGAAACAGGCCGATAAATTCTCCCTCATCCGCAGCATGACCCATCGCAACAATGGTCATGAAACGGCGGCCTACCTGATGCAGACCGGGCACCTGCCCGGCGAGCGGCTGGCCTATCCGAGCATCGGCGCCGTCTTCGCGCTGCTGAAGGGATACAGCGTCGGCTACCAGGGACTGATCCCGCCGTACGTGGTGCTGACCCAGCCGCAGGGCCGGTTTTCCGAGGCGGGCTTCCTGGGTTCGAAGTACAAGCCCTTTGCCACCGGCGGCGATCCGAACGCCAGCCGCTTCGAAGTGGAGGGGGTCATTGCCCGGGGCATTACCGACGCGCGCCAGACGGCCCGGCGCGACTTGCTCCACAAGCTGAACACCTTCGGCAGCGCCCTGCCGGACAACCCGCAGTTGGCCCTGGCGGCGGCTGCGGAGCAGCAGGCCTATGATCTGATCCTGGGCAAGGGGCGGGAGGTGTTCGACATCTCCAAGGAGACGCCGGCCCTCCGGGATCGCTACGGCCGGCACACGTTCGGGCAGGAATGCCTGGCGGCGCGGCGGCTGGTCGAAGCCGGCGTGCCGTACGTCACCATCAACTACCCCGGCGGCTGGGATACACACTCCAATCACTTTGCGACCATGCAGCGGCAAGGCCCGCAATTGGATCAGGGGCTGGCGGGGTTATTGCAGGATTTATCCGAGCGCGGCTTATTGGACAGCACCATCGTCTGGTGTTGCGGTGAGTTCGGCCGGACGCCGAAGGTGGACTGGCAGCCGCCCTGGAACGGCGGCCGCAATCATTACGGCAACGTGTTCTCCGTCCTTGTCGCCGGCGGCGGTTTCAAGGGCGGCCGGGTGGTGGGCGCCACGGACGCGAAGGGCGAAGAGGTCAAGGAGCGGCCGGTTTATCCGATTGATCTCCTCGGCAGCATCTATGAGCTGGCCGGCATTGATGCCAACGCCAAGCTGCCCCACCCCATGGGCTTGGACGCGCACGTGCTGGCCCCCGGCGAAGCCGGCGCCAAGTCGGCCGGCCGCCTGAAGGAGATCATGTGACGAGTGGACAGAAGTCAGAACACCGAATACGGATAAAGCTGGCAGTGATGTCATGAACGCGGGATCAATCTATAGGTTGCGGAAGGCGGCGCTGCTGGGCCTGACCGCCTGGCTGGCGCTCGTGCCGCCGGCGCCGGCGCAGTCCCCGGCGTATATCGGGTTTGTCTACCCCGCCGGTGGGCAGCAGGGGACCCACGTCCAGGTCACGCTGGGCGGACAGAACCTGGACGGTGTCCATCTGGCGCTCGTCTCCGGCGCAGGCGTGCAGGCCCGGGTGCTGGAGTACAACAAGCGGCTGTCCAACCAGGAAATGCAGTTGCTGAACGAGCAATTGAAGGAGCTGAAATCCCCGCCGGCCGTGCCGCCGGACGAGAACACCGCGCGGTTGATCGCGCGCATCAAGCGGATTGTGGGCGAGTACGTGGGCCAGCCGGCCTCCCCGGCGATGGCCAACCGGGTCGTCGTCGGGGTGACCATCGCGCCCGATGCGCTGCCCGGCCGGCGGGAAATCCGGCTGGGCACACCGCGCGGGCTCTCGAATCCGCTTGTGTTCATCGTCGGCCAGGTGCCCGAGATTTCCACACCCACGGCGCCCATCAGCCCGCTGGTCACCCTCGGCAAGGAGGAGCAAAGCCTCCGCCGGAAGCGGCGTGACGCCACCGCGACGGCGGACGCGGACATGACAGCGATGTCGGCCATGATGGCCGGCCCCGGCGCGCAGAGCGCCTTTGACAACGAGGAGTTGCGCCTGCAGACACCCGGCACCGTGAACGGCCAGATCACACCCGGCGCCGTGGACCGGTTTCGTTTTGCGGCGCGCCAGGGGCAGCGCCTGGTGATCAGCGTCCAGGCGCGGGACCTGATTCCGTACATGGCCGATGCCGTCCCGGGCTGGTTCCAGGCCGTCCTGCTGCTGTGCGACGCCCAGGGCCGGGAGGTGGCCTACAACGACGACTACCGGTTCAAGCCCGATCCGGTCATCCTGTTCGAGGCGCCGGCGGATGGCGACTACCTGCTCGCGATTCACGATGCGATCTTCCGCGGCCGCGAGGATTTCGTTTACCGGCTCACCGTCGGCGAACTGCCGTTTATCACCAGCCGTTTTCCGCTGGGCGGACGCGTGGACGCGCCCGTGAGCGTGGCCGTGCAAGGCTGGAACCTGACGGAAACCCGGGTGACGCCCGCAACCCATGACCTCGCGCCGGGCGTGTATCCGCTCACCGCGCGCGGCAAGGCTGGGTTTGTTTCCAACCCCGTGCCCTATGCCCTGGACACGCTGCCGGAAGGCCTGGAGCGGGAGCCGAATGACACGCCCGCCGGCGCGCAGCGCGTGACGCTGCCCGTCATCGTGAACGGGCGCCTGGATCGGCCGGGCGATCAGGACGTGTTCCGGTTCGAGGGGCGGGTTGGCGACGAGGTGGTCGCGGAGGTGTATGCGCGCCGGCTCGATTCCCCGCTGGATTCCTTCCTCAAACTGACCGATGCCACCGGCACCTGCCTGGCGTTCAACGACGATCATGAGGATCCGGGCGCGGGATTGACCACGCATCACGCGGACTCCTACCTCCGGGCCAGGCTGTCCAGGAGCGGCAGCTACTACCTGTACCTGCGTGACACCCAACATCAGGGCGGCGAGGCTTATGCCTACCGCCTGCGCCTCAGCGCGCCGCAGCCCGATTTTGTACTGCGCGTCGTGCCTTCCAGCATGACCCTGCGCAGCAACTCAACCGCCAACATCAATGTTTACGTCAACCGGCTGGATGGCTTTACCAACGCGATCCATCTCAGGGTGGAACCGGCGACGAGCGGCTTCGAGAGCAAAGGCGGCGTGCTGACCGGCACCCAAACCATGGCGCGGATCACGGTAAAAACAAGTCTGGGTGAGACGCCGGAACCCGTCAGCCTGACCGTGATCGGCTGTGCGACGAACAACGGTTGCGCGATCCTGCGTACGGCCGTGCCGGCGGAAGACCGCATGCAGGCGTTCCTCTGGCGGCATCTCGTCCCTGCCCAGAAACTATGCGCCCTGGTGTACGTACCCCCGCCCCCGCCGCCCAAAGCCGAGCCGCCCCCAAAGGCTTCGCCCGCCGCAAAACCCTAGGTCAAGGGGAGCTTGAAATGGGGCCGTTGCCTTCCTAACAGGCCGATGCTGAGCGGTCACGCGCCCAGTTTGATCACTGCGCTTCGCACTCCTTGACTTTCCGGTCGTAGAAGTCCTTGCGCAACAGGCCCCGGTCATAGAGCCCCTTGATTTCCTGCACGCGTCGGGCGACCTGGTCCCGGGTGAACCGGGATCTCGTCGCCGCGAGCACGGACTGGAGCTCGGCGTCGGTTAGCGCATGGTTGAACAGCATCACCTCGTCCAGCACGCCCTCGAAGGACAAGCCCTGCTCCTGGGGCGCGGGGTTGGACCGGTTCAGGCCGAGTGTCAGGTCATGGGCGTTGGCTGCCGGCTCGCCGCGCCAGACGACGACCTGCGGCTGAAGCTGTCCGTCCACATACAGTTTCAGCCGCTCGCCGTCGAACGCAGCAGCCCCGTGGTGCCAGATGCCGTCGGCGACGCTGTGCGCGCTCCAGCAGGCCTGGCCGCTGACGGCGAAGCACAGCCTGCCCCGGCGCTGTTCGTCCGGCGCGTCACCGCCGAGGCTCAGCGCGTAGCCGCTGTCCGCCGCCTTGTCGAGCAGCCAGCGCGGCTGCGCATCCGCCTTCGCGGTTTTGAACCACAGGGCCAGGGTCATCTGTTTCGGAGTCAAGGCGGGGGTGTTGGACACCACGATATAGCTGTTGGTGGATGTGAATTCATAACCGCCGCCCTGCTTGCCGGCGAAGGTCCACTTGGCGCCCAGCACGCGCCCGGAGAGGTTGTGACCCGACCGATCCGCAATGACACCTCCGGCGCTCGCGTCGTCGAAGCTGAAATGCAGCACCAAGCCCGGCGGCAAATCCGCGGCGCGCGGGCCGGTGCCCGCGGCCAGAGCCAGCCACAGACCCGCCGCCAAGCGGACCGCGGTCAGCGGCGGGCGGCGCGCGCTGGGGTCACGCCGGCTGGCCGCCAAGCTATAACCCCGGAACATCATGCGCGTTCAATAAAAAGCGCGGCTTATTTTTTGGGCTTGGGAGCCGGAGATTCCGGCCATTGCTTCTGCACCTTGGCCAATTGCTCCGCGCTCAACCCGAAAGCCTTGAGAACTCCGGTGGCCATCATCCGATTGCCGGCCGGGTTCATGTGCACGCCGTCACCGGTCAGCACATTGCCCTTCTTCGCGGGACCGACCTTCGCGATGGCGGCCTGCATGTCGGCGTTCAGGTCGGCCAGCGGGCAGCCCTTCTCCTTGGCCAGCGTCCGCAGGAATTCGTTATAGGCCGTCAGTTTCTGGTTCAAGGCGTTGGCCTGGTCCTCCTTGATCATGGTCGCGGTGAGGACCATCACCTTGACGCCCGCCGCCTGGCACTGTTCGACGATCTTGGTGATGTTTTCCTTGTATTGATCAAGCGGCACGCCGTTCGCCCCGTGCCAGACGTCGTTCACGCCGCAGCTCAGGGTCATCCAGTCCGGCTTCTTGCTCAACACGTCCTTCTCCAGTCGCGCCAGCATCTGATTGGATTTATGGCCGCTAATGCCAGCGGGGATGGCCGTCGCCTTGACGCCGATCGCCTCCAAGCCACTGATCACCAGCCGCACATAACCCTGCGGGGTCTGCGCGCCTGCCTGGGTGATCGAATCACCCAGGAAAGCGATTTTCTGTCCATCCTTGACCAGCACATCGGCGGCCCGCGCCGCCGGAGCCCCGGCCACGCCCAGCGCCACCGCCACCACCGCTGCCATCTGCTTACCGCTCATTGTCCTGCGCATCTGTTCTATCCTTTCGATGATCACCGCATTTCTGGCCGCGGCTAACGCGGTCGCTTGGCGAGCGGCGTGGCCATCAATTTATAAATCCGTGGGCGGCCGGGGTCCTCTTTCAAGGTATACTGCATGATGCGGCCCGTGCCGGGTTGATTCACGCATGCCGGCAGCGGCTGCCAACGCATGGCGTCCCAGCGCTCGGCCACCAGCAAGGTGTAGGCCAAATCCGACCGGGAGGTCCAACTCAACGAGGTTTGGCCATTGGCCGTGGTGGTGAACAGCAGGGTTTCGACGACGTTCTTCCGGTCGGGTTCCACCGGCACACGCACGCAGCCCGCGGCGGCTATCATCAAACAGCCAAGCCCCAGCGCGACGCGGCGCCAGGCGCCCAGCCAAAACACCGGTTGGTTCGTGACGCCGGCGATGAGAGATGGCCCCAGCATGCGTTTAACAGGCTCAATTAGTCGGGCCCACCGCGGCATTGGTCTCCGCCGGCGCGGGCGCCAGGCGCAGGGAAAGGTCGCTGACCGGCTCATCCGCCGGCCGCGCGGGCTCCGCTTTGCTCGGATCAGCCGGCGGGGTGCTGTCCTGAAGCGGCGCCATCTCGACCGCGTCTTTTTTCGCCTCGTCCATGACGGGCGCGGGCGCCGGCTCGACGCTGGCGTCCGGCGCCCGGGAGGGCCGCTTGAACTGAATATGGATCGGCTTGTCGTACGTGTGACCATACCAACTGTCGCTGCGCAACGCGGCGTTGGTATCATCCAGCTTCAGGTTGTAGCGCGCCGCGAACCAGTCCCAGTCCCCCCTGCTGAACCGCAGGGCCTTGCTCGCCTGGTTCAGGATTTCGTCCGTGAACAGCGAGGGAATGCTGACCTGCCGGCCCGCCCAGGCCGCCATCGGCGCAAAGACGGCCGGGACCATGCGGGCATCACCAATCACCACCGTCTGCGCCGGCTTCTGGTCCAGAAACGCGCCTGACTGGAAATCCGGCAGCGCGATAAATTTCCACTCCTGCCCCGTCCAAACGTGCAGCAGCGGTTTTTCGGTCGCCGCCTCGCCGCGGTAGGATACCAGCGTCACGCCGTAGCGTTGTACCAGGTCGAAACCCACCTGCAGCACCGAATAACGCGCCGGCGCGACCACCAGCGTCGGACCGCCGGCCCGCGCGGGCGCAGCCGCACCCAGCGCCACGACCACACTCAAGACCGCCAGTAATCCAACCCCTTGCTTTTTCATATCACGCTCTCCCAACCCGGATTATTCATAAACGCCGGTGTCTTTCCATAAAATAAGCGCTCCCAAACGGGTCAAGCTATAGCATGTCCCCTCGGCCAGTTCAAGCCTGCGCCGTCCGATGCCAGCTACATCACGGTTTTCCGCGGCGCGGGCGCACGGTCGCCGGGAACCCCGTCGGGCGGCTGGCCGCCGCGCACCCGCTCGTAGATCTCCAGCGCGGCCGGCAGTTGTTTCTGAAGCGCCTCGTAGCGCGCCTTGTCGGCGGGATGCGAAGCAAAGATGCTGACCCGGGCGGCTTGCTTGCGATCCTGCGTCGCGGCGCGCTGCCAAATCCGCGGCGCGGCGCGCGGATCGTAGCCCGCCCGGGCCATGTAGAGCAGGCCCACCGCGTCGGCCTGAAACTCATCCTTGCGCGAATAGGTGGGAATCCACAGCGCCGTGCCGGCCATGAACACAGTCTGCAGCGCCTGGGCCCAGCCCTGCTGGTCCTTCTGCTCCAACAGCGCCACGCCCACCTCGGCGAGCAGCGAGGCGGACATGATGACGCTGAGGCGCCGGGTGCTGTGCCGGCAGTTGACGTGCGCGAGCTCGTGCCCCATGACCGCGGCCATTTCGTCCTCGTCCCGCACCAGGCCGTTGGTGGGATTGTACAGGCCGGCAAAGACCATCATCGGCCCGCCGGGCAACGCGGCGGCATTGACGATGTTGGTTTGAAACAGCGTGACACTGTAAGGCAACTGGGGATAGTGGGTCACCGCGCCGAGCCGGCGCACCATCTCCTGCAGCTGCGCCACGCGCGCCGCATCGGTATTAATGCGCACGCCCGCTGTGCGCATTTCCCGCATATTCTGGTCCATGGCCGCGCGGCCCAGTTTGGCGTCGTCCGCCAGCGTGTAGAGATTGTAGTATCCGCGTCCGGTGACAGGGTCCGGGGTGGTGCAGGAGGTCAGCCCGGCCAGAGCGGCCAGCAGCAGCAGCCCGGCCAGACCGTGCGCCGCCGTACACCGGCGACCGGCAGCGCCCGGTATGCGGGTGGCAGCCCAGCCCTGACGCAGGTTAGACAACATTCCGCCGCGTGCCTCCAAACTGCGTTTGTGTCGAGTGACAGGCTCGGATTCCAATAACGGCTTCTCCAAGGTGCGGTGCATCTTTCCTGAACCCCGAACCCGCTCCGCCTGAAATGGCCCCACCTCACCCGCCGGCGGACCGATAGGCCAGATTCATGTTGCGCGCCGCGGCCACCTCGTCCAGCCGGCCGACCGGCGTGGTCACCGGGGCACGGCGCAAGGCGTCCGGATCGGTCCGCGCAAGCGCCACCAGTTCGGCGACGGCCTGCGCGAAGGCGTCCAGCGTCTCGCGGCTCTCGCTCTCCGTCGGCTCGACCATGAAGGCCTCGGGCACGTTGAGCGGGAAATAGATGGTCGGCGGGTGGCAACCGCGGTCGATCAGCGCCTTGGCGAGGTCGAGCGTATGCACGCCGTGTGCCTTCAGCGGCGCGCCGCTGCAGACGCACTCGTGCAGACAGCGGCCCGGCGCGACGGGCGGCAGATGCGGCCGCAATTTTTCCTGGAGGTAATTCGCGTTGAGCACGGCGGCATCGCTGGTGGCCCGCAGGCCGTCGCGGCCGAGCATGAGCAGGTAGGCGTAGGCGCGCACGATGACGCCGAAGTTGCCGTAGAACGGCGCAATGTACCCGATGCTCTGCGGCTCGTCATAATGCAGGACAAATGTGCCGTCGGGCCGCTTGACCACGCGCGAGATCGGCAGAAAGGGTCTGAGCTTTTCCACGACGCCGACCGGCCCGGCGCCGGGGCCGCCGCCGCCATGCGGTGTGCTGAAGCTTTTGTGCAGATTAAGCTGGCACAGGTCAAAGCCGATCCGGCCCGGCTTCACGCGGCCGAGCAACGCATTGAGATTGGCGCCGTCGTAATACAGCAGCCCATCCACGCCATGGACGAGGTCCGCAATTTCCTTCAGGTGGTCCACGAACAAGCCCAGCGTCGAGGGGCAGGTCATCATCAGGCCGGCGGTCTCGGCCGTGACCGCGCGGCGGAGCGCCTCCAGAGGCATGTGGCCCTGGGCGTCCGACGGCACGGTGACCACGTCGAAGCCGGCCAGCGCCGCGCTGGCGGGATTTGTGCCGTGCGCCGAATCGGGGATCACGATGTGCGTTTTCCGGTTGCCGCGCGCGCGGTGATAGGCGGCCATGATCATGCAACCGGTCAGTTCGCCGTGCGCGCCGGCCAGGGGCTGGAGCGTGAATTCGGCCAGGCCGGTGATTTCGGACAGCAGCCGCTCGGTTTCGTAGAGCAGTTGCAGGGCGCCCTGCGTCAGGAGGCCGCCATGGCGCAGTTGCGGCCACAGCGGATGCAGATCGGCCAGGCCCGGCAGCGCGCTGGCGGTCTCGCAGGCCTTCGGATTGTACTTCATCGTGCAGGAACCGAGCGGATAAAAGTGCGTGTCCACGGAGAAATTCAGGCGGCTCAACGCGGTGTAATGCCGCACGACGTCCAACTCCGACAGCTCCGGCAGTTCCGCCGGTTGCGTCCGCAGCAGGCGGGGCGCGATGTGCGGCCGGGCGTCGTCGTGCCGCGACGGCAACTGCACCGCCCGCCGTCCCGCCACGCTCTTCTCGTAGATCAGCTTCATGACCTTCGTTGCCTTCGTTACTTCTGTGAAATTCCGAGCTTCTTCCCCGTTTTCCATCACAGCACGCTTTCCAGCTTCGCCGCGAGGATGTCCACCTCGGCCTTGGTACGCTTCTCGGTGCAGGCTACCAACAGCACGTTCCCCAAGCCGGCGTAGTACCGGCCCACCGGAAAGCCCGCGGCCAGGCCCTGATCGATCAGCGCGCCGACCACTTCCGCGGCGTCGCGCGGCAACGTCAGCGCGAATTCGTTAAAGAAGCAGCGGTCCGGGAACGCGGGTCGCACGCCGGGGATGGCGCACAGCCGGTCAAAGGCATAGGCGGCGCGTGCTGCGCACTGGCGCGCAGCCTCGACCAGTCCCTGTTTGCCCATCAGCGCGAGGTAGATCGTCGCGCGCAGCGCGCAGAGCGCCTCGTTGGTGCAGATGTTGCTCATGGCCTTCTCGCGGCGGATGTGCTGCTCGCGCGCCTGGAGCGTGAGCACGAAGCCGCGCCGGCCTTGCGCGTCCTGGGTGGCGCCGACCAGGCGGCCGGGCAGCTTGCGCGCGTACGAACGGCGCGTGGCCATGAAACCGAGGTAGGGGCCGCCGAACGAGAGCGGCAGCCCCAGGCTCTGCCCCTCGCCCGTGACGATGTCTGCGCCCATCGCGCCCGGCGTCTGCACCAGGCCGAGCGCCAGCGGATACACCGAGAAAACCGCCTGTGCGCCGGCGTCATGCGCGGCGGCCACGAGATCCGTCAGGTCGTCCAGGCAGCCGAAGAAGTTCGGGTTTTGGACCAGCACCGCCGCCACGGAGGCATCGAGCTTGCCGTGGAACGCCGCGCGGTCGGCCAGGCCGCCGGCCAGCGGGATTTCATCGTATTCGATGGACAGGTTGCGCGTGTAGCAGCGCAGCATCGCGCGGTAAATGGGATTCACGCCCTCGCAGACCAGCACCTTGTTGCGCCCCGTGATGCGCAGGGCCATCATCAGGCCTTCGAACAACGCCGTGCCGCCGTCGTACAGCGAGGCGTTGGCCACCTCCATGTCCGTCAGCCGGACCACGGCGGTCTGGAATTCATAGGCGGCCTGCAGCGTGCCCTGGGACGCCTCCGGCTGGTACGGCGTATAGGCGGTGTAAAACTCGCTGCGGCCCGCCAGCGCATCCACCGCGGCCGGGATAAAGTGGTCGTAAAAGCCGCCGCCGCAGAAGTTGGTCAGCGTGGAGTTCTTCGCCGCCAGCGCCCGCAGCGCCTGCAGCATTTCCAGTTCCGAGCGGCCCTCCGGTACGTTGAAGTCCGCCGTCTGGAACTCCGGCGGCACGCCGGCGAACAGCTCGTCGCATGACCGCGCCCCGATCGCGGCGAGCATCTCCGCCTGCTCCCCCGCCCCCGCTCCGCAAAAAGTGGTCTGTGCCATAGCAACTCCCTGCGTCGACATTCTATCCCGTTCGGCCGCCGGCGACAAGTCGCCGTACACCGCAAAAATAATGGGCCAGGTAGGGACGCAGTCTTGTGCGACTTTGCGAAGTCAGCGGAGGCTGCCTTCGCTTCCCGCTTCGCCAACCCGCTTCGCCAAGGCTACGCAGGTCAAGAGGCTACGCAGACATCTGAGGAAGTCCGTCAACGATTTTTCTGGGTTTTGTTTTCACGCCTCCTGGAGCTGTTGGCGGTCTGTGCCAAAGGCGCTCAGCAGTCGTGGTCCCAAGGCAGGTCCGGCGCCGGGCACTCCCTCGAAGATGAAGGCATCGGGATGCCGGCGGAACAACTGCGCGATCTGCCGGTCGTATTCCGTAATGGACGCCTGCAAGCGCAGGACGAGCTTGGTGCCGAGGTCCGCCGCCTTACGCCGTTCCTCGTTCAGGATAGTCAAGGTCCGTGTCTGGGTATCATCCGGCTTCCAGGCGGAGAGTTTGTCGCGATGCAATCGCAGAATCTCCGCCAGCAGCTTGGCGTCGCTTCGTAATCAGACCGACACATGTTTCCGTCTGCATACAACCATCATCGCCGCTTTGTTGCAACCGAACGTTTTTCGGTCGGGCAGAGTTATGAACAGGCGTGTGCGGGGAGCTTCGAGGGGCTCTCCTCCCCGCCTGATTCATAACTCTGGAGTTGCTATAAGGACCAGACGAAGCACGCGCCACACGCGTTGGATCAATTCCCGCCACGTCTCGGAGGCCACGGGACGCAGCTCGGATGCCGTGGTTAACGGCGGTTGCTCGTCATCCAGCGCAGCGTTGTCCACGAGTCGACGTTTATCACCGAGGTGATTTCTGGCAGCGAAGTCAAGCCCGACAAACAAGCCGGCAAGGTGTACGACAAGCCGCGCGCCAAGCACGCCAAGTGCGAGGCGGGCGTGTTGGAGAACGGGCGTCGGTTTGAGGCCGGTTACTTCGAGTCGAGGCAGACGCCTTCCTTGGTGCTGCGAACGAAGATGCGGCCGTTGCTCACCGCCGGTGTGGACCAGCACTTGCCGGTGACGGCCTTGAAACGCCGGAGTTCCTTGTATCCGCTCGGGGCCGCGGCCACGACGACGAGGTCGCCCTTGTCGGTCAACGCCAGCACCTTGTCGCCGATCAGGATCGCCTGGCCATCGCCGTACCCACTTTGCTCCCAGCAAATCTTGCCCGTGGCGGATTCAAAACATTTCAACGGGCCGGTGCCGGGTTTCTTGAAGCTGATGACGCCGTAGATGAAGCCCTCCTTGAACAACGGCGTGCTCCAGAGCGACGCGAGGCTGCCCTTGTTCTCGTAGAGGGCCGTGGCGGTGAAATTGTTGCCGCTCTTGGCGATCTTGCACGCGCCGCCGCCGATGCCGTATCCGACCGTGCAGAACACGATGTCGCCGCACACGACCGGCGAGGCCGCAATCGCGGTCTTGAACTGGCAGGGGAATTTCCACAGCGGGCGGCCGTCTTTTTCGGCGACCGCCACGAGACCGCTCTTGCAGAAAAAAATGACTTGGCGTTCGCCGAGGATCGTCGCCACCACCGGCATCGCATGGGTGGTGGTTTCGTCACCGGTTTTCCAGACGACGTCACCGGTTTTCTTGTTGAAGGCGAGCAACGATTGGCCGGACCCGCCGCCGGCCACAAACAGGAGGTCGCCGTCCACGACGGGCGAGGCGGCGAAGTTCCAGCCGATGTTGCGGCCCGCGAATTCGCCAATGATGTTCTTTTTCCAAACGGGCTTGCCGGTCGCCGCGTCCAGGCAATGCAGGACGGAGTCGGGCGTGAACGCGTAGACTTTTCCGCCGTTCACCGTCGGCGTGGAACGCGGGCCGTCACCCTCGCCGCCGCCGGAATACCCCTTGCCAATCGCCACGTCCGCCGCCCACAATTCCTTGCCCGTCGCCGCATCGAGGGCGAGGCAGATTTCGCGCGGGGCGCCGTTGATCTCGCGGATGACTTGCGTGAACGCTTTGCCTTCGCCCACCGCAAACGAGCTGAACCCGTTCGGTGTGGGCACACGCCAGACGACCCGCGGGCCGACGGCTGACCAGTTCAGGTTGAGTTTTTCGGTGCAAATGCCGTCGCCGGCGGCGCCGCGATACGCGGGCCACTCATCGGCGGTCGCGATGTGAACGGCGAGAATGAGGGTGGGAATGAGGCGGATGATGGTTTTCATAGTGGTTACTTTGTTGAGGGCGGTTTTGATTTCGTTGAGGCTGACACCGAGCAACGGGCGGGCGATGAGGTTAATGTACAAATAAGAAATTGCTTTGGCGCGCCCGCCGGGAGAGCGCCGTTTTCCGCGCCACCTGAGTGCCGCAAACATTCATTCGTCAATTGTTACCTGGCGGATGGGTTTTGCAAGCCCTTTATGCGGACTTTTTCCGACCCGCAATCGCGCTCGGGATCGCCCAACCGGTCGGCAGGTAGCGCGACGTGGCCCAGACGGCCGTAGGCCAGTTCTACCCGCCAGAATGCTGGCAATGCGGTTTATTCCTCGCAATCATCCCTCCGCGCCGCTGCTGCCCTGCTGGCCGGCACCACCGAACGCGTGGAAATCAAGGCCGCCTGGGACGCGTGGGAGCAAGCATCGAAAAAGCGGCAACCCGCGGACGACACCATCGCCAGCTATCGCCCCGCGTGGCAGCGGTTCCAAAAGTGGGCCGAGGGCGAAGGGATCATATACCTGCACGAGGGCACCCCGGCACGGGTGGAGCGGTACGCTGCCAATCTGCACCGGGAAGGCTTCGCCAGCCGCACTGCGGCTGGAATTTTAAATTTCTGAAGAGCCTGTTTGCCCGATTGCGCCTCCCGGCCGGTCTACTGGAAAACCCGTGGAGCGACGTTGTCTTGCCGGAGCTCCAGCAAGAGAGTCGCCGCGCCTTAACCATCGATGAACTCAAAAAAGTGATCACAAGCAGCTTCTCGGCAGTGAACAAGGCGGCGATGCCCAGGATACTGACGACCGGCGGGGCACCAAGCCGGGACCGGGCCTTGCTGGAATAGAATTATCGGGCGGCTGCTTTCATCTGGCTTTCCCCGCGGGCGTGTGGCTACATTCCACTCCAACGATGGACGCGCGGATGCAATTGTTTTTCGGCGAGGAGACGCCGCGTTGGGCGGTGTTCCAGAGCAGCGATCCGACGTACTATGCCGGGGTCGGCGCCTTCATCGAAACCCTGTCTGGTTTCGGCCTGGCGGACAGCCGGCCGACCGTGGCCGACGGCAGCATTTTCCGCCACCAGGGGCTGCGCCAGGCGATCGAGGAATTCCTGCAGCGCTACCCGGGCCGCCCGCTTCCGCTCCGGCACATCACCGTGATGCAAAAGGTCGCCGCGGCGTCGGCCCGGGCCGATTTCGAGAAAATTCAGGCGGAGCTCGCGTCCCACCGGGAGGCGCTGCACCGTTTTGCCACCGCCTACAACCTGGGCATCCACCTGCACGTGTATGTGGGCGGCTTCGACGCCGGCGGCGCCGCGCCCCTTTGCGCTGGGCTGGAAGACGGCGCGCTCGAAAGCCTTGTGTTCATCTACGGTTTCCCTGCGCTCACGGCCGAATCCGCGGCGGTCTGGCGTTCCGAACTGGCGCTGTTCCTCGACGATCCGCGCTCACGGCGGCCGGGGGTCAGCCTGGCCGGCTTCCCCTTCTGCCTGGCGCCCCCGGCGCACTTCAAAGCTTTGTTCCGGTATTCCTTGAACGATCTGCGGGGCCTGATCGGATCCCAGCGCTACACCATCGGCAAGGTGGCCGGGCAACGGCACGCCTACCTGCCGCCCTGCGCGGCCTGCCGTTGCCAAGCCGCCTGCTACGCGTTCACCGACGTGAAGCAACATCCCGGCTATGCATCCGTGGTGGTTCCACAAACGGAGGACACCATCGCTTTCATCGGGGGCAGCCTGCCGCGGGCGGAAGCCCCGCCCGACCCGCGCCTGGTGTACACCACGCCGGTGGAGCAGGGGGACCTGCTGATGGCGATCCTGGCGGGCTTCCGGAACATCCTGATCCTGGACGGCTATTTTTATTCCAAGTTCCCCTGCACCACGTTTGAAGTCGTCTTGGCGCTGGAGCAGGGGCTCAATGTGTTTGGCGCCGCCAGCATCGGCGCGCTGCGAGCCGTCGAGCTCGACCGCTATGGCATGACGGGGGTCGGCTACGTGTATGACTACCTCCGCCGGCAGCCCATCAAGCCCTACCACATCGTGGCGCAGACGTACACGGAAGACGATGCGGCGCTGACCCGGCCGTTGGTCGAAATCATTTATTTTCTGGAATGTGCCACCAGCGACGGACTGCTCGGCGCCGGGGAAGCGGAGCAATGCCGCGCGGTGGCCGACGGCATCGGCTTCCCGCTGCTCTCGTTCGATTTTTTCTTCCGCCGCCTCCGGGAAGCCGGTTCGCTCGCCGAGCCGGCGCTGCGCCGGCTCGAGGACTACTACGCCCGGGAGGGTGCGGAGCGCTTCGCCATCAAGCAGGCCGATGCACGTCAACTGCTGGCCTGCTTCCGGGAGATCCTCGCCGGACGCGCGGCGGATTATGTCCGGAAAACCTTCCGCCAGGCGCGCGTCCGCTACATGGAACGCCTGTACGCCAAGTACCGCGGCGATGCGGATCTCACGCTGCCGGCCGCCTGGCGCGAGTTTGCCGCGCCGCCGGACGGCCGCGGCCATCCGCGCCGGGACCGGCGGGCGCTGCCGGCGGAGGAAACCTGCCGGCGGGCGGAGGAATTCTTCCGGGATTTGGACGTGGTGGTGGCCGACACCACGGGCTACGATCCACCGGGCGGCAGTTTTATCGTCAACATCTTCTTCGTGCCCTTCTATTTTCTGGGCTATCCGCTGTCCTCGTCCACCGGCAACGGCGAGGTCTTCGCCGAGGCGCTGGCCGCCGCCTACATGGAACTGGTGGAACGAATTCCCACGCACAACTTCCGACGCGCCGCTTTTAAGGGCAACCAAGTCGATCGGATTCCGGAGCCCCTGGAGAACATTCCGCAGTATTACAACTTCGCTGTGGACCCGCAGATCAAGCAACAGGTAGCGGAGGATCACGGCTTTGTGACTGTCACCGAACTGCCCTCCGGCCAGCCCTGCAGCGTTCCGCGCTTCGCCGTCATGTCCATGTTTTCCGGCACCGATGGCAACGCGGCCGGCAACACCCTGCCCGAAGCGCTGCTCTACGGCCTGTACGAACTGGTGGAGCGCGACACCAACCAGCTTTATTCAGTCGACCCATTTTGCCGCGAGCAACTCCCCCGGTTGCGCCTGGATCCGGCCACCCTGCCGGATCCGCGCAGCCGGGAACTGATCGGGCGGCTGGAGGAGAAGGGCTGCCGGATTGCCCTGTATATACTGCCCAACCTGTTCGGGCTGCCCTGCGTGCGCTGCCGGTTGTTCGATGCCCACCGCGGCATCGAAGGCCACGGCAGCACCGCCGTGCGGGCCGATCTGCCGTCCGCCGTGGCGGCGACGCTGCACGAGGTCTATATGCAGCATATTGCCTACTTCACGGGCATCCGCGACGACTATCGCTCGTTCCAACCGCTCCGGGAAGCGCGCCTCGCCTACCAGGCCGCCCAGGTCGCGTCCGGCGAAACCCCGCTGGCTTGCCAGACCCTTCGCACGGAGGAACTCCGCTTCGCCTCCATTACGGATGAGCTGGAGCATGTCATCGGCTGTTTGCTTTCCGCCGGCCATCGTCGTATGCTCGTCGCCAATACAAGTCCGCTGGAGCGCTATGGCGTGAGCAGCGTGAAGGTGATCATCCCCGGCCTGGAGTTGTGGTTTGTGCCGGAGTACCAGCCGTCCGGCTTCATCGCCGCGCGCGCGCAGTGCACCCGCGCATTGCTGGCGGATTTTTTAAAAGGCGGATGAGTTTTATGAACATTGCGATGCCGGCATCCTTGCGTCAACTCACCCAGGGGCGCGCTGCGGTTCAGACGGCGGGCGGCACCATCCGCGAGCTGGTGGCCGATCTGGAGCGCCAGTATCCCGGCCTGCGGGCCCGGCTGTGCGACGAGGGCGGGAACCTGCGGAAGTTCATCGCGATTTTTGTCAACGGCCGGGATATCCGGACGCTGCAGGGCGACGACACTCCGCTTGGCGGTAGCGAGGAAATCGTGATCGTCGTGGCCGTCGCCGGGGGATAAGACGTACTTTTTCGGAGAGCCTGATGGCAGCGTTAACGGACTATGACTGCACGCGCTACGGGCGGCAGATGATGATCGGCGGCTGGGGTGTGCCGGGGCAGGAGCGCCTCAAGCGCGCCCGGGTGTTTATCGTCGGCGCCGGCGGGCTAGGCAGCCCGGTGGCCCTCTATCTGGCCGCCGCCGGCGTCGGGACCATCGGCCTGGGCGATTGCGACCGCCCCGACCTCTCCAACCTCAACCGGCAGATTCTTTACACCGATGCCGATCTGGGCCGTCCGAAAGCGGAGGTTGCGGCCGAGGTGCTGCGGCGCTTGAATCCCGCCATCGCCGTCAACTCCTCCGGCGAGCGGATCGCCGAGCATAACATCGAGCGCATCGTCGGGCCGGTGGACCTCATCCTGGATTGTCTCGACAACTTCGACACCCGGTATGTGCTGAATGCCTACAGCGTCCGGCACAGCATCCCGCTGATTCACGCCGCCATCTGGGGGTTGTCCGGGCAGATCACGGTGCTGCATCCGCCCCGGACGCCCTGCCTCCGTTGTATTTTCCCTGACGCCCCACCCCGGGAGGTTTTTCCCGTCGCCGGCGTCACGCCGGGCCTCGCTGGCTGCCTGCAAGCCACGGAAGCCCTCAAGCTCCTGACCGGCCTCGGCGCGTCGCTGCTGGGCAAGCTGCTGGTCTTCGACGCCGAGCAGATGACGTTCACCACACTGACGGTCGAGCGCCGGCCCGACTGTCCCGCTTGCGCCGGCCTCATCCGGACGTAAAGCGCAATGTTGAATTCCGCCTTGACCCCTGAGTTTAGAGGCTCGGTTACTTGATTTCGGCCAGGATTTTTCTGGCCTTATTGGCCAGCGCCGCGTTCTTGCTGGCCTGGAGCTTGCCGGCCAGGGCTTTCACCTCGGCCGGATTTTTCTGCTTGAGTTCATCCATCAGTTGGTCGGCGGTCAATTCCGCCTCCGCGCGCACCGCGCTGTCATCCCAATACGCACCCGTCATGTTCAGCGCGTCGGCGCTGCCGGCCAGCATCAAACCGCTGATGATCATCTTTTTTTCGTCGGCGCGCTTGGCCAGCGCGCCGGCCTTCTTGAACAGCTCCATCCGCTCGCCGGGATGGAGCTTGAATTTCTCCGTGCCGGCCAATTGGATGTATCCCCGGAGGGCCAGGAGCCGGTCCACGTCCGCCGGCGCGTTCCGGGCCAGCTCCAGGAGATCCCCGGCGGCGGTCGCGTTGCCCCACGCGGCCAGGGCGCGCACGGCTTTGCCGTACAATTCCTTATCGCCGGATTTGAGCGCTTTGCGCTCGACCTCCAGGGCGGCCGGCGAGCCGGCTGCGGCGGCCAAGTCAACGATGCTGGCCTTGGCCGCGGGGGAGGCCTGGTCGTAGTTCGCCGCCACGAAATCGAAGCACCGGCCCTTGTCGCGCGCCTGCAGGCAGATGCTCTTGAGCACCGCCAACGCGGCGGCGGTTTCCTTGGCGTCCTTGATCGCAAAGGCCGCGGCGGCCACGGCCGCCATGTCCTCCTCCGTCGCCAGCGAGCCCAGCCCGGACCAGACCGCCTTGCGGACGCCGGCGTCCGGATCATTGACCAGCTTCAGGAGCTGGGGCACGGCCGCCGACCCGGCCCGCGCGGCCAGCGCCTTCAAAGCCGCCCCTTGCAACTGGCTGTCGGCCAGGCATCGGATGAGCACGTCGTTCACCTCGTCGCCGGGCATGCGCGCCAGGGCGTCCGCGGCCTTGGGATCCGTCGAGGCCAGCAATACTTTTACCGTACCGGCATCGCCGAGCTTGCTGAGCGCCAGCAGCGCGGCCTCGCGGATCCCGGTGTTCGCGTTCGCGGCATAGGCGGTGACCGCCGCCAGCGCCGCCTTGTCGCCGCGTGCGCCGAGGGCCGTGAGCAGCCCAGCCTTCTTCGCCTCCGGCAGGCTGCCCAGCAGATCCGTCAGCGTCTTGGTGACTGGTGCAGCGCCCGCACCTTCGGCCACCAGAGTCAGTGCGCCCCGCTGCAACCCGAGGTCGTTGCCCTTGAGAATTGTCGTCAGCCGCGGCGCCGCCTGGTCCGTGTTCACGCGCAGCAGCCCGCCCAAGGCGGCGAGCTGGTGGGTGCGCTGACCGCGCGCGAGGGCCTTTTCGTACAGCGCCGCCGCCTCCGCTGCCGGCAGGCTCGCGGCGCAGCGGATTAGGGCCTCCCAGCGCGCGCTGCTGAGGCTGTCGCCGGCTTGCAGTTCGCCCAGGGACCGGGCGGCCTCCGCGCCGCCGATTTTTCCCAGCGCCACGATGGCCGCCGCGGCGATCGCCGGATCGGGCTGCCGGGCCAACTTTGTCAACGGTGGCACGGCCTGGACATCGCGACGCTCGCCCAGGCTGCCGATAATACCCAGCTTGACCTTGTCGGGGGCCTTGTCCAACGCCGCGCGCAGCGCGGCGTCGGCCCGGGGATTTCCAAGCCGCTGCAGCACCAACCGGGCGTAGTGGGACAGCACCTCGTCCGGGAGCAGCGCGGCCACGGCAGGGATGGATTTTTCCGTCGCCACCTGCTGCAGCATGCGGCAGGCCAACGCCTTGCCGTCCGGCGTGGCGTCGGCGGCCGCCACCACCTTGAGCAGCGCGTCCTCGATCGCGCCATGCTGCTCCACCGGCGTCTGCTGGAGGAGGTGGTGCGCCTCCTCGGCCGCGTCGCCTTCGCCGTACTTGTATTTGGCCAGATCTTTCCACACATCGCCCCACGCCCCCAGCACCGCCAGACCCACCAGCGTCAAAATGGCCGTATATTTCTTGATCTGCATTTTAGACCTCACATTTATATTCGGATTTCGATATTCGAGTTTCGAGCTTCCTGCATGGCGTTTGAGCAATGCAGGTTAGATCTGCCACGGCCCGCGCCGCGGGCGATCCACCAGCCGGCTGGCTTCCGGATCGCCGATGAAATCCTCCTTATCCGGATCCCAGCGCAGCTTCCGGTTCAGCAGGTAGCAGATGTTGCCCAGATGGCAGACGGTCGCCGTCCGGTGCGCGTACTCGACGTCCTGGAACGGACGCTTCCGGGTGATGATGCAGTTGGTCAGGTCCTGGATCGGCGAGTTGGCGCCGTCCTCGTACCAGCGCAGCCCCGGCGGCACCTTGGCATCCCGCGTGGCCTTGGCTTCGCCTTTTTCGCAGATGTACTTCATCCCGCCGCCGACGTAGAGCTTCATGCCGTTGGCGAACACGTAGGTGAGGAACGGCGAACCATCGCTGCCGGGCGGGAGGATTTCCGTGGGCCCGGTGCCATCCAGCCCCATGCCGTGCAGCGCGGCGCCGAATTTGTGGCCGCCCCAGTCGGTCATCATGCCGCCGGAGTAATCGTACCACGACCGGAAGCCCTTGCCGCCGAGGCCGTAGGCCGCCGAGCAGCGGTTCGGGTGGTACGGCGCCCAGGGGGCCGGCCCCAGCCACAGGTCCCACTCGATGGTGTTGGGCGGGAGCGGCACGCCCGGCAGGTAGCACATGCGCGGCGGCCCGCCGGGATCGGCGTGGGCCGCCAGGATCTTGCCGAACTTGCCGCTGCGGGCCGCGCAGGCCATCCGGCCGTAGTCGCCGATCACGCGCTGGCTGCCGCACGAGAACACGCGGCCGTACTGCCGCGCGGCGTCCACCATCTTGCGGCCCTCGCGGATCGTCAGCGTCAGCGGCTTTTCGCAGTACACGTCCTTGCCGCTCTTCATGGCGTCAATGGAGACCTGCGCGTGCCAGTGATCGGGCGTGCCGCAGAGGACCGCGTCGATGTCGTCCCGCGCGACGATCTCGCGGTAGTCCAGGTAGGTTTTGCAGTCCTTGTTGTTGTAGCGTTTGTCCACGCGGTCTTTGATGCGCGCCAGATGGCCATGCTGCACGTCGCACACGGCCACCACCTGGATGCGCGGATCGCCGAGGAACTGGCCCAGATCGCTGGAGCCCTGGCCGCCCATGCCGATGCCGGCGAGGGTAATGCGTCCGCTGGCCGCCGGCCGCCCGTTGGCGCCCAGGGCGCTGGAGGTGATGATGTTCGGCAGCGCCACGGCCGCCCCCAGGGCCTTGAGAAACGACCGCCGGGATACGTTGATTTTATTCATGCCACAACTCCTGTTTGATCTTGTTCGCGCTGCCCCAACCCCAACCGGGTTCGCTGGACGTCTGCGCTCGCGAAAAACGTTGCGCAGTATGTCCAGAACGCCGACGGCGTCAGGCTTTCTTCTTTTTGTCGGCGGTCGTCTTCTTCGCCGCGTCGGCGGGCGTGTAGGCGGCCTCGCCGGGCTCCTTGACCTCGGTCAGCAGGCGCTCGACCATTTCGCGGGAGGTCAGGCCTTCGGAGTCGGCGGTGAAGTTGGTGAGGATGCGGTGCCGCAGCACCGGCAGGGCGGCCTTCCGGATGTCGTTGCAGCTCACGTGAATCCGGCCCTCCAGCACGGCCCGGGCCTTGGCGGCCAGCACCAGGTATTGGCCGGCGCGGGGACCGGCGCCCGTCGAAACGTACTTTTTGACAAACTCCAGGGCTTCCGGATCGCCCGGCCGCGTGGCGCGTACCAGGTTGATGGCATAGCCGATCACGTGGCGGGAAACGGGGATCTTCCGCACCACCTCCTGGAGCATGATGACGGCTTCCTTGCCCAGCACCACGCGCGGCTCCGCCACGGCCTGCACGGTGGTTTTGGCCACGATGGTTTCTTCCTCCTCGCGTTTGGGATATTCAACCCCGACGATGAACATGAACCGGCCGAGCTGCGCCTCGGGCAAGGGATAGGTGCCCTCCTGCTCGATGGGATTCTGCGTGGCGAGCACGAAGAAGGGTTTGTCCAGCTTGTGCGTGTCTTTGCCGATGCTGACGCATTTCTCCTGCATGGCCTCCAGCAGGGCGGCCTGCGTCTTGGGCGGCGTGCGGTTGATTTCGTCGGCCAGCAGGATATTGCAGAAAATCGGCCCCTGCATGAAGCGGAAGGACTTCTGCTGGGTGACCGGATCCGTCTCCAGCACCTCGGTGCCGGTGATGTCGGAGGGCATCAGATCGGGCGTAAACTGGATGCGTTTGAATTTCATGTCCAGCACCTTGGCGATGGTGCTGACGGTGAGCGTCTTGGCCAGCCCCGGCAGGCCGATCAGCAGCACGTGCCCGCCGGCAATGATGCACATGAGGATTTGGTTCAGGACCTCCTCCTGGCCGATGATGACTTTGGCCACTTCGCGGCGGATGGCATCCGTGGATTGCCGCATCCGCTCCACCAGCTTCACGTCTTCGGGCGTGGCCACGCTGGGGGGTTCCGGCGCGGGCGCCGGGGCCACGGCGGGCGCCGTCGCCGCAGGATGCGGCGCCGCGGGTCGATTGGCCGCCGCCGGTTGAGGGGCCGCCGCTGGCGCGGGCGTGCGATCGGGTTTGAACACAAACTGGGTTTCGCCGAGGACGACGACATCGTCTTGGTTCAGCGGCACGGTTTTGATTTCCACCCGGTTGACCAGGGTACCGTTGGCGCTTTGCAGATCCTGGACGTGCCACAAGTCGCGTTCGAAAAACAGCCGCGCATGGTGCCAGGATACCTGGGTATCGTTCAGGGGCAGGCCGCATTGGGGGTCCCGGCCCAAGACCAATTCGGTTCCCGACAGCGTTATTTCCCGTCCGGCGTGCTCGCCCTTCGTCAATATAATCCTGGCCATGGTCCCTCATCCTCCGCCGCCCTGGTCGGGCGGTTTATTGTTGTTCGGCGGCCGGCGTCCTACTGGAGCGCCATCCGCTTTCTGATTGTTTCCTGAAATTTGGCTACGGCCTCGTTGGGTTCGTTCATCGCCCGCATGCAACGCACGATCATCTGCAGGGCTTCGCCCAGGTAGTTCGAGGCGTCCACCTGCTCGCAATAGGCCTCGAGCAGGGTGCGGCAGCGGGACACATCGCCCAACTGCAGGCACAGCTTGCCCTCCAGCAGCAGATAATCGCTCGAAATCTTGCTCAGCGGAAATTCCCGCTCCCAGGCGCGCAGCGCCTGATAGGCTTCCCAATAGAAACCCTGTTCGATCAGGGTTTCGACCGATTCCGAAGCGGCCACATCGCGGATGGCGCCAAGTTTCCAGGGGGCGATCCCGGGCGGCGGCACGGCGTGGTTGGCGGACACCGGCGGCGCCGCTTGCTCCTCGGTTCTGGCCATGGACGAACCCTTCAGGTGCAGCGGCTTGAACCCCTCGCCCTGCGGGCCCAGCTTGCTGTGCTTGGAGAGGTTCTGAACGTCGCCATACAACTGCGTCGCCTCGTTCAGGTTCCGGGAGAGGAACTCGATGTCCCCCATTCTAATTTTGGCCCATGCGCCGCCTTCGCCCGTCTCCGCCGCCAGGGGCTTGATCCATTTTCTGGCCTCCGGCAGATTTTTGAGTTCATACATCAGCACCTCGGCGCCCTTCAGCCGCAAGGCGATGGCGCGCGACCGGAGTTGCACCTTTTGTTCGAGCTGCAAAGCCCATTTCAGCGCTCTGGGCGGATCGGTGAACGATGTGCTGGCCAGGAACATGTCTTCCAGCAGTTCCTTTTTGTCCAGGGGCAGCTTCTTGCCGAACAGGTCCCACCGCTGGTCGACCATGTACACCAGTAATTCGTTATCCGGCGTCAGCTCCATGGTGCGGAAGAAATTGTTCCACCAACTGGCGTCCCAGGCGGCGGTGGGGTCCTTGTTCAGCGGATAGGCCCGAAAGAGAGCCAGACAGGCGTTCCGGAAATCCGCGCGCACCGCGGGTTCGTTCAGGCTGCTGCGGCTGGTCGTGAAAGGGTAAAACGGCAGGGTGCATTGCGATGCCTTCGTACCGTCCGTGACCTTCAGCGTCACCCGCTGATCCCGCTCGCCCGCGAACAGCCAGGCGATGTTCGTGCCGGTGGCGAGGGCTCCAGGATCGCTGCTGAAACTCCAGGTGTATTGGGTTCCGGCCGGGTTGCCCGCCGTGCCGGCGTGCAGCGTGTAGAGCAGGAGGGGGGATTCGTTGTCGAACCAGTAGATGTGTTTGGGCGCCAGGGTGAAGTTGGCCACGGGGCCGCCCTCGCGGGCCTGGATGCTCTGGATCGCACACGCGCCGGAGCGTACGACTTCATCGTTGTGCAACTGGCGGGTTTCCCACATGGGCGTGCCCGCGTAGCGCAGGTCCGAGGGCCGCAGCCCGCCCAGCTCATTAACCGGCGTCTTAGGCGTCCGCCACGTGAGCAACATCTCCGGCCGGCTGTCCCTGGCCGCATAGAATCCGAGCAGCTCCAGACGGTGCAGCCCGGCGCTTAAATCCACGTGTGCGCCCACGCCACCCTGCTTGTCGCTGATCCTGCGCGGGCTAATCGGCCGGCCATCGACGCTGACCTGCAGCGCGCCGCCGAACGTGATCGGCGCGATCCAGGTGTTGCCCGGATCCTTCGTCGCCACATAGGCCAGCATATACATGGCGGCCAGGCCGGGGCGGCCGGAGCGATCGCCCGGCAGAGTCACGGTGGCCCCCTGGCTGCCGGATTCGTTGCGATAGTGCACACTCGCCGCCACCGGTCCCAGCCGGGCCAGGGCGTCGGCGCCGGCCTTGCTCGGGTGTCCGGGATACGTGCAGATGATCGCACTGGGCGTCAAACCGGACTCCGGCGTCCATACGTTCAGCTTCATTCCTTGGGTGACATAGATGGCGACGCGGTTGCCGTTCTGGGGCGCCTCGAAGACGACGGCCAGGCCGCTTTCCGGGTTCTGCCAGAGCACGCAACTCTTCAGGGCGTTCCCGCTCTGGTCGAAAACCTGGGGGTTGGGCGCCGGGCCGGGCAACATGCCGCCGTCGGGCAGGTGCAGGAAATAGCCCGCGCTTGGATGGGTGGGTGATCGCTCCAGCGAGACCGTGAAGCGGATGGGCGCCTCCTTGACCAGCCACGGCTCTCCGGCCCAGACTGGGAGTGCCGCGCAGGCCCAAGCCGCCCACCACCACCTCACGAGCGATTTCCACAATTTGCCCGTCATGTAAGCCCCAGATCCATAGCGCATGTACCGGTCAACGACCTTGTCCCATGGGTCCGATCCCGTAGCACGGATGCCGGCGACGGGGCGCCGGGCCGGCCCGGTTTACAGGGCATCGTTCAGCCTCTTGTAATACTCCGAAACGAGTTCCTTGAATTTGGGCGGCGCATCGTCCGGCCCGGCCTCCAGCACATCCTTGAGGATCGAGGCGGTCACCTGGGTGTCGAGGGCGTCGGTATTCCCCTGTTCCAGTTCCGTACGGCCGGCCTTCAGTTCTGCCAGCGCCTTGCGCCGCAGTTCCAGCACCTGGTCGATGGGCGCGCCCCGGGCAATCATATCCGCCACCTGGCGCATGTGATGGGCTGCCGCTTTCAATGAATCCGATTTCACGCCCTTCAGGGAAGCCTGGGCGTAGGCGGCGTCGGCCTGTTTGGCCATCAGCGCCGCCATGGCTTCGAGAGAGCCGGCTTCTGTGGAATCCATGCGCCGGGTGCCGCCGCCCTGGCCATATTCGTCGGCCTTGCCGGTGCCCAGCTTGCCGCCGCCCGTGGCCTTGGCCTTGGACTCGCCATCCAGATTGACCTGTCCGCTCTGGGTCGGATCCTGAGTACGCCGCGCCTGGATGTCTTCATCGCCCTTGCTGAGGGTGCCGGAGCCCGCGGCGGTTTCGCCGTCGGACATGCCCTCCCGGCCCACGTTCGACCGGCCGTCCTGTTCCTTGTGATCCGGCGTTTCGTTGCCCGATTTTCCCTGGGCGGCAAAACTGGTCACATCGCCTTCCGTGACGGGACCGTCGGGCGCCATGTCGGGCACGGCGGAATTGATGGCGCCGTCCTTGTCCTGGGCCTGCTTCTCCTTGGACTCGTTCAGCAGGTCGCCGATCAGGTCGTCCACCTTCGTCAGCAGCGGCGGCAGGGCGACGCCGTTCGGCATCTCCTCCTTATCGAAAGGTTCGGTGGTGATTTTAAGCCCGTCGGGCGAGGTCTTGAGCCAATACTCCAGCTCATCCATCCGATCCTGGGCCTTTTCCATCGCATCCAGCATGGCTTCGCGCTTGGCCACCGCGAGTTCCGCCACCGGCCCGTTCGCGGCCTGCTCCGAGCCCGCCTGCTGGCGGACTTCCTCAAAGGTGGAATTGATGTCCTCGACCAGGTCGTTGCCGACGTTCAGATCCGCGAAAATATCCAGATCCACGGGCACTTCGAGGAGCGCCTTTTCGGCGTTCCTCGCCACTTCCTCGAAATCCTCCTCCATCATATCGGCCTGCTTGTTGTCCTTGTCCTTGGCGTCCTTGACCGCATCCATCGCCTCGATGAGTTTTTTCTCCAGCGCTTTGATTTTCTCGATCTTCTTGTTCGCGTTCTGGAGCGCCTCGATCCGCTGTTCGTTTTTTTCCTTCTCCGCGGCCGCCACCATGTCGTCGAAGAGCTTGCGCACGGCCATGAGCTTGGCGATGGCGCTCCGTTGTTTGACGGCCGCTTCCGCGAAACCGCTCTTGTCGAGCTGTTCGGCGGCCTGCAGCATGTCCTCGCGGATTTTCGTATCCCGGCACTGGCCGGCCACCTGCTCCAGGAACCCGGCAAACGCCTTGTCCGCGCCGAGCACGGCGGCTGACTCGGCCTGACAGGCCTTGATGAATTCGGTTACGTCCCCGGCCTGTCCGTCCTGCTCCTTGACCAGCCCCGCCGGCGCCGTGGCCCGGCCGATGCATTGCGTGGTGGCCTGCCACAGCCTGGTCTGATTCTTGATCAGACCGTCCAGCATCCCGATCAGCGCGTTTTGACGGAAGTCGATGCTGGCCTTGGCGATGGCGACTTCCGCAAAGGTCAACTGCCGGAAAATCTTTTCCTCGAGTTGGAGCGCCTGGCGGATCAGCCCGGGCTGGGCGTCGGCCTGCGCGCCGGCGACGCGTTCCAGCACGACGATGACCTCCGCCATTTCCCCGAGATACAGTTTCTTTACCGTGTCGCTCAGGTTGCCCAGGCAGCGCGCGCCCTTGAGCAGGAGGGCTTTGGTGATCGCGCGGATTTCCTGCTGCCGCCCGCCGATCGCCGTCCAGGACGCCGCCGCCGGCGGCGGGCGGAGCTCCTGGTACTGCTTGGTTTTGGCGATGTTTTCGCGCTGGAGCTCAATCACCCTGTTCAAATCGGCGAGCGCCTTCTTTTCCAGTTCGGAGCGCTGCTGGACGGCCTGCTCCCGGCCCATCATCTTGAACACCAGCAGCGGCGATTGGGTGACATGCGGAGTACCGGGCGCCTGATCCTTGGCGACCAGGCGCAGGGTCAGCGGCTCCGTGTCGCTCAGTTTTCGGATCGGCCCTTTCCAGGTCGCGGTAAAGATCTTCGACCGGGAGGTGATCCACTTGTAGCTCTTCAGCACCTGGCCGGGCGCGTCTGCGGCCCCGGCCGGCGGTACGCGCTGCACGGTGATTTCATCCAGGCCGTAGTCGTCGGTCACCGTGAAACTGATGGCGGGCGCGCTGCCGGGCGCGAGGAGGACCTCGCCCTTGGGCGCGGAGATCTCGATGTTCGGCGCCCGATCCGGCAGGAGGTTGAAGGCGACCACGGCTTCGGTCTTGTCGCCGTCCCGGGAAAGCGCGGACAGCTTGAGCGCGGCGCCATTACTGACCAGCAGCGCGCCGGTCCAGGTCAGGGCCTCGCGCGCCGGACTTAAGGGCACCTCGGCGCCTTCCCGGCAGGCGGCGGTGAGCGTCGCGCAGGGCGCGTTGCAGTGGACCGCCAGTTCCACTCGGGAACCCATGGGGATGTCGATCACCGCGGCCTGGCCGTCGAATTGTTGGGGGCGGGCGCCGGTGTAGGACGGCGGCACCACCCGCAAACCGATGCGGGTGAAGGCGAGGGGCGGCCGCAGGCTCAGGGTAAACCAGCGGGGCGCGGGGGCGTCTCCGGCGCGGAACCGGTATTGCAGGGCCGTGGTGGCCTTATAGATGCGGTTGGAGAACACCTCTTCGCCGGATCCGTTGATCCGTCCGAGACGATAGGTTTTCTGCGCGGCATCCGACGGCTTGATGTCTACCCACACCTCGTGGCCCCGTTTGCCCTGGACGGTACACGTGAGCCAGGTGGAACCGCCCTGCAGCACCGAGGCGTCGCCCGGGGTGACGCCGAGGATATGGGTCAGGGAGGCCGGTTGCAGGGTCGAGAAGGGGTTCACGATGCGCAGCAGGGCCACCGTCCAGGCCCGCCCGGCCATGGGGAAGGGGAGGAGCAGAAAAAAAACGGTCGCCGCCAGCGCGATCAGGGAGCGGTGTTGCGTCCGCCGATCCTTCATGGCCTGAAAATCCAAGCCGCTCCAATACGGCAACGCCATCTGCACATAGGCTGCTTTGAACGGATCCTGGCCGGAGTCGGAGGAGAACTGCAGGCAATTGATCAGATGGTTGTCGATCTGCGGGAAGGTTTGTTCTACCCGGACGGCCACTGCTTCCGGAGTCCGCACGCGGGTCAACGTCCGGGCCAGCCGCCACAAGGCGACCGCTACCAGGACCACGAGCAGCAGCCAGGCCGCGATGCGCCCGGCGGAGGCGAAGCGGACCCACAGATCCGCCAACGCGCACACCGTCAGACCCAGCAGCACCGCGGCCGCCCAGACCGCCAGGCGGATCTCGGCGCTCCACCGGTTCAGCAACCGGCCAATCTGTTCCAGTTGACGGATCAACGCGCCCGGCGGCATACAACAGCTCCTTCTGACGACGGCGGTTTCATCAGGGCATGAATTTCAGCTTCCGATAGATCCATTCCACTGCCAGCAGCAGGATTAATAGCAGCAGGATGATACCACGTTGCCACAGGGAATGGTATTCGGAAATCTCCTGCTCGATGCGTTGCACGTGTAGGGCGATCAGGTGCTGATTCAAGGCGTCCACCGACTCGAAGAACTGGCCGCCGCTGTTCTGGGAAATGGACTGCAAGACCTGGTTGTTGACGGGGCGCGGAACGGATTCCGGGGTAAAAGGCTTGACCGAGAAGGAAACCGGATCCGAGGACACCTGCTTCCCGCCGATTTCGCTCACGGCCACCACCGCGAAAAGCCCGGCCTGTGCGGCCTTGAACTTATAGGTGAAGACGGAGATGGCCTGGCCTTCCGAGGTTTGCGCGACCTGCCGGTTCATGGCAAACCGCAACGGGCGTTTGTCGGGGCCGACGACTTCCGCGCCGACCGCGGCGTTCGCCGGCGGCTGCGCCGCGCTGCTCCACCGGGCGCTGATCTCGACGTCCTCGCCCACGAAAAGCTGTTCCCGATCCACGAAGGATTCCAATTCCTTTTCCGCGCTTTTCTCCTCCTTGGGCGAAAGCCAGGAGAGCAACTGGTCCCAGAAGCGCTGGTACGGATTGTGCCGGGCGGTCTCGGGGCTCAGTTGCCACCGCCACAGCGAATCGGTGAAGATCGCCACCACTTTGCCCTGCCCGTAATCCTGGGAGAGAATCATCGGCTGCGGGCCGTTCGTCGCCTGGGCGGCCACCAGCACCCGCGCCCCCGGGGTGGGGGCCACATTCGGAAAGAGGGACAGCACCGGCGGGATGGTCTGCCATAATGCGGGGTCGCCGGCAAAGGCCGGATGCAGGCGGCCCATGTCCGTCAGCGCGATGGGAAACTCGCCGGCCACGGCTTTGCTGCTGTACTGTTTGGCGGGCAGCAGTTTCTTGAGCGCGGTTTGGGCGAACCCCTTCTCGCTCCACGCCTTGCTGCCGCCCAGCAGGACCAGGCTGCCGCCGGTTTCCACGAAACGCACGAGATTTCGCGCGCGCTCTTCGCCCAATTCTTCTCCGTCCAGGTTGCCCAGCACCACCATCTTGAAAAAAGCCAGCTGCGCTTCCCGCATCTCGGGGGCCACTTCGCCCTGCACCCCGAAGGTCATGAATTTTCCCTGGGCCCCGCGGAGGAAGATCACCGGGGTGACTTGCTTGCTGGCCCGCAGCACGCGGGACAGATATTTGGACTCCCAGCGCGGCGGGCCTTCGACATAGAGCAGGCGGTTCTTCGCGTCCACCACCAGCACGCTGAGCGCGAACTCGTTGTCGTTGGTGCGCGTCTCCTTGGGGAAGGGCGGGACCAACACCCGGTAGGTCTTGAGGCCGGCCACGGGATGCTCCAGATGGAAAACGACTTCCTTGGAGCCGCCGCCGGCGGGGATCTGCGTCTGCAGTTCCTGCTGCAGGACGTCATCCTTGAAGAGTTGGACCGGGATATTCCGGCCCTGGGTGCCCTGGCCGGAGATGATGGCCTTGAGCTCGGTTTGCCAGCCCACCGTGACGCGTCGCGGCGTGTTGACCGTGTCGATGCGCACGTCGGGCTCCTGCTCCCACACGGCGGCGCCTTCCAGGACCAGGGTGTGAATCGGGAAGGGCCGCGCTTCGGCGGCCCAGTCCGAGAACACCTCGCGTGTATCGATGCCATCGCTCAGGAGCAGGCAGCCCGTGACGTCCAGCCCCGTATAGCGGCTCACCGTCTTCTTGAGCACATCGCGCAACAGGGTGGCCGTGCCGTCCGGCGTCAGCGGCCGGACTTCGGCCGGGGTGAGTTTCTTACCGAGGTCCGTGGCGAAGGAGTAGTATTCCAAATCGCAGTCCCGCGCCAGGGCTTCCACCCAGGGTTGCTGCAACGCCTGCTGGACCACGGCCCAGCGATTGGTGGTTTCCTTGGGCGCGGTCATCAGCATGCTGCGGGAGGTGTCCAGCAGTACGGCGAAACGCGGTTTGTGTTTGAGCGTCTGGGTTTCGCGCTGGCCGGGCAGGACCAGGCACCAGGTCAGCAGGGCCAGGAAAAAGATGCGTGTGGCGGCCATGAGCGCCATGGGCAGAGTGCGTTGCACATACCGCCCATAACCGAACACGCTGAGGGCCATGGCGGCGGCCACGCCCAGCCCGATGGCCATCGTCGGCAAGCTGTGTTCGTAAATGATCATATCGTTTTCCGCGGGGCCACCCCGCGGCCCAGCGCGCTACGCTTTTCGTGCTATTTTCCCCGAAGCTTCAATGGACAAGTGATCGGTCAGCCGGCCCCCCGGCCGCGTCAGCCAGTTGCTGTAAAAAGATTCCAGCAGGGCGATGAGCAAGGCCAGCCAGAGGAACTGCTCGCCGAGCGTCCGGCCGACCCTGGACTCGTCGAGCTTGCGCAGCAGCTCGTCCCGGCTGGTGGTGACCACCAGGTTTTTCAATCCCAGCAGGGCCGCGACCGATTCCGGGCGGATGGGGGTCAGGTTCGACTCGGCCCGGGGCATGTTCAGCGCCAGGGCCGGGTGGGGCGCCGGCTCCGGCGGCGTGGTCAACGTGTAAAGGCCGGGTTGGGTGAGCCCTTCCGCGTGCAAGACCGCTTGCCCGTCCACCATGGCGCTGCGCACGGACACGGTCTGGCCCTCCGGATCTTTCAGGACCGACTCGCGCGTGGCCTCCGGCAGATACTCCTGCAGCGACAGGCTGTCGGTGCACCATTGATAGGGTCTGGAGGCGCCGACACCGGCGGCATAGTGCACGATCTGGTGCATGATCGGGAGGTAGAACGGCGACAGCGGGAAATCGCTCCAGCCGCGATCCGCCGACACGGAAAACAGGAACATCTCGCCGCGCCCGAAGGGGACGGATACCAGGAAGGGATGGCCGGTGCCGGTCGAAATCAGGGTGGCGGCCTTCTCCTGGAAGGCGGTATAACGCAGGCTGCGCTTGACGGCCAACGCGGGGGCCAAGCCGCCCTCCTTGAGGCTGCCGAACAGGGGGTGCTGGGGCTTGTCCCAGGTCAGCAGCCGCTTGCGCTCCGCCACCGGCAACTCCGCAATAGAGGCGGGCGTTCCGGGCAGACAGCTCCAGACCTTGTAATCCGCGGCCTGCGCCCCATCGCCAGGGAAGAGAACGGCCAACCCGCCGGCGCGGAGGTATTGCTCCAGGCGCACGATCTCCTGGCCCGGCAGCGGCAGGACGTTGCACAGAAAAACGCAGACATAGGACGAGAGTTGTTCGCCGGATAGTTGGTCGGGCTGGATGTATTTGGCTTCGATGGGCGAAACGCCGCCGAGCCCGACGGACAGGGCGGCGCGCAGGAACAAGCTGTTGTCCTTCGATCCGACGCACAGCACCGGCAGTTTCTGCCGGGCGCGCATCAGGAAATGAAACGCATTGTCCACCGGCAAGCTGTCGTCCGGCGTTTCCACCCGGACGACGTGCACGCCGTGGCCCACCGGCGGCAGGAGCAACTCGATTTCGCCGCTGTTGCCGATGACCGCGGAGCGGCGCGCCACTTCTTTGTCATCCACGAACACCGTCGCCGTGGTCTCCCGGGCCGGGCCTGTGCGGGCGAGCCGCACGGTCAGTTTGGCCGCCGTGGCGGGCGTGATCAGTTGGGGCTCCAGCGCGATGTCGGTGGGCGCCGCGTTTTCCGGCGCCGGCGAGCCCAGCAGCGTCACGAAGCAGGTCGTGCGCTCGTTGATCAGGTTCGGATCCCACAGGTTTCCGGAGGGGCTGGGCGCCGCGGGTTGGGCTTCCGGCCGGGCGGGACCCTGGGCCGGGATGGCCTGGTTATCCCGCTGAAAGCGTTCCCAGGGCAGCGCGTGGGTATCGCTGATGATGTGGATCTCGCGCTCGGTGCGGCGCTGTTCCTGCTCCAGCGTTTTATTGGCGGCGATGAGCGCGGGACACAGTTGGGACGAGTCGTAGCCCAGCTTGAGGCCCCTGAGCCGGGTGCCGGCCGCTTCGCGCTCCTTGGCGCCCGTCAGCTGCTCGTAGATCGGCGTGACCTGGCTGGTGGCGAGATACACGCAGAAGCGATCCTTTTCCGACAGGCCCGCGATGATTTCGGCCGCCAGTTCCGAAGCCTGGTTCCAGACCGTGCGCTCCCCGGTCTTGTAGCCCATGCTGTAGGACGCGTCCACGACGATGGCGACATCCCGCGCCGCCTGTCCGAGGAAGTTGCGGAAGTCCTTGGTGCGGATCATGGGCATGGCGAAGGCCAGCACCAGCGCGGCCAGCAGCAACGTGCGCAGCAGCCACAGGAGAAAGTGTTCCATTTTGACGCGCCGGGAGGACCGCTTGGCGGCGAGCTTCAGGAAGCGAATGGTGCTGAACGGCAGGCGCACCGTCCGGTTGGACTGGATCAGGTGCAGCACGAGCGGCAGCAGGAGGGCGATCCCGGCGATCAAAAATTGTGGAGCCAGCAAAGAAAACATAAGCCACAGCCATCCCGTTCCGCGCCGCTACTTCGAAAGCTTCCGTCGTTCCTCCAGATAGGCCCGGATAAACTGCTCGGCCGTCTGATCGGTGCGCGCCAGGCGGTAATCCACCTTCAGCCCTTCGCACGCGGTCCGGTATTGTTCCAGAAACGCGCCGAACACGCGCTGATATTCCTGGGCCAGCGTGCGCGGGTCGGCCGTGATCTTCTCCAGGGTCTCCAGATCTTCGAACTCAAAGCCTTTATTAAAGGCAAGGTCCAGTTCCGCCGGGTCCAGCACATGGAACACAATCACATCGTGCAACCGCTTCCGGAAATGGGCCAGCGCCAGGTTGATCTCGTGTTCGTTGTCGAGCAGGTCGGAAATCACGACGATCAAACCGCGCTTGCGGACCGCCCCGGCGATCTGATGAAGCGCGCCCGCCGCCTGGGTGGTCGCGGCGGGCGGCTTCTCCTGGAGTCGCTTCAGCAGGTTGTTCAGATGGTTGAAGGAATTGCGGGGCTCCATTTCCACGTCGATCTTGTCGGAGAACAAGAACAGTCCGACCGAGTCCCGCGCCTTGATCACCACATAGGCCAGCGCGGCCGCCAGGCGGCAGGCGAAATGGTATTTGGTGATCCCGCCGCTGCCGTAGCCCATGGAACCGCTGCGGTCGAGGGCGATGTAAACCCGCAGGTTGGTTTCGTCTTCGTAGCGCTTGACGTAGTAACGGTCGGTGCGACCCAGCACCTTCCAGTCGACATGCTTCGGGTCGTCGCCGATGCCGTACATCTTGTGATCCGAAAACTCCGAACTGGCGCCTTTCAGCGGGCTACGATGCGCGCCGGCCAGGTTGCCTTCCACCACGTAGCGCGACAGCAGGACGATCCGGTTGAGTTTGTGCATCTCCTCGGGATTCAGGAAGGCGGCGATTCCTTCGGCTTTCGGCTCGCTGGGCGGGTTGGGCATGGGTTGCTACCGGGTTCGGTTCAAGCGGGTGGCGGCGGCGCCGGGCGTGGTCAATCGTCCTCGCCCTCCGTGATCGGCGGTGGCGGGTTCGTGGCGGCGCCCGGCGGCAGTTCGTCCGCCGTCGGGGGCGCGGCTTCCCGCCTGAAAATATTCAACTGGTTGCGCTTGGCCAGGGCCGCCTGGTCCCGCTTGGCGATTTCCTGCAGCAGGAACCGGGCCCAGCCGTCCTTGCCCTGTGAGGCCAGGATGGCGCCTTCCTGCTGCAGCAGATCCTCGTCCCGCTTGGTCACATTGACCGGATTCTTGCCGCCGGTGAACGAATAGACCACCGCGGAGGAATCGACCTCGTAGAGCAACTCCTTGCCCGGTTTGGGCGCCAGCCGGTCCCGGTGGCGGACAATGACCGGATTCAGCGTGATCGCTTTCTCGGCCGGATTCACGCCGGCCACCACGCCGGTGAGGGCGACGGCTTCGCCCACCTTGACGGGCGGATCTTCCTTGAGTTTCGCCAGGGAGAGGGATTTCATCACCTTGCACTTCACCGTCATCTGGGAACTGGGTTCGCACAGGGACAGGCTCACATGGGGGTAGCCGTTACTTTCGCCCTCCTGCAGGCTGAGGATCCGCAGGTATCGGAAAAAATGCTGCAGCGCCAATTCGTTGCCGTTGGCGGTCTTGCCGTCGGCCGACCGGCCGGCCCACGCGCAGCAGGCGGCCAGCGCCAGCGCCCGGCCCAGTAGCGCCCCGGTTCTCCCTTTCGATGGCTTGGTCCCCGTCTTCATTCCGTACCTCGCGGCGGCGCGCTTACTGCGTAACAGCATACATCAGAATATTCTGTCCGAGCCGTTGCGACCCGCTGTCGTCGTAGCCCCGGGCATAGGGGCTCTGCGACATTTCCCAGCCGCCGGCCATGCCGTAAGGACTGTAGATCACCGAATAATGTCCGTTGAAATCAACGCCTTCCAGCCGGGGGGCGATGGCCGTCTTGTTCAGATCCTGCTGCAGCATGGGCGTCACGCCCACCTTGCGCACATCGTTCGGCGAGCGGAACACCGGGGAGTCCAGCGGAATTTCGCGCAGCGGCTTGGAGGGCAGGATGTATTGCATCAATTGACGGAAAGCCAGGTCGAACCCTTTGCGCCCGCAACACGCCTCCGCGAAGAGGAACCCGCCGTTTTCCAGGTATTTCTTGAGCTGGGCCGCTTCGATGGCGGTGACCGTGAAATACTCGTGGCCGGTCAGGTAGAGCAAGGGGGCGTCGAAAATCCTGGGATCCTTGAGGCGCGTTTCCCTGACCCGGTACTTGACCGGCACCTCGGTTTTCTGGTTGAAGGTCTGGAGCAGCACCGAAAGGCCGGCGTGCCGGGTTTTCCAGACCCCGTCGTAGACCACCTGGACCATGGCCACCTGGTCTGCGGAGCCTTCATTCTTGTCCACGAATTTGATGGAGTTCGCTGCATTCTTGGCCCACGCCCGCATGGCGGACGCATAGGAAAAAATATTCACGCCCAGTTTTTTCGCGGAGGTCGCCGTATAGGCCTGAAACTCCGGCTTCTCGAAATCCTCCCACCCGACCGCCAGGCACCAGCGGGACACCAGGGCCACCACCCGGCAATTGAGTTCGATCGCGTCGAACCAGGGCTCGTTGCCGGCATAGCCGGACTTGGCCACGCCCGGCAGATAATTCACCCGGTCGAGGTCGTAATAGGAATGAAAGATGGGATGGTCGGCTGTCAGCCGTTGCAGCGGCTGCTCGGGGAAGATGGCCGCCAGTTCCTTTACCGTGGACCGGTAGAAGGGCGCCGAGCCCAGGCCCGTATTGAAAATGATCATGCCGCCCCCCAGCATATACGCGCGCAGGCGCTGCCGCTGCTCGTCGGTATACTGGTAATTATAATGTCCCGACCGGAAGAGGATCGGATCGCGGGAGGCGTCGGCGCTGACTTCGCCCAGCGATTTGATCTGCATGTTGTAGTTGACGCCGATCATGTCCTTCATGCTTTTCAGCAGGTTGTTCACGTCGTTGGGCGTCGCGTTCCAAGTCGGGTTGATCTGGGCGTGCGACCCCAGCGCCATCTGGATCAGCAGTACGATCGCACACGATAAGCTTTTCATGGCGGTGCGCTCCTCTGCCCGGCTTCGTTCGTTCCGGGTGTCTCGAACCTGCCCATCACATCCCTAAAATCTCAGGCTAACACATTCGGCATGAAAGACAATCCGATTAGGAGATCACCAGGCTGAGGTAGCGCCCGTCTTCTTCAAAAACCAGCCCGTGTTCGCTGAAAAAAGCCAACGCGCCGTCGAGGTCCGTGGCGGGCGTCTGGGGCAGTCCCTTCGCGAGATCCGCCGGCGTGCGCGGGGTTTCGAGCAGTTCCAGCACGGCGCGCTGGGTCGTGGTGAGCGCATGTTGGCGGGGGGCACCCGGGCGGGAGTCGTACACCACCGCGGCGTCGCCGTCGCACACCAGGCAGAGGCGGGCTTCCGCCTGGCCATCCTGATTCAACCAGCGGGTCCGCCAGCGGTCGATCGCCGCGTTGAGCCGCCGCAGCCAGTCGGCCATGCGGTCCGCGTCGGCCCGCGCGTCGTAAAATTTGACGGCCACCCGGGCCAGTCCGGCCTCGTCGAAGGGGAACGTCAGGCGGTAGTAATCCTCGGGCTGCAAGTCCAGGCCGTAGGCGCGGGCCCGCTCGTAGTATTCGCTGTAGCGGACAAACCCCACCAGGCTGGCGGCCTGGGGCGGATGCAGGTGCATCAGCAGCGGCAGGTCGCGCAGATAGCGCGCGTAGGTGGCTTCGCTTTCGCCCGGGGAATAGATCAGGAGGTTCCAGCCCACCTCCAGGGGAAACTTGCTGCACGCCTTGAGGAAGCGCAGGTTCTGAAACGCCGTGGTGCCTTTCCGCATGAGCTTCAGAGTGGCTGTCGCGAGGCTTTCGATCCCGGGCTGGAGCACGGTGACGCCCGCCGCGCAGAGCGTCTGCAACTCCGCCTCGCCCAACAGGGGCCGCACCTCGTACTGCACCTTCAGTCCGGGTGGCGGATGAAGCGCCGGCAGCACGTCGGCCAGATAGTTTTTCGGGAGAATGGTGTCGACGCTTTCGAGGAAAACACAGCGCGGGGCATACGCGAACAGGGCGCGGATCTGGGCGATCGCCCGCTCCGCGCGCATCGCCCGGAAGCGGAGCGCCGGTCCGTTCAAGCCGCAAAAGGCGCAGCGCTGGCGCTCGCCCCACCAGCAGCCGCGGGAGGTCTCGAACGGCAGAATCGGCTTGAATTCACCCCCGGGGAACGCGCGTTCCAGGGAGTCGAGGAACCCGTCATACGCCAGCGGCACGGGTGTGTCGAGGTCGAGGTCGTCGCCCAGGAGTTGACCGGATGCCGCAGCCGGCGGCGCGGCCGGAGACGGCGCGCGGCTGATCCCCGGGAAAACCCCCGGCAGACGGGCGGCGGCCGGCAGGTCGCCGTCCAGCCAGCCGCGCAGGAAGGCCGGGAAGCTGACCAGTCCGGGTCCGGAGAAAAAATAGTCGATGGCCTCCACCCGCCGGGAGAACTCCAACCCCATCTCGTCTGAACAGGCGGCGCCGCCCATCAGAATGATGGTGTTTGGGTTCAGCGCCTTGATCCGCCGGGCCATCGCGAAGGCGGCCACGGTCTGGGCAAACAGCGCCGTGAACCCGACCACCCCGGCTTCCGCCAGCCGGTACTGCGCGATCCAGGAATCGAGCAGCGCCCCGACATCCGCCCGGCGGCTCAGCAGGACGTTCCACGCCCGTTGGGCCGGGGCGTCGGCGCCGGCATAGTAGCGCGCGAAGTACTCGCCGGAATTGTCGGGTGTCGCGGGGAAGGCGGCGGTGCGAAAGAACCAGTCGCCGATGCCGGTCATGAAGCCCTGGTTGGACAACACGTGTTTGTAAGCGCCCAAGTCGCCCAGGTAACGGGCGAAATCGTGATTCAGGTAAAGCGTCTCGATCTGGAGCTGCCCGGCGAAGCGGGCCGCGGCCACGGCGTGCAACTGGGTGAGGGCCAGGGACGGGATCGCCGGCGCGGCAAAGGGCATGTTGACCAGCAACACCTTACTCGGTGATCGCGTCATAATATCCTACGATGTCGTTACGGGTCCATCCGCGGAAGAGCACCTCGCTGGAGCGGGGATGATACGGGAGGATGTCCGAATACCCGGGCACCACCACCTGCGCCACGGGGAAGCCCAGGCGGGGATCGGTGAGCTCGACGACGAGATAGTCCCGGCCTAGCTGCCGGAAGATGGACTTGGCCTGCTCGATCTCGTCCAGGCAATCGGTGAACACAGGCCCCCGGTCAAAGGGCAGGACCTCGCCGGCCTTGAGAAAATCCGCATGCGTATACGAGATGTAGCCGAACTTGAACAGTGCCAGAAAGTGGTCGCTGTCGTCCCCCAGGCACTTGAGCCGCTCGAAATCGTCCCGCAGCGGCCCGTTCGTTTGCTGAAATTTGCGGCCTTGGGCGAATTCCGTGCAGGCGCGCATGACGGCCTCTTCCCGGTCGAAGGACGTGCCCACGTTGAGGATGTGGTGCAGTTGCAGATCCTGGGGCACGTGGTGATTGATAAAGTAAACGCCGACGCACGGCAGCACGCCGCCAAAGGAAAAGTCCTTGATGAAGATTTCGATGCCGAGCGCCTGGAGCTCCTCCAGTTGCCGGCGGATAATCGGGTTCTCGATCGTGGTCAGATCGAAGGTGGGCATGATCAGCTTGTGCCGCAGAACGGTAATGGCGGCCCGGCGTTCAAAGACCTCGTGCGTGGCTTGCACAATGGCTTCTTCCAGCCGGTTGCCCGCCGCCAAGCCGTTGGTGCCGCTGATGCCGTGAATATAGGCCAGCGGAACTTTCAACGTCTGGCCGGTCAACAGGGACTGTGCGTCCACCCAGTGCCGGGCCAGGTCCGAGTCCTGGACCCGGCGGATGACGGACGGCGTGGCGGTGGACACATGGACCAGCAGGTCCTCGATCCGGAGCGGGTTGGCGATGTCCTGCTGACGCGTCTGGACATAGCCGGGGAGCCGGG
>JAPLSZ010000054.1 GCA_026398385.1 Kiritimatiellota bacterium | reverse complement strand
ATCACGGTCGCGTAGCACCGGCGCATCGAGATAGCGCACCGACCAGACATACTGCTCGTGGAGGCTGCTGTTCTTCCTCACCTCCAGCGTCTGCCAAGTGTTGTTATAGAAATAATCGAAGCTGGCGTCCGGGCTGGCCGGATTCGCGCCCAGCAACTTCTGAATGCGCCGCGTGGCGGCATCGAAGCGGTACGTGGCGAGCACCACGCCATTGGTCTTTACCTGCGTCAGGCGGTTCCACGAATCATACACGAATTGCAAAGCATTGGTCTCATTGCCCGGCTGCGGACCTTGAAGCATATTTCCGCGGGCGTCGTAAGCCGGCGTGACCCAGACTGTCCCCGTGCTCGCGGTGATGTTGGTTATCTCATTAACTTTGTTGTTGCTCCGCGCTTGGTTGAGCGTCCACGCAACGCCAGTGCCTTCCATGAAGCCAGACCAATTGCCAGCCTGATCCAGATTCCATGATTGCTGAGAGTTCGTGGAGTTGATTACAAGCTGACCCGCCGGCTGATCTTGCAATCTTCCTCTATTGGCGGCAGTCAACTGGTTGAACGCATCATAGCTTCGATGGTTTCAACGGCTACCGGAAAGTGCTGGAACTGCCAGTGGACATTATCCTGCTGGCCACCAGCCCGAATTTCCGCCCCCTGCACTTTGAAGCCGCGATCAAAGCCGGGAAGCACGTCTTTATGGAAAAACCCGTCGCGGTTGATCCGCCCGGCGCGCGGCGCATCATGGCCGCCGGCGAAGAGGCCCGGAAACAGGGCCTCACGGTCGTCGCCGGCACGCAACGACGCCATCAAGCAGGTTATCTGCGCAACATCAAGGCCCTCCATGCGGGGGTGATCGGCAACATTGTCGGCGGACGCATCGCGTGGTGCGGCAGCGCGCTCTGGTTCAAGACCCGGGTGCCGGGCGAAGACGATGCGCACTACCTGGTCCGCAACTGGCCGAGCTTCACGGAGATGTCCGGGGATCACATCTGCGAGCAGCATGTGCACAATATCGACGTCGCCAACTGGGCGCTCGGCCGGCCGCCGGTGTCGGCCGTCGGCTTCGGCGGTCGGGCCCGGCGCCAGACAGGCGACCAGTTCGACTTTTTCAGCGTTGACCTCGACTACGGCAGCGACGTGCATATCCACAGCATGTGCCGGCAGATCAAAGGCGCCTACAACGGGGTCTGGGAAGAGTTCATCGGCACGCAGGGCACCGCCTGGGGCGGCGGCGTCATCAAGACCTACGCAGGCGCGCGACCAACCCTCCCGGAAGTCAAGGTGCTCGCCGACGACCCCTACGTGCAGGAGCATGTCGCCCTGCTCAACAGCATCCTAAAGAGCGAGGGCCTGAACGAGGCGCAGCCTGTGGCGCAAGCCACTCTGGCTGCGATCATGGCCCGCCTCTCGGCCTATACCGGCCAGCTGGTGCGGTGGTCGGACCTGACGGAGAGCAAGGATTCCGCATTTTACAACCTGACCCTCGCGCCTGCGGCGGAGGATTTCGAAAAGGGGGCCGTCATCGCGCCGCCGGATGATGTGCCGCCGGTCCCGGGTCATGCCTGAGCTGGATCAGGCGCCCCACCACTCCCGCAGCCGCTGGGCTGATTTTTTCACGTTATCCGGCCCGGCGATTTCCAGCGTGGTCGCGCCGTCAAAGCCGATCTTCTTCAGGGCTTTGACCACTTCCGGGATGCCGACCACGCCGTCGCCGAGGGGTATTACGGCCATACCGCAGCCGAACATCTTGCCGCGGTTCTTTTCCATGTCCTTCGACATGTCTTTCCAGTGCACATGCTTGATGCGCTTGCCGAACTTCTTGATGTAGTCCACCGGCTCGCCGCCGCCCAGCCAACTGTTGCCGGTGTCCAAGCAGATGCCCACGGTCTGCTCATGACCCAGCGCGTCCAGAATGGCGGCCATGCCGTCCACCGAATCGGTTACGATGCCGTGCGGCTCAAGCAGCAGCTCCACGCCCAGCTCTTCCGCCCACTGCACCGGCGTGTACAACTTCGCCTTGATCGAGAACAGCCGCTCGGCCGGAGTCAGCTTGTGGCCAAACTCGGTTTTGGGGTCGCCCTCCGTGGTAATGACGTGCCGGATGCCCAGGTCCTTGGCCAGGCGGATGGCCTTGATGATTTCGTTGGTGCTGTAAATGTCCGGGCTCGCCGGGTCCAGCAGATTGGCGTGGGCGCAGAAGGCCGTAAGCTCAAGCCCCGCGTCCGCCACCATCGCGCGGATCTTGGCGGGATGAATGTCCAGGCTGATCGAAGCCGAGAAACCGTATTCCACCCCCAGCATGCCGCCCTGGTGGTTGTCGGTGATATCGGCGTACTTGATGCCCATCTCGCTGATGGCTTTGAACTGACGCGCCATGGTGGCGAAGGGCTCGACCAGGGCAAAACAACCGATCTTCATGGCAGCACTCTCCTTTTTCGCCGGGACTTGCGCCGCGGCCTGGACTGTTGAACTCACGACCACCTGTCCGGCGGCCACGCCCGCAGCGGCCACCGCGGTGGTTTTCAAAAACGCGCGCCTGCTCACGTCACCCATGCCATACCGCTCCGGAAAACAACTCCATCCGTCACGCCGGAGCACCCGCCCCGCGCGCCCAACGGGATGATGCCGCCACTATGACAGCGCGCGAATTCAGGTCAAGACCATTTCTCCCAAAACTTAATAAAGTGCTTTCACATCGTCGCCGTTTGATGTTATGAAATGCGCGTCTACAGCGGTAGGCGGCAAATACCATGCGTACGGCAACCGGCAACGACAGCAACATCACGGCTCCCAGCGCCCGCCGGCATCCGCCGGGCCTGTACATCCTGTTTTTCACGGAGATGTGGGAGCGCTTCGCGTTCTACGGGATGCGCGCGCTGCTCATGTATTACATGACCAAGTGCATCTTCCTCCCGGAAACGGCGCCTGTGGTCCTAGGCTATGGGCCGTTTAAACACGTGCTCGAGTTGATCTTCCGGCGGTCGTTCGATGTCCAGGAACTGGCCTCCCAAACCTATGGGCTGTACACGGCCTTTGTCTATCTGACGCCCTTCTTCGGCGGCATCATCGCGGACCGCTGGCTGGGACAGCGCAAGGCGGTCATTGTCGGCGGCGTGCTCATGGCCGCCGCCGAGTTCATGCTGATGTCGCAGAGCCTCTTCTTCCCGGCCCTGCTCCTGCTCATCCTCGGCAACGGCATGTTCAAGCCGAACATTTCGACGCAAGTGGGCACTCTCTATCCCCATGGCGATCCGCGGCGCGACCGGGCCTTCAGCATTTTTTACATGGGCATCAACCTGGGCGCCTTTTTTTCCCCGCTGATCTGCGGCACGATCGGCGAAAAATACGGCTGGAACTACGGCTTCGGCGCCGCCGGCGTCGGGATGATGTGCGGATTGGTGCTCTACTTCTGGGGGCAGCGCTACCTGTCCCCGGATAACGTTATGCAGAAGACAGCGGCGGGCGACACCACCGCCCATGCGCCGCTGACCTGCTGCTCTGCACGCTAACCATCCTGTTCTGGGCCACCTACGAGCAGCAGGGCAACACGCTGGCGCTGTGGGCCGATGCCAACACCAACCGCCACATTCTCGGACCGGACAGTTGGGAAGTGCCGGCGACCTGGTTCCAGGCGGTCAACCCGGCGTTGATTTTCATCCTTACGCCGTTCATCACAATGTTCTGGGCCCGGCAGTCACGCCGCAAGAAGGAGCCCTCCAGCATCGCGAAGATGAGCCTGGCGTGCCTGATGCTGTCCGGCTCCTACCTGCTCATGATCCCCGCCGCCCTGGCGAGCGCCAAGGTGGCCGGCGGGCTGGTCAGCATGTGGTGGTTGATTGGCAATACCTTTCTGATGACCATCGGTGAATTGTATCTATCGCCGGTGGGCCTGTCGCTGGTCACCAAGGTGGCTCCCGCCCGGATGGTCTCCATGATGATGGGCGTGTGGTTCCTGTCGAGTTTCGTGGGTAACTACCTGTGCGGCTTCCTCGGCACATTCTGGAACAAGATTCCGAAGGAAATGTTCTTCCTGTTGCTGGCCGTACTAACCGCCGTCACCGGCCTGGGGATTTTCCTCGTGCTCAAGCCGCTCAAGCGCGCCCTGCACAGCGAGCACGCCCCGATGGATTTGTGATCCGGCGCTGCGCCCTGCGGGATTGCGGCCAGAAAGATGCTCGCGAAAGCATTGCCTTTGCGCGCGGAGTCGGATATACATGTCGCGAAAGGAGTTCGATCATGAAATCAGCCTTGCGATCCATACTGCTGCTGGGGTTGGCGTGCGCGCTGTTGGGCGGGTGCACTTCCTCGAATGACAACAACGACCCCGCGACCGTGATCTTGACCGTGGAGGACAACGGCCGCACCATCGCCCTGCCGAAGGACGGGCTGCGACGACTGGAAATTTGTGGCAGACGGCATCCATCAATCCCGCCATCTTGCAATTCCAGAAGGTGGAGTTCAACCCGGACAGCTCCGAAATCGGCGCGGGTGGCACCTTTGTTTTCACCTATCTGGCCGCCGCGGCCGGCACCACGCCGCTCCAACTCAACAATACGCCCAGCACCAATACCGCCACTGTGCTCCAATCCTTCCAGGTGACCGTGACCGTTACACCGTAACGGGGCGGATTCCATGTTTAATGGTTCTGACGCCCAGGCTGCTGTCGTTCAGGCGCCGACCTTTCCGTTCTCTCGCGGTGGATTCTTCGCTCCGTAAATCCGTGCCCAGCCGTGTTGATCCGTGGCTGAAATTCTGCCATTCCCCGTCTTTTCCGTTTCAAAATTCACCCGTTACGAAATAACAGGTTGACACCCTCCGGCAACGGAGTAGCATTTTATGTGCGTGTAAATGGACGGCGCGTTGGGGGCTTGATATTTTTTCAACTCAGGCCAAAATATCGACAGAAAGATTTGTACCCGTTGTAAGAAAATAAAACGTCACCAGGAGATGGAAAAATGAAGCAGCCGAATAATCGGAAGTTGTTCGGACGTGGCGTGGCCATGGCGGCGGTGGCGGTGCTGCTGCTCGCGGCGGGGAGCGCAAAGGCGGCGAATACGGCCGACAACTTGACGAATACTTCCAGCACAGCCACGCTTATTGTGGGCAATAGTTGGAGCTTGGGAAGTGTTCCCGCCGTGAGTAACGATGCCGTCTGGACGGGGATCGGTGGGACGGGCATTAGAACGATGAGCGCCGGCAACCTGACCGTGGGTTCATTCAACGTCACGACGAACGGCGGCACTTTCTCCATTCGCAACAATACGAGCACGGCGACCGACAGCATCCTGACGCTGGGCGGGGCGGGTAATCTCGGGAATTCAGTTTCGGGGACCGCCGCCGATCTTCTGTATGCCGCCAGCGGCAGCACGTTCACGATGATCGCGACCAACGGAGTTGGGGGAACCGGCGTTTTAAAGCTCACCCTCGGCCAAAGCGGCAATTTCAATGCCGCCGGGACAATGAATATTTATCCCGTGATTTCTGATGGCGGTAACGCCTATAGTATCTCCAAGAACGGATCCGGCACCCTGACCCTCTCCGGCGCGAACACCTTCACCGGCAGCACAACGGTGAGCGGCGGGATATTGACACTAGGCTTATCCACCGCGCTGCAAAATAGCGCGTTGGATACGCTCAACAGTATCGCTGGCACCTCGACCACCGGCCTCAAAACGACGGTGACTGCCCTGACGCTGGGCGGTCTCACCGGCAACAAGAACCTCGCAGACCTCTTTACCACGACTTCTGGCGGCTATGGTAGCGTGACTGCGCTCACCCTGAATCCGCCAAGCGGCACCGCCAGCTACTCCGGTGTCATTGCCAATGGCGCCGCCAACATGACCCTCACCAAGAGCGGCGCCGGTACGCAGACGCTCTCCGGCACGAACACCTACGCCGGCGGCACGATGATCAGTAACGGCGAACTGCACATCGTCGAGAGCGGCTCGGTTGTCGGCAATATCACCAACAACTCGCCGTTCGCCGGCGGCCTGACGTATGACAAGGCTGGAAGCTATACCACCACCAACACGATCACGGGCGCGGGCGGCCTGACCGTGATGGGCGGCGGCACCAACAAGTTTACGGTAGGCTCGCTGGGGGGCTGCGTCGGCAATACGACCGTGACCAACGCCACGGCCAGATTCAACCACACGGACACGTACAGCGGGGTGATCACCGCGGAAAACGGCGGCACGGTGGGCGGCACCGGCACGGTCGCCGCCGTGTTCATGGAGGCGGGCAGCACGCTGAGCCCGGGCAACTCGGTGGGCACGCTGACGGTCACGGACACGTTGACGCTCAACAACGGCAGCACGAGCGTATTCGAGTTCGCGTCCGCAATCTTGTATGACCGGGTGGTGGAGACCAACCTGACCTTTGAGGCCGCCGCGGGACATCCGATCCTGAACCTGACGGGCTCCGCCTTCTCCGCCACGAATAACGTGACGACGTTCACGCTGTTCGACGTGGTCAGCAGCGCGGGTCTGACGCTCAACGGCAACTTCTTCCTGCTGAACGGCGGGACGTTGCTGACGAACAACGCCACGTTCTCGTCCGCCGTGCTGCTGGATGCCGGCCAGAAGTTCCGGATCAATTACGACGTGACCGTCATCCCCGAGCCGACGACGCTGCAGTTGCTGATGTTCCTGGGCACGGCCTTCGCCCTGCGCCGGAAGCTGCGCCAGCCCAAATGAATTTTTGAGGCAAGAGTTCATATCATCCGCGGCGCGGATGCGCACGGGCGGAGGGGAAGGAAGAAGCAAGAAGAACGCAGTCTTTTTTGGAAATTGACTTCGCGGCGGGCGCGTTTACAGTCGGCGCATGGCGAGGTTACCCAGTTGGATACGGCCATCGTTGCGCACGGATCAACGGTACGGTGGCGTCCAGAAGCTGCTGGCGGATCTGGACATGCATACCGTCTGCCGCCGCGCGCGCTGTCCCAACCGG
>JAPLSZ010000269.1 GCA_026398385.1 Kiritimatiellota bacterium | reverse complement strand
GATCCTGCACGACAAACCACCCCTCGCGGTAGCCGGGGACCGCGCTGACGCGCACGCCGCGCGGCAGGATAAAGAACTCCCGGCCCAGCGCCTGCAGCGGCTGCGCCACCATGTTCGCCGCCGCCAGTTGTTTTCGGAAATGGTCCGGCGTCACGCACGCGGGGTTGAGCCGCAGGATGGTCTCCGCCCGCTGGTTGTCCCAGACGCAGATGTTCCGCGCCGTTTCCGCGCCGTAATGCTTTTCCCAGCGCTGCAGCAGCGCGTCGGGATGGGAAAGCCGGACGCCGTCAGGCTGGCGGGCCAATTCCGCCAGCAATGCCGCGCGTTCGCGGCCAGCGCGACGCAGCACGGCGTTGACGAAATCCGCCGCATGCCGGCTGCCGACGGCCTTGGCCGCCTCGACGGTTTCGTTCACCGCGGCGTACGGCTCGACATCGTCCATCCACAAGAGCTGGTACAGTCCGACCAGCAGCAGCGCGCGCACCGGCCGGTCCGGCGGGCGCGGCGCGAGTTTCCGGAGCAGCCACTCCAAGGCGCGACGCCAGCGGACAACGCCCAACACCATTTCCATCACGAAGGCATGGTCCGCGGCCACCGCGTCCAGTTGGCGGTCGGGGAAATCGCCGCGCGTCAGCCATTCCGCCACGATCCGCGCCGCCGTGCCGCGGGCGTTGTGGCCGGAGCGCGGCGGTGTCGCGGCCGCCGGCGGACTGCTTATTAGTGCATCGCTCATCGCCAACAAGTCTAGCGGCTTTCGCCCCGGTTTACGAGTACGCGTGCCAACGACCGGCTTCTTCGCCGGTCACGCGGCGGCCCCCTGCACCTCGCCACCAGATCCTCCGCGCATAACAAAAACCATCCGGCCGGATAGATTTTTGTTATACCATGGCTTGTGGTTCTCAAGCACGACACCTAACCATACGACATCCGGCCGGATGCCTTATAGTTAGGTCGCGGGTGCGGCCATATTCAAAATTGCCGCAAAAGATCACAAGGAACGCAGAGAAAAAGATGTAGAAATAAACGCCCAGAGCAACAAAGCGAAAGGGGCCTTCCCTCTGCGCAATCTGAGAAATCTGTGGATGAACTTCCGCTCAAAGTATGCCTTGAAAGTGCGAAAAGATTGACGCCGGCCCGATCCTCTACCAGAGTTGCCGCCGGACATGAATAGGAAGTTTTTTCGCTGGGGTTGGCCGTTGCTTCTTATCCTAGTCGGCTCCGGTTGCGCCGTCCGCGATATCCGCTGGACGCCGCCCGCGCCGGCCAGCGATCCGCGCTGGCAAAAGACCACCATGGTCACCACCGGCTATTGCCCCTGCGGCCAGTGCTGCAACTGGCGGCACTCGTGGTGGTTCGGCCGGCCGGTCGTCACCGCCGGACCCGACCGGGGCCGTTACAAGGAGGTCGGCGTCACCGCCAGCGGCCGGCCGGCGCGGCCCGGTACCGTGGCGGCGGACGCGAAAGTGCTGCCCTTCGACACGCACGTCTACATACCCGGCTACGGTTACGGCATCGTCATGGATCGCGGCGGTGACATCACGGGCTATCGGCTGGATTTATTCTTCAAGACACACCGGGAGGCGCTGGCCTGGGGCCGGCGCCAGCTCGTGATCCGCATGCTGCTGCCCGAGCGCAGACAGCCACGGTAAACTTTATCGCCGCGTGGCGCGGTCGGCGACCCAGCGTCGGATTTCGAGGAGCGTATTTTCCCAGCGCGCCGCGTCGTTGCGCTCGGCCAGAAATTGGTCGTAGATGCCAAGGAAGGCGTCCTGGAACAACTCGATCTGGCGCAGGCGGTCCTGAAACCGGCTGACGGCATCCACCTGTTCCGTGGTCGGCAGACGCAGGCCGCGGAAGACGAAGTTTTCGGCATCCAGCGCGCAGGTCCAGGTCTGGTCGCCCCGGGTGAGGGTTATTTTAGCGCGCTTGAGTTTCTTACCGCTCACCAGCGCGGCCTTGGCCTCGGCGCTCAGCCGCGGCTCGCCCTTGCGGAGGATGACCTCGTGTGCGCCGCCGCCCTCCATGACAAACGTCAGCGGCCCTTCCAACAGCAGGCCGAACGAACCGAGGCCGGGCACCGCCGCCATGCCGCCGCGGGCCTCGGAGATGAACCAGAACCACGTGAGGAAGTCGTGGCCCGCGCGATCGCTGACCGGCTCGCCCGCGGCCTCGGACGAAAAGCAACTGACGTCCCATTGGCGGACATCCACCTGCCGGCGCGCGGCGGCGGCTTCGGGCGTCAGCGGGATGGGGCTAAGGCCGGTCGCCTGGTGGAAATGCAGGAGGAACTCATCCGTCTGCTTGTCCGCCAGCGCCGCCGCCCACAGGCGCGCACCGGCCGGCTCGCTGACGAACGGGATGGCCTTGAGCTGCGGCGGCATTTGCGGCAGCAGGCGCGCGGTCACCTGCTGCCGGATATCGCTACGCGCGCGGGCGCTGAGCCGGTCCTGGCCGCCGGCCGCGAGCTGCGCCAGTTCCTCGAGTTTGCATTCTGCGCGGAATAGCGCGGCGGGAATTTTGCGCTCCGCGGCGACCAGCGTCAGGCGGAGGTAGCCGCCGTAGAGCGCGTTAGCGTCCGTCAGTTGGCGATCCAGCAGATGCCGGCCGCTGACCCAACCGACGACCTTGCCGGCGCCGAGCGTGTCCAGCGGCGGCAGGGCGTGCCGGGCAAAGCGCGGCACGACCCGCTCCGGCAGCGGCTGCGGCAGATGAAACAGGCGCAAACTGACCGAGCCGCTTTCGAAACCCATGTGGTGCTCCTGACGGCAGCCGGCGCTTTATTGACCTTGCAGGGCCATGAGAAATTCGGCGTTGCTGCCGGTTTTCTTGAGCCGGTTGACGATCAGTTCCATGGCCTCGACGGCCGGGACGCCGTTGAGCGCCTTGCGGAGGATCCAGATCTTGGACAGTTCGTCGGGATGGAGCAGCAACTCCTCCTTGCGCGTGCCGGACTTCTCGATGGTGATGGCCGGGAAGATGCGCTTGTCCACCAGGTGCCGGTCCAGACCGAGTTCCATGTTGCCCGTGCCCTTGAACTCCTCGAAGATCACCTCGTCCATGCGGCTGCCGGTGTCCACCAGCGCCGTGGCGATGATCGTCAGGCTGCCGCCGCCCTCGATGTTGCGGGCGGCGCCGAAGAAGCGCTTCGGCTTGTGCAGCGCGTTGGCGTCCACGCCGCCGGAGAGGATCTTGCCGCTATGCGGCTGGAGGGTGTTGTAGGCGCGGGCCAGGCGGGTGATGGAGTCGAGCAGAATGACGACATCCCGTCCGCATTCGACGACGCGTTTGGCCATCTCGATGACGATCTCGGCGACCTGGACGTGCCGCTCGGGCGGCTCATCGAAGGTGGAGCTGAGCACCTCGGCCTTGGTCGTGCGCTCCATATCGGTGACTTCCTCGGGGCGCTCATCAATCAACAGGACGATCAGCTTCACCTTGGGATTGTTGGCGCTGATGCTGTTGGCGATCTTCTGCAGCAGGACCGTCTTGCCGGTGCGCGGCGGAGCGACAATCAGCCCGCGCTGGCCCATGCCGATGGGCGTCAGCAGATCCATGACGCGCATGGAGATTTCGCCGGCCGTGGTTTCCAACACCAGGCGCCGGTTGGGGAACAGCGGCGTGAGATTTTCGAACGGCACCTTGTTGCGGGATTTTTCGGGATCCTCGCTATTGATGCGGTCCACGCGCAGCAGGGCGAAGAAGCGCTCCTTTTCCTTGGGCGCGCGGATTTCGCCTTCGACGAAGTCGCCGGTGCGCAGCGCAAAGCGGCGGATTTGCGAAGGCGAGACATAGATGTCCTCGGGACAGGGCAGGTAATTGTAGTGCGGCGAGCGCAGGAAGCCGAACCCATCGGGCAGGATTTCGACGATTCCGCGGCCGAACATCGTGCCGTTCAAGCGGGCGTTGGCGCGGAGGATTTCGAAGATCAGCTCGTGCTTGCGCAGCGCGCCGAGTTCCGTCAGGCCGTAGGCATCGGCCAGCCCCTTGAGTTCGGGGACGGGCTGCACCTGCAGTTCGAAGAGGTCGAGGCGCTTGCCCCGGCCCCGGGGTTGCTGATCCGGCGGGGGCGGTTCCGCGGGCATCGTCGACGAGACGGAGGCCATGGAAGCGGCGACCGGCTGGGGCAGCGGCTGGTCCTGGGCCGGCGGGGGCGGGGGCGGGGTCTGGCCCGGCTGGGCATCGGACGCCGGGGGCGCGACAAAGCCCTGCCGGCGCGCCGCCGGAGGATAAGCGCCGTCGGCCGCCATGCCGGACACGGCGGGACGATGAGGTGGCCGGCCCCGGCGGCCGGGTCGGTTGCTTTTTTGTTCCATCATGATCTCATTTCTCCTTTTTCATCAAAGCGGACCACAGGGTTCGCGTCTTTACGGCCAAGTCGCGCCGTGTACCTTTATTCCAAAGCACCACATCCGCCCGCCGGATTTTCCGGGCCAACGGCCACTGGGCCTGCAGGCGCTGACGCGCCGCGCGCGCCGAAAGGCCGCGCTGCCGCAGGCGCCGGAGCGCCGCGGCGCCGTCGGTCGCGACACAAACGACGGCATCCCAGCCGCGGCCGAGGCCGGCCTCGAACAGCAGCGGCACCACCGCCACGGCCGGCCGGCCGCGCCTCCGCTGTTCCGCCAGCCACGCGCGTAGCGCCCGGATTACCCCCGGATGCACCAGCGCATTGAGCGCCCGGCGCTCGCGGGCCGCGGCAAACACCCGGCGGCCCAATTGCCCCCGGTCAATTTCGCCGTCGGCGCGCAAAATGCCCGGCCCGAACCGGCGCACGACGCGGCCATACACCGTCGTACCGCGCCGCAGGAGCCGGTGCGCGGCGGCGTCGGCTTCCCACACCGCCGCGCCCAGGCGGCCCAGCATGCGGGCCACCTCGGTCTTGCCACAGGCGAGGCCGCCCGTAACAGCCACCCGCAACGCGCGCACGCCGCTCTGGTCACTGTTTCTGCTCATGGACGGAACCGGAAAAACCCGACTGCCGCAGCCACCAACTGTTGCGGATCGCGCGACAGCGCCTCGACCGCATAGCGCTCCGCGCGGTCCAATTGCCCGCACTGGAAGGCCGCCTCGGCCACCTTCGCCTGATCGGCCGCGACCACCGCATCGGCCCGCAGCCGGATCCGGAACACCCGGTACTTGCGGTTGCCCCAGACCGGCGCGAACAGCTTCAGGCTCTGCGGCGTGTTTTCGAACCGCCACGCAGGCGCCTCCGGCCGCGGTGCCACGGCGTTCACAAAGTAGCGCATCTGCTGCGCGATCCCCGCGGAGGAAAACTCGCCCAGGGCATACACATAATACAGCGCGCCTTCGCGCTCCGCCCAGTCGCGGAACCGTTCCTCCGTGCCCGTAAAAAGAAGCTCCCCGTATTCCCGCACCCGCTTCCGGATGATTTCCGATTCAAACTTAGGATGCAGCAGGATGGGACACTGCCCATATTCCAAGATCGAAGCGCTCACGCCAAAATTGGCCAGCACCGGCTCCGGCGCCACGTTCTGCCGCAGCCACTGGGTCAGCTCCGCCAGTTCGCGGTAGTACATGTTGCCGCGGCCCAAGGCCTGCGGCTGCCGCACCACCTGCGCGGCCTCGACCGCCACGGCGGCCAGCAGCGCCGCCCGCACCGTCCACTGCCACCACCGCCCGCGACATTCAGCCCAGCCCGCCCACAGGCCCAACAGCGCCACCGCAAACAGACTCAGGAAAACATGCAGCCGGACAAACAGCACAAAACCGAGCAGGGAGATAACATAACCAACCAGTATGGGCGCTACCTTGAAGTCATGTGGATCGCGTTTTCGGAGAGCCAGACAAGCTGCGGCCGTCAAACTGAGAAGCAATATAGCCGGAAACAGTTGGGCTGTCAAACGCCATGTTGCCGAATGCAGAGCGGGCACCCACATGATCCGCTGATTGAAGGTCAGCAGCGCCGGATCCGCCGGCTTGACATTCAGATAGCGGAGCTTGGCCCAGAGCAGTTCGCCAAAATGCCCGTACGAGGCCTGGTAGGCGTGCGCCAAGAGCCCGGCGACGAGCAGGGGCAGCAGGCCGATCAGCGCCCAGGCCCACGGCCGCGAGCCGGCGCCGGAGCCCAGCCGCCGCCGGAGCAGCGCGACCGCCAAAGCGCCGCCGGCCAGCGCCAGTACCGGCGAAGCCGCGAAGCCGTGCGCCCGCAAGTAAGGATTCAGCCCGCCGGCCAGCAGCAACGCGGCGCAGGTCAGCAGCGCCCGGCCCAGCTCGCGACCCTCCGCCAGCCGCCGGCCGAGAACCAGGCGGACGAAGAGCCACACCGCCCAGATCAACACATAGAACTGGATCAGGTCCCACGTCATCAGCGCCAGGGCCAGCGCGGCCGCGGCGGCCGTCGCGGCGAGCCAGAAGCCCCAGCGGGTGGCGGCGCGGTCGGCCAGCGCTTCGGCGGCGAAGCTCGCCAGGAGCAGCGGCAGGGCGAAGTTTTCGTGCGAGAGTTCCTGGCCGGTGGACCGGATCACGCTGGAGAGCGCCACGGCGTAGAGCGCCCCCGCCAGGCCGCCGGCCCAGCGCGAGCGGGCGCGCAGGCCGATCCAGAGGGCCAGCAGCGGGAGGCCCAGGCAGAACCAGCCGGCCTCCAGCCAGCGGACGCGGTCGGCCAGCGGCAGGGCTCGGGGGAACAGCCGCGCGGCCGCGGCATAGAAATATTCCGCGCCCACCGTGTTCGCCTCGCGAACGCGAAGGCCGCGGGGATATTCACACTGCCGATCCACCACGGGTAACCGCCCCTTTTCAAACACCTGCTCCACTCGATGGAAGAACAGCGCGCCTTCGAGCGTGAAGGGCAGGCGACCCGGCACCGACGCGGTCTGCGCGTCCAGCACATACCGGCGCAGGCCGAGGCCCAGCGTGAACAGGGCCAGCAGGCCGAGCACCACAGAAAACACCTTGAGAGTTTTCGCCACGGATTACCCCGGCGCGACACTGTCACGATCCCGACAAATCGCCCATGAGGATGTTCAAAAGAGGTCCATTTGCGCGGCAGCTTTTCCACGGACGGCGGCCCCCGGCGCCGGACTGTCTTCCAGTTCACGGACCAGCGCGTGGAATTCCAATTCGGTAAAGGTCCGCCGCAACGCCGCGGCATCCGCCGGCTGGCGGCGTAGCGTGTCCCAATCCAACTGTTCGATCAAGTCGGTGCGCAGTCGGATCAGCGCCAGGTTGCGCTCGACGACCGCGCGGTGGTCCGTCAATGCCTGGCGTGTTTTCCTGGCGGGGAGCTTTTCCAACCGCGCCCAGAGGCCGTCGAGCGAGCCGTACTGGGCGAGCAATTGTGCGGCGGTTTTGGGTCCAATGCCCGGCACGCCGGGGATGTTATCCGCGGCGTCGCCGGTCAGCGCCAGCCATTCCACGATGCGGTCGGGGTTCACGCCGGTCCGGACGCGCACCTGGGCCGGCCCCATTTTTTCCCCGCCGGCCGTGGGCGGCACGATGGCGACGTGCTCGGACACGAGCTGAAACAGGTCCTTGTCGCTGGTCGCCAGCAGCACCTCGGCGTCACGGTCGCGGGCGCGGGCGGTCAACGAAGCCATGGCATCATCGGCTTCCTCGGCCAGCAGGCGGACGGCGGGAATGCGCGCCGCCTGAAGAAAGGCCTCGATCGGCGCAAACTGGCCGCGCAACGCGTCGGGCATGGCGACGCGCTGGGCCTTATAGGTGGGCAGGAGGTTCAGGCGCGCCGGCGGCGTACCGCCGTCGAAGACCACGGCCCAATGCGTGGGCTGCCAGGCGGCCTCCAACTGGCGCACCATACGAATAAAGCCGTAGACGGCGTTGGTGGGACGGCCCGCGCGCGTGGCGAGTGCACGGATGGCGAAGAAAGCCCGATAGGCCAGGCCGGTGCCATCCATCAACAGCAAGGTGTTGGAGGGCATAAATCGAACAGCGTTCCGGGATGGAAAAACAGTTCCATCCGCTGATGACCACCTTGGAAACGGCTTCCGGCGGCACGTTCTGGACCAACCGGCGAGGCCCGGACCGCCACACGCCCTGCCAGGACCACCCGCTCCGCCTCGCCGCTGCCGCCATGCGTAACAGCAACCCCCGGCCACGGTCACCGTCAACCGCCGGCGCCCCGGCCACTGGACCAAGCGCTACGGTATTGCTGTGCGGGCGGCGGGGGGCTCCACCACCGTCGTGCGCATCGTGGTGCCCCGCTCCTTCTTATGGATGGGCCGGCCGGAGGAATCCACGATCCGGGCGGTGACAAAGATCATCAGATTTTTCTTCTGGCTGTATTCACCCTCGCTGCGGAACAGACGGCCGATGAGGGGGATGTCGCCGAGGAAGGGGATCTTGTCCGTGTGTTTCACGAGGTCTTCGCGGATCAACCCGCCCATGACCACCGTTTCGCCATCCCACACCACCAGCTTGCTGGTGATGGTGCGCGTGGAGAAAAACGGCTGCTCGGCATTGAAGTTCTGGTTGGAGCCGGTTTGCGTGCCGAACTGGTGCCACTCGACGATCTCGGAAACTTCCGGCACGAGGGTCAGGTCAATGGTATAGCCATCCGGTCCCACGGTGGGTGTGACATTGAGAATGACGCCGGTTTCCCGGGTCTGGAAGTCCGCCGGAGCAAAGACCGTGACCGTCCTGTTTACCCCGATGTTGACACCGCCGCCGCCGCCGCCGCCGACGCCCTGATCCGCAATCTGAATCTGGGCCGGCTCATAGGACTGCGGATAGCGGATTTCCTTGACCACTTTGATGGTGGCTTGCTCGCCCGCCTTGGTGGTGACGCGCGGGGCCGAGAGAACATCGGAGTTACCCTTTTGGGACAGGGCATTCACGACGACCTGCAGTTCGGGATTGGTAAGCACGCTGGCGAAGGTCAGCACACTGCCCAACGAAGTGGCTCCCACAGCCCCCATGGCTGCGGATTGGAGCGTGGGGCTGCCGCTGACACCATTGAAGAACCGCAGCCCCTTGGTGATGCCATTGCTATCCTTGTTGATCTGGATGCGTTCCTTGCTCGTCGGGCTGCCGGGGCCCACCTTGTTGGCGATCTCGAAATTGTCGGTCAGCGCCATTTGCAGGCCAAGCTCCTCCAGAAAATTCTGCTGAACCTCCACAAACCTGGCTTCGATCTCGACTTGCTTGGCGGCGAAATCTAGTTCCGAGAGGAGGTTTTCGACTTTTTCGATGTTTTCCGGAGTATTGGCAACAATCAGCTTGCTGATGGCCTGGTTGTAGGTGACAGACGTGCCCTCCGGGAACGGAACGCCAGCCTGTATAAAGAACTGGCGCACATCGGTGCGGTTCTCCGCTGCGGGTTGAGCAGCGCCAAGTACTGTCACTCCGCCAGCCGCGCCGCCGGCCGCCGGAGCCGCTGCCGCCTTTTCCGCCATCGAGCTGATGGCGGAGGGGCTGATCGGATACATACGCGTCATCAGGTTGCCCATATAGCCGCGCGGCAGAATAACGACGACGTTCCGGTCGATGCGGTAGCTCAAACCGGCTAATTCGGTGATGTACTTGATGGCATCGAGCAGCGAAACCTTGCGCAGATTCAGGGTGATGGCGTTGACGGCCGGCGGCGGCGCGCCGCCGGGGGCGACGGGCGCGGCCTCGCCTTCCTGAGCGGAGGGGCCCAGCTTCAGGACGATATTCACGCCCGTATGGTCTTCGGTATCCTGCGCGGCGCTTTCCGTTGAGAGTGTTGCCAGCACGTCGGCGATGTTGGCGCCCTGAAAATTCAGCGAGGGGATGATCAGGCTTTTCAATTTCTCGCGGGTGCGGGCGACGTCGGTGGGCTCAACCAGGCCGGGCTTTTGCACCATCAACGGCAGCGTGGATTCCTTGCGGGTGTGGGGGTTCCATGAGTCGCGCACCTGGTTCATCATGTCCGCCACAGTGGCTTCGCGCTCCGTGCTGGTGATGTTGTAGCGCACTTCGCCGATCCGGCGGAGAAAACGCATGGCATCCACGTCGTACGGATCCTCGATCAGCATCTTGTCGAACATGGCTTCCGCACGGTCATAATCCTTGATCTCGAAATACTGCCGGCCTTCGTCCAGCACGTCCTTCTGCGATCTTTTCTTCTTCACCACTTCCTCCCGCTTCCTGACCGGCACAATCGCGGGGGTGGTCGGCAGCTCTGGTACGATCCGTTCAATTTTTGCCAGGATTCTGGCCGGCCGCTTATCGTCCGGCGCGACCTTCTGGGCTTCGGCAACCAAGCGCCGGACTTCGTTTGCATTGTGTTTTTTCAAGGCGTTTTCGGCGGCGGAAACATAGGCATCCAGCTTTTTCTGGCGGAAGCGCGCGCGCAATTCCGCAGTGTTCGGACGGCCGTCCGGCTGGGCTTTCAACGCCTCGTCATAGGCCTTGACAGCACCGGTATAATCCCTGGCGTGCATGGCCTCATCACCCTCCGCCTCACTTTTCCCGGCCTGGATTTCGAGCGCTTTGCGGCGCAACTCCTCCTGCTGGGCCAGTTCCCTGGCACCCACCGGCGTGGGTTCCACGTCCTTCGGTTCGGGCTGAACGACCGGCGCCGCCGGCACTTCGGCCACGGACGCCGCCGGGGCGGGCGCCGCGGGCGGAACCACGACCGCGGGCGCGGGTTCGGGTGCTGCTACGGGCGGGATAACAGGCGCTGTCGGTGTGGCCGCCGCTGTGGCCGCTGGTTGCTCCGCGGCTGGAACTATGACCGCAGGCGCGGGTTCCGGTGGCGCCACGGGCGGGGTGACGGCCTCCGGCGCCGCCGGGGCGGGCGCATTGGTCGGCGTCATGACGGCCGGGGTTTCCTCCGCCGCTCCGCTCGCGTTGGTCGCTTCCTGGGCGCCAGCGCCCAAGCTCAGCATAAGCAAACCAATAATTGCAATGTACCGTTTCATATGTGCCTTTATCATGGACCGCTCCTGTATTTTTTTCGTAAAGAAATAGGTTTGGCCGGATATTGCGAATCGTTTATTTCTTGTTGCCGCTGGGGCCTGCCCGCCTTGACCGCAGGCGACACACCCGGCGGAGCAGCATTCGTCCCCGGCGGCGCCACTTCATTCAGTTTCGTTTCCGCCCCGCCGCTCAACGCCTCGGCTTCGGCCGGCGTGGTCGGCGGAATGACCGTCTCCCGTCCCAACGTCAGATCGAGGATTTTGACACTCCCGGGCTTGATGTCAATAACTTTATATTTCGTGAGCCTTTTTTCGCGGTCCTGGAGCTGGAACTCCGTGTTGTCGGTCACCCTGAACGTGTGACGATCGAGCAGGTAAATCAAGTCGGCGGTGGTTTCGATCTTCCTTTGCGCCTGGCCCTTGATTAGACGGGTCGTTTCGCGTCCGTCGTAAAGAACGATGACGTCATGCTGCTCGCGCGCCACGTTGCCGGGTTCAAAGGCCTGGATTTTGAAGCCTTCCACTTCGTCGCCGATTTTTTTCAGGTGGGTTTTGCCCGACCGCAGATTAAGTTGAAAGAAGCGCCCGGAGGGCATATCGCTGAAACCTCTGAAGTCCAGCTTGAAGGGCGTCTGCTTCACTTCGCCCTGAATGCGCAGCATGCTGGCGACGTCCGGATGGCTCTGGGGATCCCGGATATCGGTGCCAGCCCGATACTCTTCTAGATTGGTGAACCCGTCGTTGTCCCAATCGGCGCCAGCGTCATTGGGGTCGACTGGATTCATGCCGTGCTCCAACTCCCATTTGTCCGGGATGTTGTCCTGATCGCGGTCAGTTCTTTCCGGATCCGGCGGCTCGGGCTGCTTGGATCCGCAGAAGGGGCATTGGGCCGCGTAGAACGGTATGGGCTTGCTGCAGCGCACGCAACTGACGCGCAACTCGCTGGCCAGCAGGCCCTTGGCCTTGGCGCCCACGGCTATCTGGAAAGGCTGCGTGAGGGCCGCGCTCTGCG
>JAPLSZ010000252.1 GCA_026398385.1 Kiritimatiellota bacterium | reverse complement strand
CTACTGTTGGCCCCGGAAGAGGGTGATGGTGGGACCGTCGTAGGCAGCAAGAAGGCTATTTTTGATGCCGCCGTGGTGCAGGCCAAAGTCAAACTGCGGTCCGAGGGCAAGACCTTTATCGTCGGGCCAGACGGCGTCAACCCGTTGACCGCTGTATTGCAGCCGGTCGTCACGGCGCTCAATGCCCCGCTGCTCAACGGCCTGGAACAAGCCTTGGCTGGGCTGGGTTTATCCGTAGAGCAAATCAAAATGAGCCGAGACCCCCTGAAACAGCTCGCGGATGGGTGGTGCAAGAAAATCATGAATGCGGGCGCGGATAGGACCGATATTAAATGGCGGCGCCCCAAAATCTCCGTTGCTCTGGGCGCCGAGGACTATGCCGCCTTCATCCGCCGGTACAACGAGGGGAACTAATGCGCTGGATATTCTGTGCCGCGCTTTTCGTTGCGCCGGCCCTGGCGGGCGTGGACGATGTGCGGCCGACCCTGCTGCCGCTCGACAACGCGGCGCCATTTGACGCGCCAGCCCCGCGCGCGCTATCTGCCCCCGTGAGGCAGGAGTTTGTTGCGCCGCTGAGGGAGGGCAGGATTGCTCTGGACAAACAGGAGTTTGTTGCGCAATCGGGTGGTGGTAGCCTTGATCAGGGTAGAGTTGCCCTACAAGCCGCCCTGGTTGCGCCCTATGTCGGAACTGCGCTGGCTTCCGAAAAGCCGGCCTCGTTTGAGGCAAAAGCCTTCGACACCAGGCTGCCCGAGGAAAAATCAGCCGGGTATAAGGCAGAGGCTCTCGGCGCTAGACTGCCCGAGGAAAAATCAGCCTGGTATAAGGCAGAGGCTCTCGGCGCTAGACTGCCCGAAGTCGTCCAGGCCAGCTATGCGCCGCCCGAGTATTGCAGGCGCGATGGTTCAACCAGCTCGTCTGAGCTATTCGTTCAGGTCCGCAAACTAGGGGGAGGGGACTACACGGTGCAGCTCAGTCCGTTTATGACCATGACCGATCTACCCGACATGGACAGTCCGCTGATGCGGATACGTTCGGACGGCGAGGCGGCACTACAAACGGGCAACACCGCCGTCGCCACCAGTCAAACGGCCAGCTTTGTCGAGCAGCTCAAAATTGCCGAGCGTCGCCGGGCGATAGCCGCTGAGCGCAAGGCCAAGCTGTCATCTGGACAGTAATTACCCGATCCGAAACAGGAGTTTGCTGATGCTGACGAAGACCCAAAAAGAGGAGCTGCGGCACGCGGCGCGGGAGTTCCTGGCGTGCCGTCCGAAACTGGCCTTCACGGCTGAGCAGGCGCAGCGGATGATGGCGCGGCGCTCGACGCTGGACTTCTCCCCGGAGGTCGCCGACGTGGAGGAGGCTTTTTTCTTCCTGGAGGGTCTCCGCCAGGCGTCGAGCATCACCGACGAGCTGGGTAGCTCCGTGGCCTGGCAGATCACATCCGCGGGCACGCTGGCCTACGAACGGGGGGCGTGATGGGCGAGGCCCGTAAAGGCAAGATCGCGCGGCTGCAGCGGGCGTTGCGCGACGAGGTGTGTGTGCGGCTCCAGGATGGCGCCACCGGGGCGGAGATCTGCGCCTGGCTTAATGGGCTGCCGGCGGTGGTGAAGCTGCTGGCGAAGTCGTTCCGGGGGGAGCCGATCTCGGAGCAGAACGTTTCGACCTGGCGCGGGGGCGGCTACGCGGAGTGGGCGCTGGATAATGCGCGGGCGGAGGAGATCCGCCGGCAGGCCGATCTGGCGTATCAGCTCGCGAAGGCCGGTGGCGGGAATCTGAGCGAAGGGGCCTGCGCGGTGGCGGCGGGGAAGATCCAGGACCTGCTGGAGAGCCTGGAGACGGAGAACCTGCCGGATATGGTGAAGGCGCTGGCGAGTTTGCGGAAGATGGAGCTGGCGACGTTGGGCGAGAAAAACGACCGGGTGAAGCTCCAGCAGAATGAACGGGCGCTGGCGCTGGAAGAGGTGAAGTTCCAGCGGACTACATGCGAGCTGTTCCTGCAATGGTTCGCCAATGAGAAGGCGCGGCGGATCGCCGAGAGCCCGGCGGCGCCGAGCGTCCGCATCGAAGAGTTGCGCGAGTTGATGTTCGGGAAGGCTTGATCGTGTCATGCCAGCACACCAGCTCAACAGGTTACGCCCCGACGCCGCGCCCGCGGTGTCACCCGCCGATCCGCTGATCAAGTTCCGGCAGTATCAGAGCGAGAGTTTCCGCATGGCGCTGCGCCGGCTGTTCCTACTTTGGGCGCGGCAGCGTGGCAAATCCTATCGCCTGGCGGCGGAGAGCCTGGACTGGATGATGGAGACGCCGGGTGTGCTGGTGAGCTTTATCTCGGCGAGCATCGTGCTGGGCACGGAAATCCTTTTGAAAGAGGCGCAGATCTGGTCGGCCATGCTGAACCTGATGCGCAAAGCCGCTTTGGCGGCTTCCCTTAAGTTGACCACCAACGCCGATGGGTTGGACTTCGACGCGCTGTGCGACCTGTTCGAGCACTCGAAGTTGGAGACGAAGCTGTGGCACAGCAACAGCGTGTGCTCGCGCTCGCGGGTGATCGCGCCGAACCCGGATACGGCGGTGGGCTGGACGGGGCATATCATCGGCGATGAGGTGGGGCGCTGGCCCAACGCCAAGGACGTGATGGAGGCGATCGAGCCGTTCATGAGCAGCAACCCGCAGTTCAAACTGCGCTATGCGACGACGCCGCCGCCGGACGACAAGCACTATACGTTCGAGATTTTCTCGCCACCGGAGGGGGCGGAGTTCGACGAGCCAAATCCGCGGGGCACCTGGTACACGAGTCCGAGCGGGATCCGGGTTCATCGGGTGGATGTATGGGATGGCGAGGCGGCGGGGGTGGCGCTGTATCACCCGGACACCGGCAAGGTGATCACGGCCGACGAGCACAGGTTGCTGGCGCTGGACAAGGCCGCGTGGGATCGCAATTACGCGCTACGCTTCCTCCAGGGGGGCACGGCGGCCGTCAGCCTGAACGATCTGGCGCGGGCGATGCAGTTCGGGCGCGGGGTTTGCCTGGGCGTGGATGTGACGGATGAGGTGACATTGTGAAGCGGTCAGCGGTCAGCAGTCAGCGGTCAGCCGGCAAGAGTGTGATTGCAATCACACGGCGGTGCCCGGTGAGTCGGTGCCGCTATAACAGCGCCAATCCGGGCTGTGTGCTGAAGCATACTTTCGCGGTTTGTCAGCGCCGGATGAGGGCGGAGAGAGCGAAGGCGGCGCAATGAAGGTTTCCGAAATATTGCCGCGCGGCTGGGTGGATCTGCTGGACGCGGGTTTCCCGAAGCTGGGGATTGGGTTCGACGTGGCGACGACGACGAAGAAGAAGTCGAATCCCTCGGCGATAGCTCTTGTGCAGCAGGTGGAACGGATGGTGTTCGCGCGGCTGGTGGTGCGGTGGAAGAGTAAGGACCCGGCCATTGCGGCGGCGCTGTTCGGGGCGATCCTGGATGGGGTGGCGGGAAAGTTCGCGGTGCGGGCGGCGATCGATGCGACGAGCGAGAAGTTCTTTGCAGTGGATTTCCGCCGGAAGTTCGCCGGGCGGTGCAGCGTGCGCCTGGTGGTGGCATCGGAGGGCCTGGAGTATCGCGGCGAGAAGATGATCTACAAGGCTTATACGGGAAACCTGCTGTGTAATCAGATTGAGGACAGTTTGCTGGCGCTGCCAGCGGAGGCGTTCATCCGTAACGATTTCAGGCTGGTGGTCAGGGATCGGGGGACGTTCGATGCGGAGGTCGACGAGAATGGCGGGCACGGCGACGTCTTTGACGCGGTGAAGCTTGGGCTCTTGTGTCTGCTGTCGAAGGGCGGCCCGGTCCAGGCGGCGGCGGCCGGGAATGGGGGCTATCGGGCGCGGTGCGGCTCGATGGGGGGACATCGTTTGCCAGGGGTCATGGCTTAGGAGGAATTATGGGCATTCTACAATCTATCAGGGATCGGGTGAGCGCGGCGCGGGGGAAGGTAACGAAGGCGGGCGGCCGGCTGACGATGACGAACGCGAAGAGCGAGCCGTCGTCGCAGCTCGATTTCATGGACGCGGATCGGATGCAGATGGTGCTACGAGCGGCAGTGGGCGGCAGCACCCGGACGCTGTTCGCGCTGTATCGCGACATAATCCTGACGAGCGCGCACATTCAGACGGAGCTGGGTAAGCGTAAGCTGGCTGTTTTGGGTGACATGATGCGGGTGGTCCCAAACGACAAGAAAAAAACCGATGATGTGGCGGCGGCCACGTTTTGCGAGCAGCAGATTGGGGCGTTGTGCTCGCGCCAGGTGAAGCTGGTGGAGAGTAATCGGGTGTCGGTGATGACGAGCTGGCGGAGGGCGTGCTCGCATTTGCTGGATTCCTGCCTGTGGCCGGTGGCTGTCCTGGAGAAGGTGTTCGAGCCGGATGGATCGGGGTACAAGCTGGCTGAACTGGTCCCGGTGCCGTATTACCTGCTGGACTACTCCGAGGGCTACCTGCGCATCCAGTTGTGCGACGCGAACGGGTCGCCGCTGGGGGAGTTCATCGATCCGGATCCTGATCGCTACATCGTCCACCGCGGGCACCTGCTGACGTCGCCTGATAATTTCGGTGGGCCGATGCGGTCGCTGGTGTGGCTATGGCTGCTTTCGACGATGAGCATGGAGTGGTGGGGACGGTTCCTGGACCGGTTCGGCTCGCCGTTCCTGGTCGGGAAGTATGAGCAGACGGACGACGTCGGCCGGGGCATCCTGGAGCGGGCCTTCAGCTATGCGGTGCGGATCGGCGGCCTGGTGGTCAGCCGCGACACCGAGGTGGAGATCAAAGAAACGGCGAGCAAGGGCGAGGCGGGATATGGCGCTTTTGTTGAGCACTGCCAGGGGGAGATGAGCAAGTTGATCCTGGGGCAGACCTTGTCCGCCACGGCCACGAGTACGGGCCTGGGATCGGGCGTGGCGAACCTGCAATCGTCCGTGCGAGACGACATCAGGAAGTTCGACGCGATCATGCTGGGCGAAACGCTACGCGATCAATTGCTCGCGCAGTTGTGCCAGATCAATGGGCTGCGCGGCGCGCCGCCGAAGATCTTGTGGGGCTCCGAGTCGCCGGAGGAGCTGACGGCCACCGGGACCATGCTAAAGGCGTTCTACGAGGCCGGCATGGAGGTGGACGACGGAGGGCTTGAGCCGTTGAGCGATCGCGTGGGGCTGCCGATCCGCCGGCGCGCGCCGAGCGCGCCGGAAGTCAACGCGCCCGGCCTGGCCGCCATGGCGGCGCTGGCGGCGCTGATGCCAGCGGGCGACATGGATCAGGTGGCCCGCGCGGGAGCCGCGGACCTGGCGCAAGCGTTCCGCGGACCACGCGCGGCAATAGCGCAGATCATCCGCGGCAGCACGTCAGCGGCCGAATGCGAGCGCCGCGTGCGGGAGTTCACATCCACGCTGGATGCGACCAGGCAGGCCGGAATTTTGGAACAGGCCATGACGGCCTATGCCGCCAACGGTATCGCGACAGGAAGATTTTCCCCCTCACGATTGTGAAAAGGGGAAGTAGGTCGAGCGTGTCACCGCTCAACCGAACGCTGCGCAAACAGCGCTCACCCGAAGGCTACTTCCCGACCCTGGGAACGGCCGGAGGATAACGCAAAGGAACGCAGTTGAATAGTCCATTAGGTTACTTCGGCGGCAAGAGCCGCCTCGCGCAGAAGATCGTCGCCCGCATCCCAGCCCATACCTGCTACTGTGAGCCGTTCTCAGGAGCAGCCTGGGTGATGTTCACCAAGGACCCATCCCCGGTCGAGATTCTCAACGACATGGATGGAGAGCTCGTCACGTTTTGGAGGGTCATTCAGCACCACCTCCAGACGTTCTTGGAGTATTATAAATTCTCCATCATCTCCCGGAAAATGTTCGAGTGGGAGAACAAGAAAGTCCCCGAGACGCTGACCGATATTCAAAGGGCCGTCAGGTATTACTACCTCCAGCGGCTGGGGTTCGGCGGCAAAACGGACAAGCGGACGTTTGGCAGTGGAGCCCTGCGGCCGATGAACCTTAACATCAGCACCATCGAAGAGACCTTGCTGAACGTTCACTGGAGGCTGAAGCATTGCACAATCGAGAACCTGGATGCGTGCCGCTGCATCGAGCGATACGATCGGCCGGTCTCATTCTTCTATATCGACCCCCCCTACTATCGGGTTGCCCAAGCGTACGCCCACAAATTCCATGATGCGGACTTTGTTCGCCTGCGCGACACGCTGTTAAAAATTAAGGGCAAGTTCCTGCTATCCCTCAACGACGACCCGGACGTCAGGAAGATGTTTTCGAGCTTCAAGATCGAGAAAGTCTCGGTGAAGTACTCCAGCTCGAATGATCGTGTCAGTCCCGGTTCAAGAAATCGTGAAAGGGCCGAGGTGTTCATCACCAACTACTGACACCCTTTTCATAGGTCCCGGATCAACCCTTTTCAGGCAACATCACATCAATCGATGGCCGCGTCGATTTCAGAGCCTGAATAAAGCCTCATATCGGCACATCGCCTCAAATCAAAGCACATCAAACATTCTGATGGGCGCTTCCGCCGGCTGACCGGCGGCGACGGGCACCGGGCAGCCTGCTTCCGGCGTAGGACGGCGCCGCGCCAGGGCGGCGAAGAGGATTAGCAGCCCCAGCATCAGGAAGGTGCTCGCCAGCGAATCGGTCGCGTCGGCGCGGACGCCCCACCAGAGGGACCAGGGGCGGAGCGGCGCGGGATCGGTGAGCAAGTCGCTGGCCTTGATGCACCAGACCCAGGCGGCGTGCGCGCCCACGGCCAGCCAGACCGTGCGTGTGTGCCAGACCATCGCACAAAGCACCAAGCCCAGCAGCGTCAGGTTGAGCAGACGCAGTCCAAAATGCGGGACGTCCGGGATCTGAACGACGGTGGACTGCAGCACGGACCACGCAGTGGCCGCGCCGGTCGTTTGGTCAAAAGCCGCGCGGGCGGGACCGACAAAATGTACCAGGCCGAACAGCACGCTGGAAACCACAGCGGCCGCGACCCAGCCCCACACGCGCGCCCAGAGGCGGAAGAGCATGCCGCGCGCCACCGTTTCCTCGAGCACAGCCACCGCCAGGCCCGAAACCGCATAGCCCAGCAAGGTGAGGGGCGCCGACGTGCCGGGTTCCAGCGGGCTGGGTATGCGCCCGCCACGCAGCCAGGCAAACAGGGCCAGGCTACCCAAGGTCAGCAAACCCAGCGCGCCGCCCCGCAGCGCGTCGCGCCAGCCGGCGCCCCGGCTGTCCGCCGCGGCTTCAGCCCGCCAGCCGATGTCGCGCCAGCCGCGCCAGCCGGCCCGGCGCAGCAGCAGCGGCAGCAGCAGCACCGCCCAGATTTGGAGACAACGCCGGGTGACGGTCTCCGGGCCTTTGCGCAGCAGCGCTTGGCACCATGTGTCCGGCAGCGCTGGGGCCAACTGCACGAGCAGCAGGGCGGTCAGCACGCCCAGCGCGAGGCCGGCCGGCAGCAGCCAGGCCAGGGCGCCGGCCGCGCGCCAGCCGCTGGTGGTACGAGGTGTTTTCATACGGAGTACAGGCTGGGGTACCAGGGTTCAGGGTTCAGGAGATCGATGGCCGCGTGTCGGATAAATACATCCTTGCGTAGCCGTTGCCGAAAGCGACTGGCCACGGGCACGCCTCGTCCGCGTGTTTTCCTAACCCCGAACCCTGAACCCTGCCCTCCTGAGTAGTTATCATATGGCAAGCTCCTCATTCGCGGCGCTTGGTTCCGGCCCAGCCCGGCCGGCCGCCAGCAGTTCCACCGCGGCGGTGAGGACTTCTTCCGGCAGCAGGGCGGCCAGACTCTCGCGCGCCGGCCGGCTGTCGCGCGGCACATCCCGCGCGCCGCCGGGGTTGCGCTGCAAGATCCTGACCCGCGGACCGAGGGGGCCGGTTCGCCCGGGGTCGGTGATTCCAAACAGACCCACCACGGGCGTGCCCAGCGCCGCGGCCAGATGGATGCCGCCGCTGTCGTTGCCGACGACCAGGTCGCTGGCCTGCAGCAGCGCCGCCAACTCGGGCAGCGCGGTTTGCCCGGCCAGATTGTGCGCGCCATCGCCGATGGTCCGCGCCAGCTCGGCGCACAGCGCCGTCTCGTCCGGCGCGCCCAGCAGCAGCACGGTGGCGCCCAGCCGCGCCCGCAACAGCCGGCCGAGCGCGGCGAAATGCGGCCCCGGCCAGCGTTTGGAGGGACCGCGGGCGGCACCCGGCAGCACGGCGATGAGCGGCCGAGCCAGTCCGCGGCAGCGGCGCTGCGCGGCCGCAGCCGCGTCGGGCGGCGGCGTCAGCCGGGGCGGCGCCGGCGGCCGGGCGCCGCACTCCGGCGCCAGCAGCTCCAGCATTTCATCCGTCTGATGCCGGCGGCCGGGCTCCGCCGCCGGCGTGAGCACCCGCGTCAGCAACACACGGCGAAAATGACCGGGGAAACCCACCCGCTCCGGCACGCGCGCCAGCCAGGGGATGAGCGCGGCACGGAAGGAATTCGGCAGGATGTACGCTGCAGCGAACCCCCGCGCGCGCACCGCCGCGACCGTCCGTCCGGTGCCCCACCCGCCGGACTCCCACGTCAGCAGTTCGTCGGGCGCAGCGTGCATGCGCCACAGCGCCAGCAGATGCGGTTTGGTCAGGAGGGCGATATGCGCCGCCGGCGCGCGGGCGCGGAGCGCCTGCAACGCGGGCATGGACATGATCGCGTCGCCGAGCCAGTTGACGCCCACAAGCAGCAGGCGGCCGCCGGCCGGCTTACTTGAAGCAGATGCGCTGGATGCAGGCATAAAAGTCCTCGACCCCGCTCAGCATCTCGATCTCGACCCGCAGGAAATACATCGGCAGATCGCGCCGCTCGATGTTCGGAAAACGCACGGCGTCCTTTTCCGTCGTGACGATCGCCTGCGCGCCGCGCTGGAGGCTCTTGTTGATCAGGTCGATGATCTCCTGCTGCTCGTAGCGGTGATGATCGGCGTAGCGCTTGTGGTAGAGCACCTTGGCGCCCAGCCGGATCAGCTCGTCTTCGAACCCCTTCGGCGCGGCGATGCCGGAAACCGCCGCGATGGGCCGCTCGGTCAGCAGGGCCAGCGGCTTGCGCTCGCCGGAGAACACGTCCTGCAGATAACGCGCGCAGTGCCGGCACTCGATGATTTCCGCCGTGGGATTCAGCGCGCGCAACTGCTGCTTCAAGTCCGCCGAGCCGTCGCCGGTGGCCTTGGTGATGAAGATGTAACTCGCGCGGCGGATGTTGCGCGCCGGCTCGCGCAGAATGCCGCGCGGCAGCACGTGCCGGTTGCCAAAGGGATTCGTCCGGTCCACCAGCACGATATCCAGCCGGTGCTTGAGCGCGAGGTATTGGAAGCCGTCGTCCAGGATCAGGGTGTCGCAGCCCAGGTGCCGGATGGCGTGGCGGCCCGCCTTGACCCGGTTCTTGTCCACCACCACCGCCACGTTCGGCAGGTTGGACGCCAGCATGAAGGGCTCGTCGCCGCTCTGGGTCGAATCCAGCAGCAGCCGCTGGCCATCCGAGACCACGCGCGGCGGCAGCAGGCCGCCGCCCTGCAGGCGGTCCTTCAGGCGGAACCAGAAGGGGGGTGCGGCGCTCTTGTAACCGCGGCTCAGGATCGCCACCCGCCGGCCCTGTTTCTGCAACGCCCGGGCGAAGGTTTCCACGATGGGCGTTTTGCCCGTTCCGCCGACCGTCAGGTTGCCCACGCTGATCACCTGACAGCCCAGCGTGGGATGGCGGAACAGGCCCGCCCGGTACAGGGCCAGGCGCAACTGCACCACCGCGCCGAACAGCGCGGAGAACAGCCGCAGCACCACGCGCAGGAAGGCCGCCAGCCGGCCGTGCCGGCGATCTTCGATCACCGTCAGCACGAAAGTTTCCAGATTTTCCACGAATCGGCCGGCCACGCTGCCTACCTCCGCCGGGGCGCCCCGGCAACAGCCGTATGTTGCCATGCTGCAATGAAACGCGTCAAGCGGGCATTCCGGGGTAAGGTAATGGGGCAAGGATGTAGGGGTGCAGTCTTGCTGCGCCCGCGACCCTGAAACCGGAGGCTTGAAACCGGGCCTGCTAACCGACACAATACGGTTTTGGGCACTGGGCGCCGGCGGGTGGCCGGCAGGCGGACAACGGCATGCAATGGCTGATTAAAAAAATCATCGGCACCAAGAACGAACGCGACGTGCGCAAGCTGCGCCCGCTGGTGGCGCGCATCAACGCACTGGAGGCGGAACTCCAGCCGTTATCGAACGAGGCGCTGCAGGCCAAGACCCGGGAGTTCAAACAGCGGCTGGCGCAGGGCCAGACGCTGGACGACATCCTATGCGAGGCCTTCGCCGTGGTGAAAAACGCCTGCCGCCGGTTGTGCGGCACCACGCTCCAGGTGTGCGACCGGCCGCTCGTCTGGGAAATGGTGCCCTTCGACATGCAGCTCATCGGCGGCGTCGTGCTGCACCAGGGCAAGATTGCGGAAATGGCCACGGGCGAGGGCAAGACGCTGGTGGCCACCCTGCCGGTGTACCTCAACGCGCTGACCGGCCAGAACGTGAACGTGGTCACGGTCAACGACTACCTCGCCCGCCGCGACGCGGAGTGGATGGGTGCGGTGTACACCTTTCTCGGCCTGACGGTCGGCTGCATCCAGAACGCGATGAGTCCCGAGGAGCGGCGCGCGGAGTACGCCAAGGACATCACCTACGGCACGAACAGCGAGTTCGGCTTCGACTACCTGCGCGACCAGGGCATGGCCACGCGCCCCGAGGAGCAGGTGCAGCGCGGCTATTTCTACGCGATCATTGACGAAGTGGACTCGATTCTGATCGACGAGGCGCGCACGCCGCTGATCATCTCCGGCCCGGCCCCGTATTCCACCACGCAGTACGCCCAGCTGCAGCCGGCCGTCGAGCGGCTGATCCGCCGCCAGCGCGATCTCTGCAACCGGCTGGTGACCGAGGCCAAGGGGGCCATCGACAAGTCCGACGAGGAAGCGGCCATGCGCAAGCTGTACCAGGTGCGCCAGGGCATGCCCAAGAACAAGCAGCTCCAGCACCTGCTCGAGGAACCCGCGCCCCGCCGGCTCGTGGAGCGCGTCGAAGCCCGGATGCTCACGGACATGAACAAGGAGGAGGCCCGCGCGCTGCGCGAGGAGCTGTTCTTCACCATCGACGAAAAAGGCAACGACGCCAACCTGACCGAAAAGGGTTGCGCGACGCTCAGCCCGAACGATCCCGACGCCTACATGCTGCCCGATCTCGCCACGCAACTGGCCCTGCTCGACGGCGACCACACGCTGTCCGAGGAGCAGAAAATCGAGCGGCGGCAGAAGCTGCAGGACGAATTTGCCGACAAGAGCGAGCGCATCCACGCGGTGGACCAGCTGATCCGCGCCTACAGCGTGTACGAGCGCGACGTGGAATACGTCATCCAGAGCAACCAGGGGATCATCGTGGACGAGTTCACCGGCCGGCTCATGCCGGGCCGGCGCTGGAGCGACGGACTGCACCAGGCGGTCGAGGCTAAGGAAGGCGTTACGATCGAGCGCGAGACGCAGACCCTGGCGACGATCACCATCCAGAATTACTTCCGCATGTACAAGAAACTGGCCGGTATGACCGGCACGGCGGAGACCGAGGCGGACGAGTTCCACCAGATTTACAAGCTCGACGTCGTGGTGATCCCCACCAACCGCCCGGTGCGCCGCGTGGACCGCAACGACCTGATTTACAAGACGCAGCGCGAGAAGGTCAACGCGATCATCGATGAAATCGCCGCCTGTTTCGCCCGCGGCCAGCCGGTGCTGGTGGGCACGATCTCCGTCGAAACCTCCGAGCTGGTGAGCCGCATGCTGCGCCGGCGCAACATCCCGCACAACGTGCTCAACGCCAAGAACCATCAGCGCGAGGCCGAAATCGTGTCGCTCGCCGGCCAGCCGGGCGCGGTGACCATCGCCACGAACACGGCCGGCCGCGGCACGGACATCAAGCTGGGCGCGGGCGTGGTCCATCTGCCCCGCAAGCTGATCACGTCCACCCTGCAGCTCGACGACAAACACGAGGGCCGGACCCTGCGGAAGGCCCTGATCGAAAGCCCTTGCGGCCTGTACGTGATCGGCTCCGAACGCCACGAGTCCCGGCGCATTGACCGGCAGTTGCGCGGCCGGTGCGCCCGCCAGGGCGATCCCGGGTCCTCCCGCTTCTACGTCTCCCTGGAAGACGACCTGATGCGGCTGTTCGGGTCCGAGCGCATCGCCGGCATCATGGAGAAGCTCGGCATTCAGGAGGGCGAGGTGCTCGAGCATCGCTGGCTGAACCGCTCGATCGAGACCGCCCAGCGCCGCGTCGAGCAGCAGAACTTCTCCATCCGCAAACGCACGCTGGAATACGACGACGTGATGAACAAGCAGCGCGAAATCATCTACGGTTTCCGCAGCGACGTCGTCGTCAGCCCGGCCGTGCGCGACCAGCTCTACGACGTGGTCCGCGACGTCATCGGGCACGAGGCCGAGCAGGCCGTGGAGGCCCTGCAGGCCAAGGATGCCGCGGAGGCCGATCCGCTGAAGCATTTTGTCGCCTGGGCCAATATGACCTTCCCCATCGGCCTCAAGCGGGAGGATCTCGGCGCCGGCCCCGCGGACGCCGCCAGCATGGCCGCCGTGATCTTTGAGCGTGTCCGGCAGGCCTACGAGGTTAAGGTGCGCCTGGAAAACCCCGAGGCGCTGGTGCACATGGAGCGCTACATCATCCTCCAGGCCGTGGATGCCCAGTGGCAGGATTACCTCCGCAACATGGACACGCTCCGCCAGGGCGTGGGGCTGCGCGCCTATGGCCAGCGCGATCCGCTGGTCGAATACAAGCACGAAGCCTACGCGATGTTTTCCGATCTCATGGACCGCATCAAGGACGAGATCGCGCACAAGATGTTCCGCTCGGCCCCCTCCGCCGAGGCGTTCCGCACCTTCGTCGCGCACCTGCCGATGATGTACATCCACGAAGAGGTGTCCACCCTCGGCCACCACGGCGGGGCCGCCGCCGTGCCGGCAGGCGTGCCGGCGAGCGCGGAAAATGCCGGCGCCGAGGCGGCCATCCGTGAAATCGAGCGGTGCTGCCAGCAGCACCGCATGCGCGGCGTAAAGTTCCATCCCTGGTTGCAGGCTTTTTCCATG
>JAPLSZ010000144.1 GCA_026398385.1 Kiritimatiellota bacterium | reverse complement strand
TTTACCCAGGACAATCTGAAGAAAGTGATCCCGACTTTCGAGACCACGATTCTGATCTACTGCAACAACAATTTCGACGGCAACCAGACGGATTTTGCCTCAAAAGTTGCCGTGCCGCGGCCGCCGTCGGACAAGGCGGTGGCGACCCAATTCGCCTCCCAGGCAAAGCCACTCATGATGGCGCTGAATATTCCCACATACGTCAATCTGTATGGATACGGCTATCGCAACGTTTACGAGCTGCATGAACTTGTCAGAGTGAACGATCGCAGAATTGCGTTTGAAGGAACCATTGTAGAGCAGAAACCACCACCCGTCGCGCCCCCTGTTGCGAAGTGACTAATAACCACGGCGTCCGGGCCGGATCCCGCCCAAGCGATCCAAAGCCGTGGATAGCTCTAGTCGGCCACTCATAGGCCGGCCCAGATGATTTCCAGTTCGGCATCAGATCTCAGAACAGCCCAGCCCTTCGTGCCGAGGACCGGACCGGCATGATCTTACCCCGCGGGGTGATATTGAGATCGGAGTTGCTTCATAAAGCCCCGGGAACGGCCCCAGCGTGCCCGAGGCGGCCCCGGCGATCCTGTTCCCGTGTAGGGGAGCCTGGTATGACTCGCTCCGCGGCCGCGCGCTTGGAGACGGTACGCCCAGGCGAAAAAGGAACAACCGGCTGTTGTGCTGCGAATACCGGATGACAAAAAGATGGGATTCCGCAATTCTGTCTGGTACCGTACGGGCAGCATGGTGCAGGAAGAAGCATATGGAGGAAACCTCAGCATCAAAGGGGGGAGGCTTCAATATAAGAGTAAGAAAATGCTCTCTTCTATTAGTCCCTCCACCCTTTCAAGAAAGCCCTTCGCGTGACTCCGATCTTTGACGAGCTGGTTGCCGAGCTATTCGGGCTGCTTTTCCAGCCAAATGATATCTTTTGTTTGCCCTACAGGATACGGAGGCCCGGTGAAGGTGGCGCAGTTCTTAATGCGTGCGTGGCTCAGTTCTTAATGCGTGTTTACGCGGAGGCGAGTGATTCTGACATAAAAACAGCCTCCAACCGGGAAAACCCATCCGGGGGCGAGAAATTCCCAACAGTCTGCAGGTCCTGGCCTGCGAAAACTGCCTACTTTATTTTTTGCCTAAACTTTTTCTGATATATATTCTTCTTCTGAGAAGAATATAACGCGTTAACCTTAACGCGTAATATATATACAGGATTTTTCACAAACTACAGTTTCTGGGCGATCAATCCGCCGAATTCGGCTCGAAACCGGCTCCAGCTCTCCTCGATCTTCCCGGCCAGCAGCGCCAGACACTCCGGCAGCTGGTGCCGGGCGGCTGACGGGTACGGCGGCACCGAACCCAGCGTTGCGGTAACCGACCTCCAACGAGAGGTCGCCGGACGACGCCAAGGGAGCCTTTCGGCACGTTCAGGAGCATCCCAACAGCGATCCTCCGGCCAACTTCTCACCCCGCGGGGTAGGATCTTAAGCATTGCTGATGCTCAGAGCACGGGCGGCGGGCCGGAAAACCAGATAGCTAAACCGGAACGATGCAGACAAAGGCGCGTGCACACGGATCAATCTGAAAAGAAGGATTATGCCGAAACGCGATGGACATGAGCGGCGGCATCGCGCTGCACGGTGCGGGCGTAACGGAACGACGGCAAGCCGAACAGCATCGCATAGTAGAAGTGACCTGGCTGCAGCCCCATCGACGCCTTGAGGTCCGGCAGCAACTCCAGCGCCATTTTTGCCATGCCGCACCAGACCGTGCCCAGGCCGGCGCTCTGGGCCATGAGATCAAAGCAGGCCAGGGCCAGGTTGACATCCTCCTCCGGGCAGACGGCTTCTGGGCCGGCGGAGACGACCAGCAGGTGCGGGGCGCCGCGAAATATCATATCTACGCCCTGCTCGAACCAGGCCGGCACTGCCGGTATCAGGTAGGCAAACTGCGCCGGCACGCGCCCAGCCTTTTCCGCCGCGGCCAATCCGTTCAGGGCCCGGAGGCGGAACTGCCGCATGACGGTCTTGTCGTCGATCACTGAGAAGGTCAAAGCTCTCCTATTGACGCCGCTGGGGACATTCGCAAGTGCCGCCAGCAGCCGTTGCAGCAGGGCGGGATCCACGTTTTCATCGCAGTACCGCCGCACGCTCCGCCGGCCGCGCACGAGGGTGAGCATCTGCTCCAGGTCCGGGAAGGAGCCGGCCGTCAGTGGACGGCTGTGCGCCGGATCGTGTCCGAAGATGGAAACCGCGGCTGGGGGACAAACCGCCAGGCAGTGTTGGCACTGGATGCACCGCGCTTCGTTCGCCGGCCGGATGAAAGGCACGGCGCCGGCGGTCTGCTCAATGATCCGCGACGGACAATCGCATACACACTGGCCGCACCGGGTACACTTGGCCTCATCAACGATAAACTGCAGCATAGCGGTCCCTCCGTGAAACGATCATCATGCGAGCTGTAAAGCCTGCTTGCCTGCCCCCGCCGTCACCATTGCCCCTCTCTGAGGAAGTCCGCTGCTCGCCAAAGATACAGTGCGGCCGTGGTCCGATGCGGAGACCATTTAACACCGATACGTTCCAACTGCTCCGGCTCTGGCAGGCTGCGCTTGCCGTAGGCGATTTGGTATCCACGCCTGACTCCCAGATCATGGACAGGCAGCACGTCCGGTCTGCCCAGGTTGAAGATGAGCAGCATCTCGACCGTCCAGCGGCCCACGCCCTTGATGGCCGTAAGCCGTTCGAGAAGTTCAGCGTCGGACAGACGGCCGCATTCCTCCAAGGATGGAATCCACCCGTCAAGCGCCCGCCGGGCTACGTCTTTGACGTAGCTCGCCTTGGCCCTGGAAAGGCCGGCGGTCCTGAGCGCATCCTGGTCGATATCAGCCAACGCCGCCGGGCTGGGAAATTCCCCATCCCCGACGAGCGCCTGAAAGCGCCTGAGTATGGTCGCGGCAGCCTGCCCGCTCAACTGCTGGTGGATGATCGCGTGGACGAGCGCTTGAAAAGGCGGCAGGCGGCGCGGCCGCATTTTGACGGCACCGATCCGGGCTATGACGCGCGCCATAACCGGGTCCGATTGCAGATGCGCCAGGGCCCGCTTGCTCATGCGAGGATCGTCTCAAATTGCGCTGCCGGCTGCAATCGTGCATGGGCGGGGCGGGGGTGACGGGTATTTGCGTCCGCTGGCTGTGTTCTCGGAGATCTTCACGCCGATGTGAACGCCGGGCCGCCGGCGGCGCCGCGGCCAACCGGAGCGACGGGCATGGGGTGTCTGCCGATATAACGCAACCGGGCTTGCAATAGAACCAGGGTTCTATTATATTGCGGCCACGACGAGGTGCCTTATGCCGAGAACCATGGATGTGGCGGAACGGGTGCGGAAGCTGCGGGCGTTTGTGCGGCAGGAGCGGCGGCTGCCGGGCTATGCCGAGATGCGCGATCTATTCCGCCTGCGTTCCAAGAATACGATCTTC
>JAPLSZ010000130.1:5985-7499 GCA_026398385.1 Kiritimatiellota bacterium | reverse complement strand
ACCGTGTCCAGCAGCGGCTGGAACGGCTTGAAGGCGTGTTCCAGCACCGTGGCGCCCTGGGCTGCAGTCGCCGGGCCCTGGCCCAAGGCCGGCTGCCAGAGAAACGCGCCGGAAAACAGCACCAGCATCAGGAACAAATACAGCCGCCGCGCTTTACCCATTTTGGCGAACATCCGCATTACGATCGACATGAGGACTCCTTACTTGTTGTTATCATGAAAGCGCCATCCCCGTCAGGTTGCTGTCCCGCGTTGGCATGGCCAAAACGCGACGCAGCATAGCGAGCGGTTCCGACCGGCGCAAGTGAAAAGTGCAAAGAAGAAGAGGAAAGTGCCAGATGGTGAGCGATGCGCGGACGAACAGAACCAACGCGATAACGCGAAGGCGCAGATGTTTTTGTGCTTGCCCCGGAGGGAATGACCGCCTAAATACTCGGACAGTAACAGGTGTGTATTGCGACATACCTACATGGGCCTTACGTCGGTCCATAACTCGGCTGGCGGAATGAGCATGACGATAAACATACAGGCAGCCTGGGTCGGGTTTCTGCTGGGTTGCGTTGCGGGCGCACTGGCCGGCCTGTTTTTTCACCATAGCGGCTGGCTTGGTGGTTACGCCTCATGGCCACGGCGCATGATCCGGCTTGCGCACATCTCTTTCTTCGGCATCGGCTTCATCAATCTCGCATTCGCCCTGACGGCAAAAACGTTGGGCCTTGATGCCGGACTTCAGAGCACTGCTCTCCTGCTGATCGCAGGAGCGGTCACCATGCCGGCGGTTTGCTACCTCTCCGCGTGGAGGACTGCCTTCCGGAACCTGTTTTTCATTCCGGCCATGTCGGTCACTGTCGGCATCGCCTGGTTTGTCTGGAGGATCATCACCCTGTGAACATCGGCCTGTTTCCCTTGAGCGGCATACGGGTGTGTGACGCAGAACTACTTCGGCTGGGTCTTACGCTGCCTGGGTTTGTGGAGCGAAGCAAGACCATCGCGTTATTGCCGAGTCTCGGGCTGCTGACCCTGGCGGGGATGACGCCTGCCCGCCATCGCGTGCAGTATGTTGAGGTGCCGGACGTGAATCTCATGGCTTCCCTACCGAGTGGTCTTGACTTGGCGGCCATCTCCTCCTACAGCGCGCAGATTGACGAGGCCTATGCACTGGCCCAACGGTTCAAGGCGATGGGGGTTCCGACCGTCATAGGGGGACCGCACGTCACCGCACTCCCGGACGAGGCGGCACGGCATTGCGACGCCGTTGTCATCGGCGAAGGGGAATCCGTGTGGCTGCAGGTGCTGGAAGATGCCGAATATGGACGCTTGAAGCCACACTACCGCGCGGACGCCGATGGGTACGATTTGGCTGCGGCACCCATGCCCGCATTCGAACTGCTCGACATCTCGAAATACAACCGACTGACGGTTCAAACCAGTCGAGGTTGCCCGCATCACTGTGAGTTCTGTGCCGGTTCGGTTGTGCTCACGCATAAGTACAAGCAAAAGCCTGTCGCCAAAGTG
>JAPLSZ010000130.1:0-5939 GCA_026398385.1 Kiritimatiellota bacterium | reverse complement strand
GGACCGACCATTCATCGAGTTTGCTGACGACAACAGTTTCGTCAATCACTCGTACGGGAAGGAACTCTTAAAACCGCTCAAGGGGAAAGGGCTTAAATGGTTCGCAGAAACCGACATCTCCGTGGCCGACGACGAAGAACTACTGGATCTAATGCGGGCGACCGGATGTGCACAGGTGTTGATCGGGCTGGAGAGTCCGATCGAAGCAGGTCTTCATGGCCTTGAGTTGCGCAACGACTGGAAGTTCAGGAAATTCCCGTACTACCAAGAAGCGATTCGCACCATTCAATCCCGTGGCATCACAGTGAACGGGTGCTTTGTGATCGGTCTCGACGGGCACACGTCCGACATATTCGAGCAGGTCATTGCCTTTGTAAGGGAGGCTGAACTGTATGAAGGAAATTCAGGTCACGCTGATGACTCCTTTCCCGGGGACGCCGCTATACACCCGCTTGGAGCGCGAGAACCGACTGCTCGAACCGCGGAATTGGAAGAAATGCACGCTGTTCGACATCAACTTCAAGCCCGCCAACATGTCGGTGCAGGAACTGCGCGACGGGTTCAAGAAGCTGGCCGTCGATTTGTACAGCGAGGAGTTCACAACCTGGCGCAGAAGCCGCTTCAAACGTGCCATCCGGGATCATCATCACATGAAAGGAGCACAACCGTGAGAACACAGCGCGTGCTGGCAGCGTTATTCATCGTGGCGGCCGTATACGAAGGGCTGCTGGGGGTCGCTTTTCTGTTTGGAAGCGGCGCCCTGTTCCAGTGGTTTGGCGTTACGCCACCGAATCACCCTGGCTATGTGCAGTTTCCGGCTGCCTTGTTGATCGTCTTTGCGGTCATGTTCATGGCTATCGCCAGGAATCCGGCCAGAAACCGCAACCTCATACCGTATGGTATCCTTCTGAAGGCGTCCTACTGTGGCGTGGTCTCGTTCCACTGGTTTATCGCCGGACTCCCGGGCCTGTGGAAGCCATTCTGCATTTTCGATCTCGTTTTCCTCATCGCCTTCGCATGGGCATGGACCGCACTCCGAAAAGAAAAGGCCCCATGAAATCTGTGTGCCCCCCCCCAATCTGTGGATAAACTTTTTGACTTATTCTGAATTTCCGCTCAGATCCCTTCCAGCGACGGCGAGCGGCACCGCGCGGGCGCGGTGGCGAAAAACGCGTCGGCACGGGTGCGGGCGGCGGCGAGATCGGGCGCCACTTGCACGGTCTTGAACAGGGTGTGGCCGAAAAGAAAATTGCGGGCGAAATAGGCGGTGAAGATCTTGACCCGCGCCAGCGCCTGCGGGGCGGCGAAGTCCTCGACGATGTAATCGTACAGCCGGCGCCAGACCGCGTCAGGCTGCACGACCATGGTGGGCTGGCGCCACTGGGCGAAAATCCACGGCTGCATGGCGGCCAGGCGGCCGATCATCAGTCCAGCGGCGGAGGCCAGGGACGCCGCATGTTCGCGCACATAGTCCGGCCCCATGATGTCGCCGTTGGCGATGATCGGCAGGCGGGCTTCGGCGGCCAGTTCGGCGTAGAGGCCGTGGCGGGCGGAACGCTTGAGCTTGTCCTCCGCAAAGCGCGGATGGATGGTCAGCGCGTCCACACCTTCGTCCGCCAGCAAGCGCAGCCGCTCGCCAAGGCGCGCGCGCCAGCGGGGCGTCTGCCGGCCGAGCCGGATTTTGACCGTCAGCGGCCCGGCAAAATGCCGACGCAGCACGCGGACAATGTCCCGCAGTCGGTCGGCGTCTTCGAACAGGTCCGCGCCACCGCGCTGCTGCTTGATCGTGGGCGCCGGGCAGGCGCCGTTGAGATCCAGCCCGTCGGGTGCGAGCGCGGCCAACCGCTCCAGGATCGCCGGCAGGCGGTCGGTATCCACGACGAGCAGTTGATAGATCACCCGGCCCTCCTGCGGACGGCGCTTGAGCCACGGCGAGCGCGACAAGTCCTCTTGCAGGATCATCTTGGCGGACAACATCTCCGTGAACAACGCGCCATAGCCGCCGAAGTCGGCCAGCAGGCGGCGGAAGGCGCTATGAGTAATCCCCGCCATCGGCGCGCAAAACAACGGCGGATCGAAAACTGTTCCGCGCAGTGTCAGTGGCGAAAATGGAAAGGATGCGGGCATGGCCGGGCGATGTTAGCCCGGCCGGCCCGCGAAGGCGAGGTGTTCCTGCTTTTCGGCGTAAGACCCCAGTCACGCGTGGTACTGGGGCACCGCTGGTGATAAGATCATACTGGCGGCTGGGTCTCTGACCCGGCGATAAACGACGCCTGCCGGTTCGACAAGCTCACGGCAGGCAAGCTCACCGCAGGCGGGCGCAGCTCGTGCTTCGTAGCGAAGGAAACCTTCGCTGACTTCGCAGAGTAGCACAAGACTTCGCCCCTGCATGGCCGACCGGGTTGCGGACAATCCAGCGCCCATGTGCTTATCCGATGGCGAGTCCACCGGTCTCGCCCGTACGAATGCGCAGGCATTCCTCGAGGTTGAGCACGAAGATTTTGCCGTCGCCGATCTGCCCCGTGCGCGCGCCGGTGACGATGGCGTCGAGCGTGGCCTGGACGAAGGCGTCGTTGACGGCGATCTCGATCTTAATTTTCCGGAGGAGGGTGCCCGCTTCCTTGTGGCTGCGGTAGACCTCGGCGATGCCTTTCTGGCGGCCGCGGCCGAGCACGTTGGACGCGGTGACGAGGTGGATTTCCTTTTCCTCCAACAGGCGCAGGACTTCCTCCAGCCGGTCGGGCTGAATGATGGCGACAATGTATTTCATGTGTTCTCCTTTTCCCGTTGCGTCTCTAATCCAGTACCGTATAGCCGGTTTCGCGATGATCGGTCAGATCCAGGCCGATGCGTTCCGCCTGCTCGCTCGCCCGCAGCCCCATCACGGCGTCAACGATCTTCAGCAGCACGAAGGTCATGACAAAGGAATACACCATCGTGATGGCCACGGCTTTGAGCTGGATCAGGAACTGGACGGAATTGCCGTAGAACAGGCCATCGGCTCCGTTCACCTTGGACGTGGCCCAAAGCCCGGTGGCCAGGGCGCCCCACGCCCAGTACGCTGACAAAACCGGAAGCCGGCGTAATGGAGACCAGGCCGGCCACCGCGCCGGAAATGATGCCGAGCACCGTGGGGCGCTTGTTGAAGATCCAATCCATGATCGCCCACGTCAGTCCGGCCATGGCGGTCGCCAGATGGGTGGCGAGGAAAGCGCTGCCCGCCAGGCCGTTGGCCGCCAGCGCGCTGCCGGCGTTGAAGCCGAACCAGCCGAACCACAGCAGGGCGGCGCCCAGGACCGCAAAGGGCAGGTTGTGCGGCGGGGACATTTTGTCCGGATACCCTTTCCGCCGGCCAAGCACCAGGGCGCAGGCCAGGGCGGCGATGCCCGCATTGATGTGCACCACCGTGCCGCCGGCAAAGTCGAGCGCGCCCGGACGCAGGTGGCCGGCCGCATCGAAGCGCGACAGAAATCCGCCCAACCCCCAGACCCAGTGGCAGACCGGGTCGTACACCAGCGTGGCCCAGAGGAGGCTGAAAACAACGAAGCTGGTGAATTTCATGCGCTCCGCAAAGGCGCCGATGATCAGCCCCGGGGTGATTACGGCAAACATCATCTGGAATAGCATAAAGACCTGGTGGGGGATGGTTGCCGCATAACCGCCGAACGGTTCCATGCCGACCGACTGCAGACCCACCCAATCCAAATTGCCGATCAAGCCCTTCACATCCGGACCGAAGGCGAGGCTGTAGCCGAACAGCACCCATTGCACGCTGATTACGCACATGATGAAAAAGCATTGCATCAAGACAGACAACACATTCTTACGGCGGACCAGCCCACCATAGAAGAACGCCAACCCCGGGATCATCATCAGCAGGACCAGCGCCGTGCTCATCAACACCCAGGCCGTGTCGCCGGAATTCACCAAGGAGGCCGCGGGGGCCGTCGCGGCGGCAGCCACCGGCGCGGCCGATACAGGCGCGATGGTTTGCGCAGACACACTCCAGGTCAGCGCCAGCATCGCCAGTAAGGCCAAGGTCCCGCTCCATTTAGTTTTCATGATGTTTGTTCCTTATCTTTAGCACCCGCTGCCGGTGCTTCACTTCGCACCATCTCGCCGCGCATGGTCTCTTAAGCAACGGCTATGCCATCTTGACGGCGCCGCTTGCGGAGCGGATGTGTAAACATTTACTGTAGAGTATGATACAAGAATAATTATAAATATTTTCATGCATTTAGTGTTAAATAAATAATCCATTAATGTAATCGTTATAGTAAATAATAACATTATTGATATGTTATAATGAAAACAACGGTAGATCCGAAACGCGTTCACCGGCTGAGTTTCAGATCACGAGCGAGGGGCGCTGAGGAGGGCGCGCGCTTATTTCACACGGGCCATATCCACGTCGTCCACGACGCCTTGGATCCGCAATGGCCTGCCGCGGCGGTGCCGCGCAACAGCACGGTCAGTTTCTCCGGCAGGAAATCAAAGGGGATCCCCGTGCAGGCTGCGCGGCTGGACGTTGATCATGACGGTGGCGACGGTGCCTTGCAAGGCGCGCCCTCCGTCGTGGCAGGGATGCTTCACGCCTTATACTTCTTGGCGGTGATCTGGTGCTGGTTGATCTTGTAGCCGAGGATGCGCTGCGTGCTGCCCAGGGCGCGCGCGGCGTGGGCAATGTTGCCGCGCGACGACTTGAGCGCATCGCAGATCAGGTCGCGTTCGTAAGCGCCGACCAAACTCTTCAAGTCTCCCTGCGTGCGCGTGCCGGAGGCTTCGGCCGTTTGCAGGGTTGGGGGCAGGTGGTAGGGATGGATCACGTCGCCCTCGGCCACCAGCACGGCGCGCTCGATGCAGTTCTCCAGTTCCCGCACGTTGCCGGGCCAGTGATAGCTCATCAGCATGTCAATCACCGCGCTGGACAGCCGCCGCACTTTCTTGTGGTTTTGTTTGGCATATTTTTCCAGGAATACATCCGCCAGCAGGACGATGTCGGCCTTGCGTTTGCGCAGGGCGGGCACATAGATGGGGAAGACGTGCAGGCGGTAGAACAGGTCTTCGCGGAATTTGCCCTGCTGGACCAGGGCCGGCAGGTCGCGGTTGGTGGCGGCGCTCAGGCGGACGTTGACCTTGATGGTGCTGACGCCGCCGACGCGCTCGAACTCGCGCTCCTGCAGCACGCGCAGCAGCTTGATCTGGATCGCGAGCGGAATGTCCCCGATCTCGTCGAGAAACAGCGTGCCGCCGTGGGCCAGCTCGAAGCGGCCCTGGCGCTCGCCGACGGCGCCGGTGAACGCACCCTTCTCGTCCCCCGGTGGGCCAGCTCGAAGCGGCCCTGCTTGCTCACCACGGCGCCCGTGAAGGCACCCTTCTCGTGGCCGAACAGCTCGCTCTCCATGAGGTTCTCGGCGATGGCGGCGCAGTGCGCCTTGATGAAGGGCTTGTTCGCCCGGTCGCTGTTGTAATGGATCGCCTGGGCCACCAGCTCCTTGCCCGTGCCGGTCTCGCCCAGGATCAGGGCGGTGGTGGAGCTCTTGCAGACCTGCGCGATCGCATCGTAGACCATCTGCATTTCGTGCGAGTTGCCGATGATGTTCGCCGGGCGGAACCGCTCGCGCAATTCCGCGCGCAGGCGCTCGTTCTCCGCAGACAGCCGCTCCTGTTCCTCCTGCGCCGTGCGGCGCAGCCGGACGGCCTGGGCGATCATCGAGGCGATGATCTCCAGCAGGCGGGCATCCTCGGTCAGCACCTCGGCGCGCGAATGCGGCCGATCCACGCTGAGCGCGCCGACCACTTCCTGCTCCATTTTGATGGGCACGCAGATGAACGACGTGTCGGGCCGCTTGCCGCGGCTGGTCCGGTCGAGGAACAGCGGCGACTCGCTGGTCTTGGCGATGATCATCGGCTTGCCGGTCAGCACCACCTGGCCGGTG
>JAPLSZ010000302.1 GCA_026398385.1 Kiritimatiellota bacterium | reverse complement strand
TCCACGGAAGCGCAACGGCAAATAAAGCGTTTTGATCGGATAACAGGAACAACAGGCAAAGGAATCAACTGACCAGGGACAATTGACCACCAATATTTGAATATTTCTGCGTCGCAGCAGAATCGTTTCATCTGAAATCCACCAATTTTTCTTGGGGAAGCGAGACTGCGAGGGACGCGCCCGGTTGGGCGCGCCTTCCAGTTTCCATATTTCCCCAAGGGCTTGGTGGCCCTCAGATGAGATATGCGGAACGAAGAAGGTTAGCGCCCTTTTTGTTTCTTAAGAGGATAAATAAACAAATAGAAAGGGGAAGTATGGCTAAGAAAAAACGAAGCGGGACTGGTTTGGAGATCAAGACATTCAAGGGAAGTCGTGGGGCTTCATATGTGGTTTTCAAAACACCAGAGGGAGCCTTTCATGTTTTCCAAGAGGTGGATTCGAAAAATGCCGCCGCTGACTGCGGGAGTCCGGTGAAGCCAGGAGACAATACTCGACAGGCATGGAAGAAGATCTGGGGTTGAACTTTAACCGCATAGTTTAGGAAAGGAGGTGAAAAAATGAAAAAGCAATACCGAAAGCCGAAGATGGTCGCTAAGAACCAGCCGACGGGCGCGTATGTGGCCGGTTGTCCGGCGAAACAAACGACCGGTGGCTGGTGCAAGATTTGCGAGCGCTCAGCGTAAAAAGCGGCTCAAGGGGCGGGCCTATGCCGCCCCATTTTTTCATTCGCCTATATTATGGAGGAAACCCCATGACCTGTCGGGATGAAATACTGAAACGCGCAAGAAACTTGCGCAGGATCAAGGGAAATAACCGTTTCTCGATAGCGGAAATTGTCCATTGTATGAAATGCAAGGGGACCCGTTATCAAACCAGCACCATTCGCACCCATGTGACTTCACGGATGTGCGCCAATGCGCCCAAGCATCACGCGGTCACTTATGACGATTTTCTTTCACTTGGCAGTGGAGAATATCGCTTCAAATAAAGGCTGTCGTCGCTATGTTGCAGTTATGCGTGGATTCTTTTGTGCGGATTTTTGGCACCATTGGATTGATCACCAACCAACTGACCAAACGCGACCGGGTCTATGACGACAGTGGCGCGATGTTTCTTGCCAAACTTAGTCGGCAGCCCAAGCAGATCGCGGACATTGTTGCCGACCTTGCGCGCGAATTCGGCGATGTGCCAGTTGCCACGCTGGAAGCCGATTTCCGCGAGTTTGCCGCCGATTTGGAGACGGATGGCTTTGTGGTGTCGGGGCGCACGCCTGCGGAATTAGACCGGGAAATGCCGCGCTTTTCCTATCAAATGACCAATCCCAAGACGATGCCGCTGACGCGGATTGATATGAGCCAAACGCCACTGACTTCCACAGCGGAATTCATGGCGGAGCATTTTCGGAAGATCCCACGCGTCTTTGGATTACAGATGGAAGTGACCGCGCGCTGCAACGAGCGCTGCCAGCATTGCTACCTGCCGCACGATCGCAACATGGCCGAGATGGAAACCTCGCTGGCGCTGGATATTTTGGACCAACTCGTGCCGATGGGTACGGTGAGCGTAACCATCTCCGGCGGAGAATGTCTGTTACACAAGGATATTGACCAGATTCTTCGGCGGGCACGGAAAAACGACCTGATGATCAGCGTATTGAGCAACATCACCCTACTGACTGATGAGCATGTGGCGTTGCTCAAGGAGGTCAACATTGCGCAACTTCAGGTGTCGCTCTACAGCATGAAGGCGGAGGAGCACGACGCGATCACGCAGTTGCCCGGCTCCCATGCCAAAACCTTGCGCGCGCTGGAAAAACTGATTGCGGCGGACATCCCCGCGCAGATCAGTTGTCCCGTCATGCGGATCAACCAGCATTTCTATCGCGACGTGATGGCATGGGCCTACCAACACCGGATCAAGGCGTACACCGACTTCATCATGATGGCGCGGACGGATTTTAGCACATCGAATCTGGAACATCGCTTGAATCCGGAGGAAGCGGAGACATTGATGCGCGGGATGCTGGACTACGACCTTGAATACCGCGCAATCCTGGATGCCAAGATTCCGCCGGAAACGCCGGAAGTACGGGCCAGGAAACCGGTATGTGGGGTTGGCGTAGACAGCCTTTGCGTGGCTGCCGACGGAAACTATTATCCCTGTTCCGGGTTCCAAGGCTACGCTCTTGGTAATGCCAAGCAGCAGCGGTTGCAGGAGGTCTGGGAAGGTTCACCGGCCATTCATAAACTGCGCCAGATCACGAATGCCAGTTTCCCCGATTGCTTGCAGTGTGTGGCGCGACCTTTCTGCAATATGTGCCTGGTCCGCAATTTCAATGGGAATGGCGGCGATATGTTCAAGGTCAGCCGCCACTTCTGCGACATTGCCTTTTTGAATAAGAAAATTGTGGAAGAGTATTGGCAGCAGCAAGCGGCGACCGCGAAGTGATGGCAAGGAGACGTATGCTCTGTGACGCTCACGTCCACGTCGGCTATTTCCGGGGCCTGTATTCTAGCCCGGAGGATGTTGTCCGTGGTCTTCTGCGGCTGGGCGTGAGCCGTTGGGCCATTTCATCCACCTCCACCAGTGGAAAGTCCTGGGCTTTTGTGCGACGAGAATACGAGCGCACGCGCGAGCTGGCCAGTAAGCAATCGGTTTTGCTTTTGTGGCTCACGCCAAAGATGCTGGATCAATCTCGCGATCTGCGTAAATATGATGTGCTGCCCTTTTGTGGCTTGAAAATCCATGGGGCGAATGGATGGCAGACGGATGGGAAACCTCTGCGGCGCGCTTTTGCCATCGCACAAGAGCGCAAATGGCCGGTAATCCTTCATACGGGCGGTTCCCCCGAGTACGAAGCCGGCCGCTTCGGTCCGCTTTGCAAAGAATTCCCTGCTGTTCGGGTTGTCCTTGCGCATGGACGACCGCTCGATCAGGCGCTCGAAGTCATGCAGCAAGCTGATAATGCCTGGGTGGACACCGCTTTCATGCCGCTGCGCGATGTCCAGAAGCTGCTTGCGCAGGGGATGAACCGACGGGTTTTGTTTGGATCGGATTATTCCGCGCCAGCAAGTTTCTTCAAATCCCCGCTGGCCTCTTATTATCGGCGACGTGTGGCAGCGCTACGCGGCTTGGGCGAAACGGCGTGGCGGCTGATGGCGGAGCGGAATTTCATCGCGATGTTTACCAAGTGAAGATTAAACAAGAAGGAGCGCAAGATGAGCACCTGTATGTTCTGTGGTCTGAAAAATTATGGCCCCGGCTGCATAAATTCTGAAAATCATCTGCACGTCCATGTGGACGACAATAGCTTATGCCGATACTGTGGTATACAAAATTATGGCCCTAGTTGCATTTTCAGCCCGGAAAGAATTCATATCCACGGACAAGGATCGCGGTGTGTCTATTGCGGCAGTACGAATGTGGGAATGGGCTGCATTTTCAGCCCCAATGGCAAGCACAGTAGAGGATAAGATTTGGAAGCAAGCAGGGTCAAACCTTGATCTGCTTTGTAACCGGGCGGGTTGTCCGTAGATGCGACGGCCCGTCGCATGGTCAGCCAGCGGCGTCAACAACTATTTTCGCATCCTTTTCGCCATGGTTTCCGGCCCGGCCGCGAAGCCGCGAATTGCTGACCTCGGTTCATTTCTTCACCTGGTACCTCGCGCGTGTTTCGGCGACTTTGGCCAGCGGGGACCGGTGCTTTGCGGGCTGGGTCGCATAGAAACCGAGTGCCTCCGCTTGCTGCCGACTCCGCCGGAGGATCTGCCGCAACGCCTCGAGTGGCGTCAGATGGGCCACCTCGCGGTAACTCGCCTCTTTCCACGCCCAGACCTCGCGTTGGGCCTTGGATTCGCAGGCCTTTTTACTCATGACTCATTACCTCCAGCGGCGTCGTGATCCGCAGCGGCCGGAAATACCCATTCGCCTGATTGACCACCGACACGCGGCGTTCTTTGTTCACGTTCGCCAGATGCTCGAAATTCCAACTCACCAATACATCCAGCTCCTGGATCGTGCTCACCGCAATGTGGAGCGCATCATCATACTTCTTCTGCGGAATGACGCCCTCCCGCACATACGCCGCAGCCAGCGCCACGATCTCCTCCTCCGGCTCCAGCGGCAAGAGCGCCAACCCGTAATCGGCCACCACCGCCAGCAATTGGCCCCGCTTCGCCGCATCGCGGGTGCGGCGTAATTCGCGGATCACAACCGGCGAAATCCACACCGCATACACCTGCGGCTTCACGAAATCCGCGAAGAACTCGGCCGTGATGGCCTTCCGTTCCGGCGCATCGTCGGCAAACAGAAAGTTGATGACCGACGTGTCCAGATATATGCGCAGCTTCTTCATGCTGCCAAACGGGTCAAACCCTGAAAAGTGAATGGCCTGCTTTGCAACCGGGCGGGTTTTCCGTGGATGCGACGGCCCGTCGCATGCTCAGCCAGCGGCGGGCCGCCGCTTCTACGCTTCGGAGCTGGTTGTAAATCCCTCATAAGCTATGCAAGCGTATAATCCTCGGCGCCAGCGGCGTCGAGAACTATTTTCAACTCGGAGCTTGTCTACGCAGAGAAGACATGGTCAAACCTTGAAAAGTGAATGGCCTGCTTTGCAACCGGGCGGGTTGTCCTTAGATGCGACGGCCCGTCGCATGGTCAGTCCTCGGCCGCATTCCGACGGCCGGTTCAGCCCCGCGGCTTGAGCTGGGGGAAGAGGACGACGTCGCGGATGGATTCGGCGCCGGTGAGGACCATGATCAGGCGGTCAATGCCGATGCCCATGCCGCCCGCCGGCGGCATGCCGTGTTCGAGCGCGTCGAGGAAGTCCTGATCGATCTTGGCGGCGTCGCCCTTGGCCTGCTCCTCGAACCGCCGGCGCTGCTCGATCGGATTGTTCAGCTCGCTGTAGCCCGGCGCGATTTCGCGGCCGCGGATCACCAACTCGAAGACGTCCACCACGGTGGGATCATCCGCGCAGGCCTTGGCCAGCGGCACCAGTTCCACCGGCAGGCGGGTGACGAAGGTCGGGTTGATCAGCGTCTTCTCGATCAGCTTCTCGTAGATCTCGTGTGTGATAGCACCGCGGTCCCAGTCGGCGGGGATGTCCAGCTTGAAGTCGCGGGCGCGCTGGCGGGCCGTTTCCAGCGGCAGGTCGTACCAGTCCGCTCCGGCCTGGGCGAGAATCAGGTCGCGGTAGGTGACCACGCGCCAGGGCGAGGTCAGGTTCACGGCCATATCGCCCGCGCCGACTTGGAGCGAGCCGCAGACCTTTTGCGCGACGGTGGTGACGAGTTCCTCGACGAGCCGCTGCATGCTGCGACAGTCGCCGTAGGCCTCGTAGATCTCCACCATGGTGAATTCGGGGTTGTGCGAGCGGTCGAGGCCCTCGTTGCGGAAGTTGCGGTTGAGCTCGAAGACCTTGTCGTAGCCGCCGACCAGCAGGCGCTTGAGATAAAGCTCCGGCGCGATGCGCAGGAACATGTCCGCGCCGAGCGCCTCGTAGCGGGTCTTGAACGGGTTGGCCGCCGCGCCGCCGGCCATGGGCTGAATCATCGGCGTCTCCACCTCGGCGAAACCGTGGCCGGTCAGGCCGACGCGCAGTTCGGCGATGATCCGCGTGCGCTGGTCGAACAATCGGCGCACCTCGGGGTTGGCGATCAGATCGAGGTAGCGCTGGCGGTAGCGCAGTTCAACGTCCTGCAAGCCGTGCCACTTTTCCGGCAGCGGCAGCAGCGCCTTGGAGAGCAGCGTCCACTTCGCCGCCTTCAGCGTCTTTTCGCCCGTCTTGGTGACAAACAATTCGCCCTCGGCGCCGAGGTGATCGCCGAGGTCAATCCACTCGAAGGCGGCGAAGGCCTGCTCGCCGACGAGGTCCTTCTTGACGTAAATCTGGAGGCGGTCGGGTCCGTCCTGGAGGTGGGCGAAGATGCTTTTGCCCATCTGGCGCTTGGAGACCACGCGGCCGGCGAGGGTGGCCGGCTGATGCTCGGCAAAGCCGGCCAGCGTCGCGGCCACCGTGCCGGTGCGCGCGAACGCCTGTCCGAAGGGCGTGTAACCCATTTCCTGCAACTTTTGCAGATTGGCCAGCCGCTGCTGCCGGAACTCATTTTCCTTCGGTCCGTGTTCCATGACGTACCCTCAAAACGCGAGCCAGCTTAGGTGCGGCGGCGGGTCAAGTCAAGGCCGGCCGGCAGCTCTGGATCCGTGCGTTGGTCCGGAGGAGGGGAAAGGAGGCTCTGAAGCCACGGATGAACCTAGCGCGGCATAGCCGCAACCAAATCCTTTAACCGCAGGATAATCTCTCTTGTGGGCGGGACTTCCAGCCCCGCGCATCTCTCCTCTTGGCGTCCTTGGCCACATGGCGGAATGACGGAAGGCCCCGCTTTGGAATACGGGGCAGGCGCAAGGCGGGGGTGCAACTTTCTACAGACGGGCAATGCGGAGCTGGCCGCAGGCGGCATGGAGCCGCAGACCCTGCGAGTCCCGCAGCGTGGCGTTGAGCCCGGCGCGCGTGAGGGTGCGGATGAACAGCTTGGCGGTTTCCGGCAGGGAAGGCTCGCCGGCGAAGCCCGCCACCGGACTGAGCGGGATCAGGTTCACCCGGCAGGACAGCGGCGCAAGCAGCCGCGCCAGCGCGTCGGCCTGGCCGGCGGCGTCGTTGACGTTTTTGATGAGCGTGTACTCGAAGGTGATAATGCGCTTGGTTTGGACGGTATAGTCCCGGCAGGTGGCGAGGAGCTCCGGCAGCGGGTAACGACGGTCGACGGGCAGCAGCCGCGCGCGGAGCGCATCGTCCGGCGCGTGGAGCGAAACCGAGAGCTCGACCTGCAAGCCCTCGCCCGCCAGCCGCCGGAGGCCGGGGATGACGCCGCAGGTGGAGAGGGTGATGCGCCGCGCGCCGAGGCCGAGGCCGTCGGGCTGGTTGACGATCCGGATCGCGCGCAGCACCTCGTCATAATTGTCCAGCGGCTCGCCGACGCCCATGAACACCAAGTGGGTGGGCCGGTTGCCGTAGGCCGTGGCGGCCAGCAGCACCTGGCCGACAATCTCGCCGGCGGACAGATTGCGCCGGAAGCCCGCCTGGCCGCTGGCGCAGAACGCGCAGCCGAACTTGCAGCCCACCTGGCTGGAGACGCAGACGGTCCGACGCTCCGCGGCGGGGATCAGCACCTCCTCGACGCATTCGCCGTCGGTCAGGCCCACGAGAATCTTCTGCGCGGCGCCCGGTTCGCCGGTGATTTCCCGCGCGGCGGCGGCCTGCAGGTCGAAGCGTTCCGCCAATCGGGCGCGCAATTCCGCCGGCAGGTTCTTCATCTGGTCCCACGCCGTGACGCGTTGGACATAGAGCCAGCGCCAGATCTGCTGCGCGCGGAACACCGGCGCGCCGAGCGCGCGCAGGGCGGCGGCCAATTCGTCGAGCAGCAACCCGTGGATTACGCGGGACGGGACGTCCGGAGAAAATTTGGAGTGCGGCGGCTTGACGCCGCTTTCTGCCTTGGCGGAAGTACCGCGAGGTGAAGAAGAATGCTTAAAGCCTGAGTTCATCAAGGCATTTCCACTACCAGCCTTCACTGGGAATCAAAAGCGGCGTCAAGCCGCCGCAGTCCACAATGCCGCGGCGCGGCATGAAGCAGGGCCAAACACGAGCGCGGGGCGGGCAGCCTCGCCCACAGGGGACCGACGTGGCGCCGGCGGCCGGTTTTTCATTCATGGGGACTCCGGACCGGAGCCGGCCGCAGACGCCGGCAGGCGCCGCTCCACCGCTTGCGCCCGCGCCATGCGCCGCGCGATGGAGGGGTGGCTGTACAGCAGAAATTCGATCCACGCCGGCGGATGCTTGTCGTCCAGATTTTGCGCGGCCAGCTTCTCGAAGGCGCTGACCAGCGGCCCGGCGGCGCCGAGGGCGGCGACGGCGTAGGCATCGGCGGCATATTCGCGGCGGCGGGAATAGGCGTTGTTAAAAGGCAGGGCCACGAGCGAGAAGACGAACAGACAGAAGACGAAGAGCGGGAAGCTGCCGATGTCCGCCACGGACGCGAAACCCGCCGCCGCGACCAGCGTGTGCAGCAGTCGGTGCGCGATATAGAAACCGAGGGTGGCCAGACCCGCGCCGACGGTCAGCAGGCGGAACAGGTCACGGTGCCGGTAGTGGCCCACCTCGTGGGCGAGCACGGCCAGGATCTCGTCCGGCGTGTAGCCGTGGAGCAGGGTGTCGCCGAGGATGATGCGGCGGGTGCGGCCGAGGCCGGCCAGCGCGGCGTTGGCCGTGGCGGTTTTTTCCGCCAGCCCCCAACGGTAGACGCCGATGACCTGCAGGCCGGCGCGCTGAACGAATTGCGTGATCAGCGCGACCAGTTCATTATTCTGCAGCGGCTCGAACTTGTGGAACAGCGGCATGATCACCACCGGCGCGATGGCGGTCAGGACCACCGCGAACAGGATGTAAAACACCGCGCCGAACGCCCACCAGCCCTGCGGCGACCAGCGCAGCAGCGCGTACAGCACCTCGAAGAACACGAGCCCCAGCGCGAGCTCCAGCGCCAGCGACTTGGCGTAATCCCACAGCCACTCGCCCAGCGTCTGCCGGCTCAGTCCGTACCGATGCTCCAGGACGTGGTCCTCGAAGAGCGCCAGCGGAAACGAGACGGCGGCGAATCCGAAGATCGTGACCAGCAGGTACACCCCGTTGACCAGGGGCCAGCCGCCGCCGAACCAGGTGGCCAGACCAGCGGCCAGCCGGACCGAGGCGCCGCTGAACAGGTAGGCCGCGAGCGCGAGGACCGTGATGAGAAGGCGGACCGCAAACAGCTTGTTCTGCAGCGACTCGTAGGCGCGGGCCTGTTCCTGGCGCGCGGCGGGCTCGGCGGTGCTGGGCGATGAATCCGTCATGGCAATCGATAACTTGTTACGAATTTGGCCGCGGCTGGGCGGCCACACCGGGCCCCTGAGCCGCCCGTCCGCTTACAGCGCATCCGGCAGGCCGAACAGCGTCAACAGGCGGTCCAGATCTTCGTTGCTGTAGAAGTCCACCTCGACACAACCCTTGACCTGCTTGCCGTTGGACAGCGTTTTGCACGGCGTGATGCGCACGCCCGCGCCAAAATGCCGGTGCAGGCGGTCGGTGAGGTCGCGCAGGTAATCGGCCGGCAGCCCGGCTTTTTCGGCCCGCGGCTTCCGCGGCGCCCGCCGGAGGCGATTGACAATGCGCTCCAGCGTGCGGACGGAGAGACCTTCCTTGAGGACCCGCTCGGCCAGCAGCTCCTGCTCGCGCGGGATCTCCAGGCCGAGCAGCACCTTGGCATGGCCCGGCGAGAGCTGGCCCGCGGACACCATCTGGCGCACCGGCTCGGGCAGCTCGAGCAGGCGCAAGGCGTTGGCCACGGTGGCGCGCGCCTTGCCGACGCGCGCGGCGATCTGCTCCTGCGTCAGGGCAAATTTCTCCGCCAGCAGGCGGTACCCCTCGGCCTCCTCCATGACGTTCAGGTCTTCGCGCTGCAGGTTTTCCACCAGCGCCATTTCCAGCGCCTGCTGATCGGAGGCCGTCATAACGAGCACGGGCACGTCCTTGAGCCCCGCGGCCTGCGCGGCGCGCCAGCGCCGCTCGCCGGCGATCAATTCGTACGTCTCGCCGGTGCGGCGTACGGTCAGCGGTTGCAGCACGCCCTTCTCGCGAATGGATTGCGCCAGTTCCTCGATGGCTTCCGGCGCGAAGCGCTGGCGCGGCTGCCAGCGGCTCTGATGAATCCGGTCCACGCCGACGCGGAGCACGCGCTCGCCGTCCGGCTCGGCCGGCGGCGCCGCGGCCGCCGGCGGGGTGTCCGCCGGCGTGTCCTTGATCAGCGCGCCCAGGCCGCGCCCCAGTCCGATATGTTTGGCTGCCATGTCCGCTCTCCCGTGAATTCCAAAACAGAAGTATATCGGCCCGCCTGCCGCTTGACAATGCTGCGCCGCCTTCAATCGCCCGGCAGACTGCCGAACCAGGCTTCGAAGCCGATGCGAAGGGAGGGCGTGAACTGGTAGTCGCGCTCGCGGGGAAACTCGATCTGTGGTGTGATTTCGAGGAGCAGCCACGGGCGGAAGAACCCCGTGCGATAGGTCACATTGGCGCGGTAGTTGTCCATGAGGAACGGCCCGTTCTTATGCGCGAAAAAGCTGACGCTGGGCAGCAGGCTTCGATGCGCACCCCGCAGGGGCTGGGCGTAGATGAAGGTCTGCTCGAATTCCACGCCGACGGTTTCTTCGGTCCAGGTGGCGGCGGTGGTCGCCCGGAACAGATGACTGGTGCCGAAGTGGCGTTCCAAGTCCACCTGGCTCAATTCGCCGAGGCCCTCCTTGGCGTACCCGAAGCCCTGCTGCGTAAAGCGCCCGATCCATCTGGCCCAGGGGCGTTGATGCTGGAACTCCAGTTGGCCGAAGGGATCCGGGATGCCGCGCAAGCGGATGCCGCTTTCGAAGTTCACATAGGTGCGCAACTGGCGCCACAGCCAGAAACGCACGCCGGCGTTGACTCGATCATCTGCCAGGATGGGATCCTCGGTGCCGGGCAGCGTGCCGCGCTTGAGGTTGTCCGCGAAAATATGCAGCCGTTCTTCCGCATGCGGCAGCGCCAGCTTGGCATTGAAGGCCGTGCTGGGCGACAGGCCGTCCGCGTCCTTAAGGCGCAACGATAGCCGGACACGGGCGGTGGATTTGGGAATGTCGGGAGGTGCGTCTTCCCGCTTGAAAAACGAGTCCAGATAGCGCGCCACGCCGTGATACTTCGTCGTCAACCCTTGCCGGGCGGCGTCCATGGTCGCGGCGGTTTTTTCGGAAAACGAGTACGGCGGCATCTCCAGGATCAGGTCGGCCTGTGCGACGTGCCCGGCCAGCACCGCCAACACCCAGAGCATACACCGCCGCATGCGCAGCCGAAGAGTCATCGCTGGATGTCCTACCATGTTTCGCTAAACCGTACGACCTTTTCGCCGGCCGGCAGCCGGGCCAGAATCTGCCGGACCGTTTCCGCGGCGCCGGGCAGGACGAGGTCCGGCCGGACGTCCGCCAGGGGCTGGAGCACGAAGCGCCGCTGCGCCCAGCGCGGGTGCGGCAGGATCAGCCCGCCGTCGTCCAGGCACCGGTCGCCGATGAACAGGATATCAATGTCGATGGCGCGCGGCGCGCAACGGTCCGCCGTGCGCACACGGCCCAGCTCCATCTCGATCTGCGCCGTGGCGCACTGCCAGTCCGCCGGGGCCTGCTCGCCGTCCACGATCAGCACGGCATTGAGAAAGACCAGGGACCAGTACGCCGGCGATACGCCGACCGGCTCGGTCTCGTACACCGGCGAGGCGGCCAGCAGCCGGACGCCGGGCCAGGTCATCAGCCGCCGCCGGGCGGTCGCCAGGTGCGCCAGCCGGTCGCCGAGATTGGAACCGAGACTCAGTCCGACTTCCATACGTTATTTCTTCGTCACCGGCACGGCCTGCAGGCGGCCGATCCGCGGCAGGGCGCCGACAATCGGCGCGGCGTAGGCCAGGAACGCGGGCGTCACATCGTTGCCGTCGGCGTTGATGAACTCGTCCGGCATATGCCGCGTCTCCTTGGCGACGTTTTTGAGATCGGTGCGCTCGATGCGGATCTTATAGGTTTTGCCCGGCGCGCGCCGGATCGCCGTGGAGCCGTTCTCGTAGACGCCGCCGGTGGCGAACTGGACGGCGGCGGCGCCGGCCTGCCGCGCTTCCTTCGCGTCGGGGGCGCTGACCACCCCGCAGAACGAGCGCTGGAGATAACCCAGGGTGTCGGCGCGCACGCGGGTGATGTGCGTCTTCGTCTTGATCTCGCAGGCCAGCAAATCGCCGAGGGCGCCGGAGCCGGAGAGCTGCACGTTGCCGTGGGAGTCCACTTCCTGGCTGAACTTGGCCGCGATCGCCACGCCCTGTTCGTCGGATATACCCTCGGAGACGGCGATCACGCAGCGCTGCTGTTGGGCATAGACGCGCTGCACGTCGGCGACGAACTTAGCCAGCGCGAACGGACGCTCGGGCAGATAGATCAGGTGCGGCCCGTCGCCGGGGAAGACGCGCGCCAGCGCCGCGNNNACGTCGATCATCACGCCGGGCAGCGCGCGGTTGTCGAGGTTGTCGCCCATGACGGCCATGGCCACGAACTTGGCGACGCTGCCGAAGCCGGGCGTGTGGTCGTTTTCCTTCAGGTCGTTGTCGATCGTCTTGCAGATATGGAAGCACTTCAGCCGGTAGCCGGCGGCCTGCGCCGCCGCGTTGATGATGTACGTCGTCTCCGCGGAGTCGTTGCCGCCGATGTAAAAGAAGTAGCGGATGTTATACTTCTGCAGCACTTGGAAGACCTTGACGCAATCCGCCGGCGTGGGTTTCTGGCGCACCGAGCCGAGCGCCGAGGAGGGCGTCCGGGCGACGAGTTCGAGATTGGCCCGGCGCTCTCTTCCGAGATCGCAGAGCTTCTCATCGAGGATGCCCTGCAGCCCGTGGAGCGCACCGTAAATCTTCTTGATTTCCCGGTGCTTCCGCGCTTCCAGCACCGCGCCGACCAGACTCTGGTTGATGACCACCGTCGGACCGCCGCTCTGGGCGATCAGCATATTCCCGGCCAATAGTTCCTTTGCCATACCTGTGCGGCTCCTTCCCTGAACGTGGTAACCAAAGACGTGCTGCTGATAGCAAAAACCGCCGCGCGTGGCAAGCGCACGGCGCTGGCCGCCGTAAGGCCTCAGTCACATGGGGGCACAGCCCGCCAGCGTCGCCTTGCGCCGGGTCGGAGACCCGGCCTACAATATGATCTCATCGCAAGCGACGCCCGCGGGTTCGATAAGCTCACCGCAGGCGGGCGCAGCAAGACTGTGCCCCTACATCACTGACCCATTACTGGCCGCCGGGGAACACTGCTTGACGCCGTGAAGGGCATCATGTACATTACGTTCACAAGGAATATTACATGACAACCATGACTTTTGTGCAGGCGCGGAACGGGTTGGACGAGGCGCTCAATCGTGTATGTTACGGCGGCGAGCGCATTTTGATCGCCCGCCGGGGCAAGCCTGTGGCCGCGCTGGTGTCGGCGGATGAACTGGAAGTCTTGCAGCGCATCGAAGACGCGGAAGACTTGCGCGACGCGCGCAAGGCGCTGGCGGCCTATAAGCGCAACCCGAAAAGCGCCATACCCTATGACGAATTCCGCCGGAAACTCGGATTGGTATAGTGACCTACCGTATCGTCATCCTGCCCGCCGCCCAACGGCAAATGGTCGCACTGGATCGGGATATGCAGCGGCGGATCGACATCAAAATCCGCGCGCTCGCCGACACCCCCCGGCCGTCCGGCGTTGTGAAAATGGCGGGTGCGGAAAATCAATGGCGCCTCCGTGTGGGCGACTGGCGTGTCCTCTATGCCATTATCGACCGCGAACTGGTGGTGCTGATCGTCAAACTCGACCACCGTCGGGAGATCTATCGCTGACCGCTCCGCGGTGCACCATTTGACCCCGCGTCCCCGGGCGCTCCTTCATGTGGGCGGGGCTTCCAGCCCCGCGAACCCCAGCGCACAGCACCGTCACGCGGGGCTGGAAGCCCCGCCCACGAATATCTTGGTCGGAGTCCACCGCCGACCACCCCCGGCCGCCCGGCTTCGTCAGACTACGCCGGGGCACGTCCGGCGTTGTGAAAATGGCGGGCGCAGAAAATCAATGGCGCCTCCGTGTGGGCGACCGCCGCCGGCAAGCCAGCAAGACCGCCCCCATCAGCCCCAGCAGCGACAGTGTGCCCGGTTCCGGGATCACCGTCAGCAGCACGTCGTTGGCCGTTCCGTCACCGCTGTTGTGGTTGTATGTAATGATGAACTGGTTGGGCAACGTGCCGCCCACGCCCGTGGCAAAGAAGCTGGCTTGGTTGCTCAGGTTTTGCAGCGCGCCGCCGTAATAGGGGTCCACCAAGTTGAACGTCCAGCCACTCCAGTTGGTGGTGGAGAGGTCTTGGAAGATCATAATCTGGGTTCCGGTGGCCGGCGGAACGTAGGCGGTCAGGTCGAGGACCAACAACGGGGTCTCGGTGCCCGCCATTTCGAACCCGTTGCTGATGACCACCTTGTCGTAGATGCCGTTGCCCAACTCGAAGATATTGGTGCTGCCGGTCGCCAGCGTCAGGTGGGTCTTGAACGTCAGCGTCCCCGGCGAATTGCCGGGCGATAAGCTGCCGCCGGCGTTAATCGTCACGGAATCATTGATCGTACCAGTGCCGGAGAGCGTGGCGTTGGCGGAAATAATCAAGCCGCCTTGGAAAGCGCCGGTCCCATTCAGTTTTAGCGTCGCGGCGTTCGTGCCATTGCCGATGGTGGTCGGTGAACCACTGCCGGCCACTGTCATGGAACCGAACTCGGCCGCGCCGCCATTGAAATGCACCACGCCCTCTGTGCCGTTGGTGGCCAGAAGACTATTGGCCACGACCGAGCCGCTGTTTAATTCCAACGCGCCGCGGCGGACCTCCAACGTCCCCGCCACATTCAAATTGCCGCCCGTCACCAGCACTTGGTTGTTGGTGGCGAAAGCAGTGCCGCCATTCGTCACGATCAACTGATTCCCCGCCCCGCCGCGGCCCACCCAGAGGTGGGCGCTATTGGTCCATAGCGACCCGCCCCCCGAGACCGTCACCGTGTTATTGGAGGCCGAGCTGGAATAGCCGATGAGTCCATATTGATCGGAAACCTGCCCGCCCGCGCTGATGACCAGCGAATTGCCGGCGCCATTGTTGCCCACGGTCATGTTTACGCCCACGCCCACGGCGCCGCCAGCGGTGACGATCAACTGGTTGCCAGGACCATCCGCACCAACGTTCAAGTCGTGCTGATTGCTCCACTGCGAGTCGGAACCGGTAATGGTGACGGTATTATTGGAGGCTGTGGCTTGACTGCCGATTTCACCATAGTCATTCACCAACACCGCGCCATTGCTGACCACCATCGAGTTGCCGGCGCCGTGGTAGCCCATGTAGATATCGAATCTGTTGCTCCACACGCTGCCCGTGCCGGTCACCAGCACCGTGTTGTTGTTGGCACTGGCGCCGATAGAGCCGCGGGCACTATACACCTTGCCGCTGTTAGCGATAGTCAGCTGGTTGTCCACATCGGCGAGGCCCACATTGAGGTCTCCGCTGTTGCTCCACACGCTGCCTGCGCCGGTGACCAGCACTACGTTGTTGCTGGAGCCAGGAAAGCGGCCGATATCACCATAGTAATTATAGACGGTGCCGCCATTCGTCACGATCAACTGATTGCCCGCGCCATAATTGCCAACGCCGAGGTCTCCGCTGTTGGTCCAGACGCTGCCCGATCCCATCACCCAAGCCGTGTTGTTGCTGCCGGTGGACTCATAGCCCAAATACCCGATGCCCGACACCACCTGGCCGCCGTCGCGGATAATCAATTGGTTGTCGGTGCCGCTCTTACCCACAAGCATATTCCCGCCCACGCCCACGGTGCCGCCATTCGTCACGATCAACTGATTGCCCGCGCCGTCGCGGCCCACCCAGAGATGGGCGCTGTTGCTCCACACGCTGCCAGCGCCGGTGACCAGCACGACGTTATTGCTTGCGGCAATATCGTTTCCGATGGTGCCGCTGCTCGAAACAAGGCCCCCGCCGCCAAGAATCGTTAACGTGTTGCCGGCACCGCCAGAGCCTATATGAACTTCACCGGCGCTGACTGCGCCGCTGTTCTGAATGGTCAGCGTATTGCCCGCGCCCCACTCGCCCACATGCAGCCGTCCGGCGATGTTCCACGCCGAGCCGGTTCCATCTACCACCACCGCATTACTGCCCGCGTTGCTGTCGTTCCCCATGTAGCCGGTCGCGCTGCTGGCTTGGCCGCCGTTGGTGATTGTCAACGTATTGCCGGCGCTCAAAGCGCCCACGGTAAGCTCGTTGGCGCTGACGCTGCCGCCGTTGCGGACCGTCAGCGTATTGTTCGCGCCATATCCGCCGACGCTAAGATCGCCGGAATTGCGCCACGCCGAACCGGCCCCATCCACCACCGCCGTGTTGTTGCTCGCCGAAGCATTATAACCCACAATGCCGTCGGCGTTGCTGACCACGCCGGCAGTCAAAATGTTGAGCGTATTGCCGGCGCTCGACAGGCCGACAATAAGATTTGTTTGAAACCGATGCGTGCCGCCGAGCGCATTGAACGTCGCGTTGCCGCCGGTGTCGCCGACCACGAAATCGAGGCCATTGCTGACCACGGTGGCTTTCGAGTTCAGCGTGCCCCCGTTGAAGGCGACGATGCTATTGGCCCCGTTGGTGGCCCACAGGTTGTCCACCGTCACGGTTCCGCTATTCAGCGTCAGCGTGCCGCGCCGTACGTCCAGAACACCATTGCCGAGGCCGTTGGTCGCCGTCAGCGTTCCGCCGTAAACGGACAAAAAATTGTTTGAGGAACTTCCGTTATAACCCAGATAAACGTCCGGCGTTGCAAATACCGCGCCGCCATTGGTCACGGTCAACCGGTTGCCGGAGCCGGAATAACCGACATAGAGAATACTGCCGTTGCTCCAGACCGAGCCGGAGCCAGTTACCAGCACGGTGTTGTTGTCGCTGTTGGCGTATTGGCCGATGTAGCCGGAGTTGTTATTGAAGACCTGACCGCCGTTGGTGATGGTCAGGCTGCCACCGGAGCAGCTGATATCTAGCGTGCCGCTCATCTTCCAGACGGAGCCAGTACCTGTGACAGTGACCGAGTTGCTTGCGCCGGAGATGTAGCCGTTGTTGTTGAAGACCTGCCCGCCGTTCGCGATGGTCAGGCTGTCACCGGAGCCGGAGCCGACAGCCAGATTACCGCTGTTGCTCCAGACCGAACCAGAACCTGTGACCAGTACCGTGTTGCTAATGTTATTGATGAAGCTGATGTAACCGTTGTTATTGAAGACCTGACCACCGTTGGTGATGGTCAGGGTATTGCCGGAGCCGGAGATGCCGACTAACAGACTACCGCTGTTACTCCAGACCGAGCCAATACCTGTCACCAACGCCGAGTTGTTGTTGGCCGTTGACTGATTGCCAATGGCTGCTTGGGCAACATTGTATAAAACGCCGCCACTATCGATTTGGAGGTAGTTGTTGGTGCCGGTGCTGCCGACGTAATAGTTGGCACCAGACCAATTGGTGGTGATCCCGCTGAAAACATTGGTGGTGTTGTTCTCGGCCCTCGCCGTAGCGAGGGCCAGCGCCAGCAGGGCGCAGGTGAACAGAACGCTGGCGGATTTCGTCCTCATAGTCATCTCCTTCAGAGTGCCCGGAGTCTGCCCCCCCCCCCGAAAACGCAAGAACTATTTTTCGTGGAAATCCACTGTAGGGAGGCAGGGGGGGGCCGCTGGATGCTGCGAGGGCCGGAGGGGGCGTGCTGGCGCGACGTGCCCCTGCGGGGTCAGACCGTGACCCGCTGACCGCTCCGCGCTCCGTGGCGCACCACCTTGACCCCGCGTCCCCGGGCACTCCTTCATGTGGGCGGGGCTTCCAGCCCCGCGAACCCAAGC
>JAPLSZ010000121.1 GCA_026398385.1 Kiritimatiellota bacterium | reverse complement strand
GCTCGCGTAGAGATCAATGGCGTGGCCGAGTTCCTTCGCGAGCCGCCCCTGGCCTTCCGCGCGCCGCTTGCTCCAGAGATCCGCCAGGGCGACCAGATCGAAGTTCTGCTCCTGCCTGGATTTCAGGAATGCAGGCAGCAGCGCGTCTTTGAAGCGGTCCGAGAACCCGACGCACGCCACGTTGATGCGGCTGTTGGCGCCGACGACGTTAACGGATGGCGCCGTCTGCGCCTTGAGCATGCCCGGCAGGGCGGCCAGGGTTACGCCCGCGAAGGCGGACTGGATGAAACGACGACGGGTTAGCTCTGCTACGGGACTTGGCTTCATCTGCATTTTCTCCTGTTGGCGCTGTGATCGGTTCATACTCGACATTAAAGCGGCCATGGTTCGCTGCTCGCCGCTCAGCACTCATCACGACTACTGCGTCGTGTACTTTGCCTTCGGTTCCAAAATGGACATCGGACCTGCATTCTTCATGGTCGCGATTTCCGCTTCGTAGCCGCGGACCAGTTCGTTGGGATCCTTGCTGAGGCAGGCGTCGCCGAACGAGATGTTCTTCCATCGCTTGAAGGCATCCAGGCTGGGCGCGACGATTCCACCGCGATGCAAATCGTCGAGCCGAACATTCTCCAGCTTTGCGGTGCCACCGATCCAAATCGAAATTTTTGGCGCGAGCTTGGGGAACATGCTGGTGAGACCTTCGTCTCGCCGCCCCCAGGCTCCGGCGCCGCCGCCGGACATGCGCTGCCAACAGACCACCAGGCGTGCATTACTCCCCGGCGCGGGGTAGCCCATCAGCTCGCCGTTAATCAAAGCGTTGTACTCACCGTAACCATAGTAAGCCTTGGCGCCACTGGACAGGACGGGGATTTCTTTCTTGTCGTCCGGTGCCCGTGCAATCGGCAAATTCATCCAGTTGCGGTAACCGAGGCCGAAGTATGCGTCGCGCCGCAGCGGCCGGTCCGGCGTTCCGCCGGTAACCTGACCGCCGTCATTGACGCTCCAATCCACGGCAAACTGATTCATGCCGTGCGAGCACTGCGCGCCGTCCAACAGGACCACTTTCGCACCCTTGCCAACCGCCACCGTTGATGGACCCATGCTGACGAAGCGACTGCCGCGGCCGACAATGAAGGTGCCCGATTTGATTCCGACTTCGTCCGACGCGCTCACATATCCGACAACCTCGGTTGACTTTCCCGGGTCCTTCTCGTGCGTCATATACACCGTGATGAGGCCATTCCACCAGGGTTGCGCATCGGCCCCCGCCTTCGGATCGTACGGCGTGACCAGTCTCTCGTCGTGCATCTTCTTCAATACGCCGTCTTCCGGCCAGTCCCGCCGGATGAACGTGTCGTGGTTGCCCGCCAGTTTGAGCGTCGAAGGCTGCAGTTTCCCGGAGGGACGAACCCAGACGTTGCCGAAGACGGAAAAGCATCCCCAACAGGCAGAGGTGAATTCGGCATTTCGCCCGATGGTCAGGTGTCTGCACGTGAATGAGTTCCCGGTGGCGGCCTGAATCGCATACGGCTTTTCGGAATCCGGCAGGATGACATCCGTATCCATATCCGGAATCGCGTCGGCCGGCTTACCCGTGGCGGCGTCGATCCAGCAGGCCGGGTCCGCGGGCGTGATCTTCGGGCCTTGTCTGCGTTCACTCCCGCCCGTAGGCGCCCAGATCAGCAGGCGCGCCTTCGGCCACTTTTCCTTCTGGAAGTACTCGTCGCCAACCAGGTTCGGCCAAGCCATTTTGTTATTGTACTGCGGGTTGTCCGCGGTGGGTTTCGCGGTGATCGCCTTGATGTCCAGCGCCACGGCCGACAGGGCGAAACCGAGGCTTGCAACAAGAACGAACCATGTTTTCTTCATATCTTTACTTCTATGATTTGATTTTACAACTGTCACGGAACCCGCAGCAACCACTTCAGCACGAACATGGCCGGCAGGTAGACCAGGAGGTAAACAATCTGACCTGCCCCCATCAGCGGCACCAAATGCTATAATAGTTTATCGCTCCTTTCAACATCAACCGCCCAGCGAAGGGGCGTAGCCCCGGAGTCGGCCGGCTGAACCGCCGCCGGAGTTGGCTGACATCATAGGTCAGCTCGGATCCGGCGCGCACCCGAGGCCCGTCGCGTAAACCACGTCACCCAGGTCCAGCGGCTCGCCCGCCGCGCTGCGATCAAGCGCCGCCGCTCCGGTCTGTTGCAGCGGTTGGCCCGCGGTCAGGCGCACGGTGCGCTCACCGGCCGTCGTTTGCCCGTATGGCCTGTGTACAGACCGGTCATCAGCACGCAGCGCGACGGCGCGCAGACCGTGCTCCCGGCATAGTGATCCGTGAAACGCATCCCCTCGGCCGCCATACGGTCGATCGAGGGCGTTTTGATCCGCTTCTGTCCATAACAGCTCAGGTCGCCGTAACCCAGGTCGTCGGCCATGATGTAGATGACGTTGGGTTTGTCGTTTACCCCGGCGGAATTCGCCGGAGAGGCGGCAAACGCCGAAAAGGCGGCCAGCGCAGTAGCGACATTGGTGAGCAGCAAGGCCGGCAAACCGGTAATAGGTTTCTTCATTGCTTCTTTCTTCTTGCAGCAATGGGGAACCGTGATCTCATGGGCGGCTGCGGCCTTTCTTCTTCAGTTCTTCGAGTTTGGCTGCCAACTCGGCCACGATCTCCGGATGGCTGGCGGCGAGGTTCTTCATTTCGCTCAAATCGTTGGCGAGATTGTAAAGCTCGCCAACCGGGGGCGGTAAGTCGCTATCCGCGACGGCCGCGGACGGTTTTTCCGGTTGCGCCTTCTTCCGTCGCGCGGCTTTGCTGCCACCGTGACCCGGAATGTATTTCCACGCGTTCTTGCGCAGCGCGAGCGCGGAGCCGTTTTCCTGCTCGATGAGATATTCACGGCAAGGTGTCTCGGTTTTCTCGCCGAGCAGCGCAGGCAGGACGTTGAAGCTGTCCGGGCCGTCGGCGTCGGCCAGCTTCTGTCCGGTCAGGGCCGCGAAGCTGGCCAACATGTCCACCTGGCAGACCAGCGCGTCCGAGGTGCCGGGATGGATGCGGCCCGGCCAGCGCGTGATCAGCGGTAGCCGGGTACCGCCTTCCCAGACCGTACCCTTGCCGCCGCGGAGCACGCCGTTGAAGAGGTGCCCATTGTTCCCTGGCGGCGCTCCCATCCCGTGGACCACGTCCGGGCCGTTGTTGCCCAGACCACCGCCGTTGTCGCTGGTGACGATCACCAGCGTGTTTTCGGCCAGTTTCAGGCGATCCAGCGTTTCGAGCACCTGGCCGACCGTCCAGTCGAATTCGACGATTGTGTCGCCGCGCGGACCGCACTGGCTCGCACCGCGGAACTTGGGATTAGGCACGCGCGGGACGTGGATGTTGTGTGTGGCCACTTCCAGGAAGAACGGCTGGCCCTTGTTCCGCTCGATGAACGCGCAACTCTTCGCCGCGATAACCGTGGACATGTTCTCGTCGTCCCACAAGGCCGCTTTGCCGCCGCTCTGCGCGCCGATCCGCGGGACGCCCTTGATGTACGAACGCGGCGCGCCGCGCGGCACGCTGTAATCCAACTGGATTGGGTCCGTCGGATCGAGATTCACCACGCGGTGGTTCTCCACCCACACGCAGGGCACGCGGTCGCCCGTGGCGGGCATGATCCAGGCATAATCGAAGCCGATTTCCAGCGGGCCGGGTTTGATCTCGCCGTTGTAATCGGTGGGCTTCGTGCCCAGGCCGAGGTGCCATTTGCCGACGATCCCGGTGGTGTATCCGGCCCGCTTCAACAGCGACGGCACCGTGGTGCGGCCTGGCTTGATGAGCAATCCTTCGATGCCCGAGGCGATCCCCGTGCCGCTCTTGCGAAAGGCGTATTCGCCGGTCAACAGAGCATACCGCGACGGCGTACAAACACACGCCATGGAGTGGGCATCGGTGAACCGCAACCCCTGGGCGGCCAGACGGTCCACATGCGGCGTCTTCACCTTGGTCGCACCGTAACAACCGAAGTCGCCGTAACCGATGTCGTCGGCGAGGATGAAGACGATGTTCGGCGGTTGCGTGGGCGCGGCGCACGCCGTGAGCGACGACAGCAGCGCGGCGGCGAGAAACGTGATGATGTATTTCATGGTTTGGCTGCTATTTTGGTCACGGGGTTTTGTTCACGTTTTTGATTTTGATCTCCGGTGCCGGCTGATCGCCGATGACCTCTTTGCGCCAGTTCGCCCATGCGGTTTGCAGTTGCTTGACCTTCTCTGGTTGCGCGGCCGCCAGGTCATGGCTCTCGTTGATGTCCTGGCTCAAATCATAGAGGCCAAGGATGGGCGTCTTCGCCTCTTTGGTGGGCAGGGCAAAGGTCAGCTTCCAGTCGCCCTGACGGATCGCCCACTGCTTGCCATATTCCCAGCAGAGCGTCTCATGTGGTGTTTTCTTCTCGCCGTTCAGGTACGGCAGCAAGTTGATGCCGTCCAGCGGCCACTTCTCGTCGCGCTGCACTCCGGCCAGCGTCAGCACGGTCGCCGTCAGGTCCATCTGGATGACGGGCTGCTCAAACGTCACGCCCGCCTTCAGGTGGCCGGGCCACTTCATGAAGAACGGGACGCGGATGCCGCCCTCCCACGTTTCGCCCTTGCCACCGCGCAGCGGCGTATTGCGCGACGCATTCGGTGCATTACGCACAATCGGCCCGCCGTTGTCGCTGATGAAACTGATAAGCGTGTTCTCCTCGAGGCCGGCGTCGTGCAACGCCTTCAGCACGCGGCCGATGTTGTCATCCATTGCGGAGAGCATTCCGGCATAGATGCGGCGTTTTTTGTCCTCGATCGCGGGGAAGCGCGCGCGATAGTCGTCCGGCGCCTCCATCGGCGTGTGCACCGCGTTGAACGCGAGGTAGAGGAAGAACGGCCCGGCCTTGCCCTTCTGACGCGCCAGAAAATCCGCCGCCTCGCGGCCGAAGGCGTGCGTCGTGTATTCCTTTTCCACCGCCGGTTCGCGGCCGCGAATGATCTGCGTGTAGTGATTGACCTTGGCCTTGCCCGGCTTGTCCGGGAAATAACTCCGCCCACCACCGAGGAAGCCGTAGAACTCATCGAAGCCGCGTTGCCACGGATGGCACTCATCCTGTTCGCCCAGATGCCACTTGCCCACCGCCGCCGTCCGGTAGCCCGCTTTCTGCAGATAGCCGGCGAGAGTCGGTACGTCCGTGTTCAGGCCGGGCCTGCCGGGCGGGATCCAGTCAAAGACGCCGTCGCGATAGTGATAGCGCCCGGTCATCAGCGCCGCGCGTGACGGGCTGCATACCGTGCCGGTGACGTAGCCGTTGCTGAACCGCACACCCGCCTTCGCCAGCGCATCCAAATTCGGCGTCGGCACATCCTTGCAGCCGTGAACGCCGCAGTCGCCATAGCCCATGTCGTCGGCGACGATGAACAGGATGTTGGGGCGTTTCGCTTCGCCAGCAAGCTTCGCCCCGGGTTGTGCCGGGCGGTCCACTTTTTCCCTGTTCGTTTCCGCCGTGACAATCGTTGCGGCTGCCGCCACGATCGCCAACCAGCCGATTATTCTCTGCAATTTCATCTCTTGCCCTCAGCGGCGTTCTTGTTTTCCGATCGGTCGTCGTTCATGAGCGCTTCTTTTGCTTCTCCCGTTTCGCTTTGGGCCCCACCCACGGTTCCTTCACCTCTGGCGACCAGGCGCCGTTGCGCGGATTGGCCACCACCAGCGGACAGCCGTCGCCGTATTCCTTCTGCGACTTTTCCAGCAGGGCCGTCAGTTCCTTGATCCGGTCGGCGAATTCCGCCTTGCCGGCAAGGTCGTTCATCTCGTGTGGATCATTCTGCAGATCGAAGAGTTGCGTTTTGTCGATCTGCGGATAGCGGATCAGCTTCCAGCGGTCGTCGCGGATGGCGCGCTGAACGTGGCGATAGGCGGTGAAGACACAGGCGCGGACTTTCGACGCCTTGCCCGCGATGACCGGCGCCAGGCTCTTGGCGTCAAGCCCCGCGGGGATGGGCGTTCCCGTCAGATCGCAGATGGTGGGAAAAATGTCCATGAGGTAGGCCAAGGCCGCCGTTTCCCCTTTCGGGATGCCGGGGCCCGCAAAGACCAGCGGCACGTGCATGCCGCCGAACTCGTAGAGGTTCTGTTTGCCCAGCAGTCCGTGTTCGCCTAGCGAAAGGCCATTATCGCCGGCGACGATGAAAACCGTGTTGTCGAACTGGCCGGCCTGTTTGAGAGCCCCGAAGATGCGGCCGACCTGATCGTCGAGGTAGGAGGTCGAGGCGTAGTAGCGGGCCAGCTTGCCGGTGACGCTCTCCTTGGTCCGCGGCCGGGGCAGCGTATTCTCGTCGCGGACCATCATTTCGCCGTTATTGAACGGGTGGTAGGGCAGAAAGGCGGCCGGCAGCGGAATGTCCTCCGGCTTGTACATCGGGTAATACCGGCTCGGCGCGTACTGCGGATCGTGCGGCTCGTGCGGGGCCATGTAGAGAAACAACGGCTTCTTGCCGGCGTTCTCCTGGATAAAGGCGATGATGTTGTCCGCATGGCCTTCGGCCGTTTGGCCGTCCAGATGGCGGTCGAAGTCCTTGTCCATCTCGTTGGGATTATTGCCGAACTTGCCGCTGCGGATGGAGGCGAAGCCGGCCGCCTTGACCGTCTGCGCCAAGGTTGGCGCCGACCGGCGGGCGTGCAGGTAGCTCTGCCCGGTCTGGATCATGGTGCGGCTGGGGACGCAGACGGCGGGCACGTTGGAACCTTGTGTGTACGCGCAGCGGAAGATGAATCCCTGCTGGACGAGCTTGTCGAGATGCGGTGTCTTGACGACGCTGTTGCCGAGCGCATGGAGCCCGTCGGGCCGCAGGTCGTCGGCGAGGATGAGACACACGTTGGGTTTAGGCTGTGCGGCCGGCGCCGCGGCACTCCCGGCGGTTGCGGGCAGGTTAAGAGCCCCCGCGGCAAGGGCCAGGACCATGGTGAAGTGACGACGATGCATTAGCACGTCCCCTTCGTCCCGACCAGATACAACCCGGCGTCGCCCATGTCGCGCCCCTCTTCCAAGCCCGTCATGCGGGGCGGCTTGTGCATGCCGTCATACCAACAAAACCCGCGGGTTTATATTTTGCGCCTTGCTGCGTTGGTTCCCGCCGTGCCAGACGATCCTGAACAGCCCGAGAAGGCCGTTCTACTTGCTGGCCACTTTCTCCCCCACACGCCCCGGGTCATCCTCCATAATCACGCGGAACCCGACATCCACGAACTTTATCTCGGGACGGGCGGGCATTTTCGAAAACGGAGTCGCCGTATTGGGCCGGTCGCGCCACCCGCCGCCCTTGGCCACAACCTGCGGCGGGGCGCTGGAGCCCTCGGGCGGCTGCCAGACGGTCGTCGTCCACTCCGCGACATTGCCGATCATATCGTAAAGACCCGCCGCGTTCGGGGCATACGAGCCTACGTCCGCGGAGACTCGCGCACCGTCGTCGGAGGTAAGAACCGCGGGCCGCAACAGCGGCATGTCTTTACGGGCGCCCTGGGCCTGATACGACCGGTCCGCCAGGTTGGCGAGCGTGCTGAAATCCTTGCCGGCGTAACCGTTCTCGTCGCACTTGCCGAACAGGGCCGCCCACTCCCACTGTTCTTCCGTCGGGAGAGTGCAGGGCCTGCCGGTTTTCGCGGAGAGCCACTGGCAGAACGCCAGGGCCTGCCGCTGCGAGACGCGGACCACCGGTTGCAGCGGCCGGTTGAGCGGAAACCCCCGTGCGATGCCGTCGCTGAAATGCAGTCGTTCGTTGCTTTCCAGGCGACTGTCGTGGGTCCGATCGAACAGGTTGAACAATTCGTTCGCCGTCTCCCGAGTGGCCATCCAGAACGGCTTGCTCACCGCAACCTTCCGCTCGCGCAGCTCGTCCTCGGCGCCGCCGACCTGGCCGGTCACGTACGCGCCGGCAGGGATGCGCACAAACGTCATCTTCAGCGTCCCGGAAGTTGCCGGCCGTTGGCGCTGGCCCTTGATGTTCGCAGGCTGCGCCCCGCTCGCCGCCTTTTCGTTCGCAAAATCGAACGTCCATTCACGCAGTTTACCCGACGCCGGGTCCTTGGCTGCAGCGAGGGACTCCGGGGTTGTCTCGGCCGGGAACCGGCCGCGAAGGGAGGCGGGACGGGACAGCTTGCCGGGAACGATCGGTTCGACTTTAGGGCGCGTGGCCCCCTCGGCGCCGCCCGCCGGCAGAACCACGGCGGTCTCCGGATCAAAGCTGATGCCGCCGTACTTCTTCATCAGTTCCGCGCGTTTTGCCCCGTACTCCCGGGGAAATTCAGGATTTGTGATTTCCTTCCAGCTCCCGTGCCCCGGCGTGTTCAGGTCGATCCACGTGACGAGTCGGTCCCAGGCTTCCCGGCTCAGGCGGACCCCGTGATGACCCTTCTTGAGCATCTGGACGAGTTTCGTCTGGTCGGCGTGGTAGTCGTACGGCGTCAGCAGGTGCAGGTCGCTTTCCAACGTGGCATTTCTGACAAACCGGAAAAGCTCGAGGTACGCCGGCGGGAAATGGCACCCCCCATAGCCTCCGCCTTTCGGCTGCGCAGGCTTGTCCTTGTACAGCACCGGGTTGTCGATCTGCTCCACGAGCGTCTTGGATGCAGGCTTGAGTTTGCCGGACGCGCCCTGGCCGCGCACGACGATATCGGGCCGTAAGGTCAGGTTGGCGATCTTTCGGCCGCTGGTGTCCAGCTGGCTAGCCTTTTCGTTGTGGCAGCCGACGCAGTACTTGTCGAGCACCGGCTGGACCTCGCGGTTGAAGCTAAAGCCGCGCGCCGGACCGTACCACGGCGTGATCTCCGAGGGTTTGCGCAGGGCGGCTTGGACCGCTTGCGCCGGCGGCGAGATGTTCATGTTCTCATGACAGCCGACGCAGGACCGCACCTCGCCGGGCCGGCAGGTGAACCAACTGCGCATCAACTGGACCGCCTTGCCTTCCTCGTCGAGCGGCTGAACCGCAATGGGGGTCATGGCCGGAACCGTGAAGTTGGCGCTGCCATCGTCCTCGACGGGAACCGTGCCGAGCATCACGCGGACATCCCAGGGACCGTCCAGGCCAACCCGGTCCCCCTGTCCGCCCATGCGCCGCATCGCGAAGTTGTAAGAATAAACCCGCAGGCTCTTGACAGTCCCCGGCGGCACGCCCTTCGTACCCTTTCCAAAATAAACGTTGCCCAGGATCACGGTCCCGGTGGTCGTCTTCGCGGCGGTTCGGTCGGAGATGACCGGCGGGCGGGGCCGCTTCGCCCAGGGCGTGGGCTCCAGCAAGTAGCGCCGCCCAGGGCGTGGGCTCCAGCAAGTAGCGCCCGGCCACCCTGCAAAGCTCGAGCCCGTTGTCGAAAACGTCCATCAGGTAAATACCCTGCCGCCCCCCCCCCCCCCCCCGGGCCAACACGCGGCGAGAAAATACTTGTCCGAGAGCGGATGCGACGAGGTAATATTCGGAGCGTTGTAGCCCAGGCCGTCGGCGATTGTCGGAACGACGGCTTTCTGGTAACCGGGGATTTGTTGGACAACCCCGTCCGCCTCGAAATTGCCTTTGGCCGTATCGAACAGGAACATGCCGCCCGTTGAGCCGGAATGATGCCCCATGACGGCGGCGACGAACTTCGTCGAACTGCCGGGGACCGGCTTCGGATAGAACATACAGTTCGGCCAGTAGGAGTTGCTCCCGTACTTCGCCGTCTGACCGGTGCCGTCGGGACTCATCGAAAACATCACCCGATTGAAGGCGTGGGGCGTGTCCGTGTAATCCCAACGAAGATACATCACGCGACCATCCGGAAGCATCGTCGGATGCCAGTCGTGGTCCTGGTCGTTCGTTAGTCGTTCGACGGTGCCGTCGGTCCTGCGCCGGTAGAGATTGCCAATCGGTCGGCTGCCGCCGATGCAGGGCACGCCGTTCATCGTCGCGGTACTGACGAAAATAATCGAGTCGTCGGGACCGTAGCAGGCGTCGTAATTGCTCACGGCCCCGTCCGGAATGGTCTCGAGTTCCCGGACGATCGGCTGCCCGGTCGCCGGGTCCAGCTTCGGCGGCAAGTCGACCTCGAACAGTTGATGCCCGCCGTTCTTACCACTCTTCATACCGGTGGCCGTGTAAAGCAATTTATTCGCGTCCCAGTGCAGGTCGATCGCGATCAGGTTGCGATGTTCCGGCGGGATGAAAAGCGTGGTTACCTTCCCGCCCGGCGAAACCGGCGAGAGCACCTTCAGCGCAACGCCACCCGGGCTCACCGTTCCACCGATCGAGTCGAGGCTGAGCCAGTTGGACGGCGTCATCGCGGTGGCCGAATCCACGAAAAGAAGCTTATCGAAGTCAATCAACGGATTGGCCAGCAGCGCTTCTGCGAACAACCGGTCAAACTCGTCGGCGAGGGGTTTCAGCGGCGAGTCGGTTTCTTTCACCGCCTTCGCGATCTTTTCCAACTGGGCAAGATACTTTTGTCCGTTGGGGTATTTATTGCCGAAGGTATGCGTCAGGTCTTCGATCGCCAGGCGCAACGAGTCGAAATCGTTCCGGAACGGATTGGTCTGGCGTGGCGCGACGCGCGGCGATTGCACGTTCGGCTTCTGGTATTCATGACGCAGCCATCCCCAACGGACCTCGGTCGGTGGCAGGTCTGGATTCATCGGCTGCTGCTTCTTCGCAGCCAGGGCGGTTAATATCGGGAAAAGGGCAAAAGCGATTACGAAAACAGCGCGGGCCGGGCTGAACACGGAACTTTTCCGAAGGAAGGGTCGCATAAAGGGTGCTCCCGTGGGACAAGGCACGGTGGGAGATATAAAAGGTGGGAAGGCTGCCGGCCCGTCATGCGGTTATAAAGAACTATTCGGCTTTCTTCAGACGGTAGACTTCCACGGTGTTGCGGAAGAATTGGGGGATATAGACCAAGCTCCGTTCGTGATCGACACCCAGATCCGCGGGATACTCCAAACCTTGGACCACCACTTTCACGGTCTTGCGGTCGGGTGCAATCGTATAGACCTTGTGACCATGGCAGTCGGTAATCAGGAAAGTTCCATCGCCGAGGACTTCAATCCCATCCAATCCGGCGAACTGCGGGGCCAGTCCAAAGGCCTGTGGCGGGTTCTTGCCCGCTGGATCCAGTTCATAGAGATCGGAGCGCTCCCCGGCCGTCGTTACCGCGAACAGCTTGCCCTGCCAGCACTTCACGCCATTGACCCCTTTCAGGTCAGCAAACTTGCCGCCTTCCCCCTTGCGGTCTACCCGAAAGATGGCGTCATATCCCGTCACATAGACATGGCGCTCGTCACACGTGGCATCATTAAATCCGTGAGCGGTTCCCGGTACGGGCACGACCTCGACGGCCGCGGTATCTTTAAGCGGACAACGTTTCAGGCTGTTGATATCGTTGAAGTAGAGATAGCCATCGAAAAAACACATCCCAAAAACTCCGTGAACGGGCGTTGCCCGTGTGCCTGCGATGGCCTGCAGCTTCTTGATCTTCCCGCCCGGTTCCAGCGTGGAAATAAAACCGTTCGCATCCAGCGCTTTGACGGTGTCGCGGGTTAAGGCATAGATATTGCCGACATACACGGTTCCGTCCGCCGGGTTGACCGCCGCAGATTCCGGTGTCTTGAATCCTTTGACCGAGCAGACCGGCTCCAGGCTCCAGGTTGCGGCGGCACAGGGTTTGCTGTAACCGGCCGTAAAGATCAAGGCGAGCATAAGCAAGCTGGTCAATGATGGTTTCATGTCATTTATCCTCGCGTCGCTTTTCCTGAAGGTCCTTGACACCCGGTCGCGGATCCATGGGGAAGACATGCCCCTCGAGGTATTCCGCTTTCAGCTCGTTGGAACCCGCCTTGCCGGGCGGGTTCAGCGGCAACACCTGCGCCCGCTCCGCCCAAGCCTGCCAGAGCTTGTCGAGTTCGGCCACCTTCTCCGGCATCTTCCCGGCGAGGTCGTTCATCTCGCACCGGTCCGCGCGCATATCGTATAACTCCCACGGCCCCTGCACCGCGCCATTCGCGACGAGTTTCCAGTCGCCCTGCAGCACGGCGCGGTTGCCCTCGTGCTCCCAATACAACGTATCGCGTTGCAATTTATTGCCCAGAAACATATTCACCAGGCTCTCGCCCTCACACGGAATGACCCGCACGTCCTGGCGCTTTTGCGGGTAGGTCGCACCGGCGACATCGGCACACGTGGCCATCAGGTCAATCAGATGCCCGGGCCCCTGCACCCAGCCGCTGACCTGCGCGGCGCGGCTTTTGAAAAAGGCGTGCCAGGCCACAATCAGCGGCGAAGCAATGCCGCCCTCGTGCTGCCAGTGTTTGTACAGCCGGAAAGGCGCGTTCGAGGCATTCGCCCAGGGCCGTCCGTAGGCCACGTACGTGGTTTCCGGGCCGGGCATGACGTTGGCTCCACGGTGGATGGGCCGCCCGTCGCGCGTCCAGAGGGGGGCGAGGTTGAACTGCAAGTCGTCGCGCCCGACGGCCGGAACTCGTTCGGTGGTGTCGAGCGGCGGTGTTGTTTTTTCGCACAAGCCGAAAGGCTCGGCACAACCGCCGTTGTCCTGCAGGAACAGCACCAACGTGTTATCAAACTTTCCCTGCTTTTTCAGCTCGTCAACAATCTTCCCAATGCCCTGATCCATCCGGTCGACCATCGCGGCGTAGACCTCCATCCGCGCGGCGAGCACATTTTTTTGCTCTGCGGGCACGGTATCCCAGGCGGGCTCCTGCGCATCGCGCGGCGTGATGCCCCACTGCTCGTCCAGCAACCCGAGCTTGATCATTTTTTCGCGGCGGGCGGCGCGCAGGGCATCCCAGCCCTGCGCGTAGGCGCCCTTGTACTTGGCCATGTCCTCGGGCAGCGCGTGCATGGGCCAATGCGCAGCCGTGTAGGCGACATAGGCAAAAAACGGCTTCGCCTGGCCCGATATTTTCTCATCCTCTTGATGTTCGCGCAGATACGTCACCGTGTTGTCCGTAATCGCGTCGGTAAAATAGTAGGTCTTCGGCTGGTACAACGTGTCGTTCTCCGGCGTGATGTTCTTATTGCCACGGGTGAGCGACGCCGGATCATAAAAGCTGGCAGCGCCGATGACGATTCCGTAGAACTTGTCGAATCCGCGCTGCATGGGCCAGTTGCGCTGGTCGCCCGTGTCGCGGATGTTGGTCGTCACGTGCCATTTGCCGATCATATACGTGCGGTAACCGGCCGGCCTGAGCACCTCGGCGATGGTGACGCTGTTCGGGGCCAGCTCGCCACGGTAACCGTCGTAACCCCGGTCGCTGAGCATATGTCCAATGCCGGCCTGGTGGGGATACAAGCCCGTCAGGAGCGAGGCGCGGGTAGGACAGCAACGGCCCGTGTTGTAAAACTGTTTGAAACGGACGCCGCCGCGGGCCAGACGATCGAGCGCCGGGGTTTTAATCTCGCCGCCGTAACAACCAATATCTGAAATACCCATGTCATCCGACATGATCAGGAGAATGTTGGGACGCGGCGCGTTATTTTTTGCGAAGTAATCGCCGGACGCTGCGGGGGCGGTCAGGATACAGGACAAAAACAGCGTTGGCAGTGCGCCGGCAAGCGTTCGGATCATGGTGGCTCTCCCGTGTTTCATAGGATGTCTCCAGTTTGGTCAATGCGGTGGCCGTCTCCGGTTATTTCCGCATGGATTCAGGGGGATAGTACCGTCTTTAAATCTTCTTAAGCCTGAAAACCTTGGCTTCGTGCGACAGGACTTGTCCCTGCCACTTAGTTGCGCGGCCCATTACCTTCTGTTCCCACAAGTCGCCAATCTCATACTTGTCCGGCAATCCGATTTCCTGAAAATCGATTCTGAAATCCTGTGGCACAGGGCCGAGGTTGAGTATCGCAACCGCATGATCACCGTTGGAGAGTGGTTTTACAAACACATTCCACGTGTCATTCTTGATTCTGCGTTCGGCCTGCTTTCCGAGCGCATCCTGGTCCAGGGCGATGATTTCCTTGTTCAGCAGGATGCGCCTGGTCGCCGCATTCATGTTCCGGATATCGCAGGAGGCGGTTCATCTGGGTCTGATACTCCATCTCGGTGCAACCCGTGCCCTTGATCCACGAAGTGCCGCCCTTGCCGTACATGCCGACGGAGAGCATGCACATGTCGTTCCAGCCCCCCGGGCCGGCATAGTCGTGTAAATCCGCGTTATAATTGATGTTCATCAGCATGTTGGCCCATTTATCCCTGGAATCCGGCCCGATCCGCCACAACTGACCCCCGACCGCCGCGCCCCATTTCCACGGTTCCAGGTGCACCTGGCAACAAACGCCGAAAACAATCTTCCGGCCGGATTTGAGCAAGGCGTCGGCCATGGCCCGGTAGCGGAGTTTCGCGGTATCCGCATCCTGGGGCGCAGCGCAATAATCATACTTCAGATAGTCAACGCCCCACGCTGCGAAGGTCTTCGCGTCCTGCGCCTCAAAGCCATAACTGGCGGTATAGCCGGCACAGGATAGCTGGCCCGCGTCCGAATAGATGCCCAGTTTCAGCCCCTGGGCATGCAGATAATCCGCGAGCGCCTTGATCCCCGAAGGAAACTTCCGCGGATCGGCGATGATGTTGTTCCTGTTATCGCGCCCGCCCTGCCATCCGTCATCAATGAAGATGTAAGTGTAGCCCGCCTCCGCCATCTTCGACCGCACCAGGGCATCCGCCATTTCGCGGAGGTCGCGCTCGTTGAGATCCACGCCGAAATAATTCCAGGTCATCCAACCCATGGGCGGCGTGCTGGCCAAGGGGGCTTGCTGGGCAGGGGCCGCTGCGCATAATATTAACAATCCAAGCAAGATGGCCGGCATATGGTTAGGCTCCTTTTTTTTCATGAACATGGACCCTGCCAAATCATTCCAGGGTGACCAGCACCCGGTCCCAGCGGTGCCGGCCCCAGGCGATATCCGGCAATGTGGAGTCATAGAAATACTTGTAATAGACCCAGAAGGATTTTCCGGTCATCTCATTGTCTGCGCCCAAGCTGATGATGGATGGATAATCATGCGGGTGGGCATCCTCGTGAACCACCCGCCACTCGCTCCAATGGATGCCGTCTTTTGAAAAGGACAGCAGAATGGCGTCGGTTTTCACGTGCTTCCAGTCCGACCCGAACACCTTCCCATGGCCGTCCACATAGAAATATTTTCTGGTCACCAGCACATATTTGTCCAGATAGCTGTTGTAGGCCGCATCCCCGTGCAGGAAGCCCAAGGGCGCGATGTTCAGCGGGGTAAACCGGCCGCCCCGGCCGCTCTCGTTCCAGGCGCCATCAAAGTATTTCTTCCAGGGGCTGGCTTGCAGTTTCTCCGCGGCGGCGAGCACATCCGCCACCCTGGCCCTGACAACCGCTGTGCCATTCATCAGGGCATCCGGCTTGTCCTTGGTATCCGTATAATAAAGGTGGAACCAGCCATCTTTCACCACGTAATTTGCAAGCCCCGTATTAGGATAGATGAATCCGGCGAACAACTTGTCCGGGTACCAATGCTGCGACCAGGTCGCATAGGATAGTTCCGGCTCAATGATGAATCCGCACCATTGGAATGATCGCCCGCCATCCTTGGAAATGGCCAGCCCCAGGCGGAAATAAACCCCGCTCCTTGTGGGGGGGGCATATTCCACATGGACGAAGCCGAGGATGTGGCCGTTTTCAGGGTGACGATAGACATTGGCGATCCAACTGATGTTGCCCCAGCGGTGATCGGACGCGAATCCGAGTTTGGTGTCGGAATACGGCTCGGGCAAACCCTCGATGAGCCCTGCATTCAGTACGACGTTGTCCAAAGGGCTGTTCCTGGTACCCAGGCTATAAACGAATTTCCAGCGGCTCGTGCAAAACCATTTCCATTGCCCGTTGTCATTCAAGGCGTACAGGCTGGCGTCGATCCCGCCAATATTCGTTTCCTTCAGCCGCTCATTGGAAAGCACGGTTTGCGGCGCGCTGACGGAAAACTTGTCTTCCGCTGAAGCGGCACGGGAAAACATGATCGGGAGACCGATGCATGCTACTATCAGCAGGCAGGCAAATGCGAAGCGCCGCGCCGCTCCGTCTGGAGTGTGAAGGTTCATTCGGCGATGACCCGGAACCCGACGTCCACCACCTTCATTTCCGGCCGGTAGGGGACGCGGGAGGCGGGGCGCGCGCGGTACGGAATGTCCTGCCAGCTTCCGCCGCGGGCGACGACGTGCAGGTCGTTTTTTTCCGCCGGTTTCCATTGGGATGTGGTCCATTCGGCCACATTGCCCGTCATGTCGTACAGTCCGGCTTCGTTGGGCGCGAATCGGCCGACGGGGGCGGAGACACGATAACCGTCGTCAACGTTTTCGACCGCGATTCGACGGAAGGGAACAAGCGGATCGCCGCGCACGTAGTAGGTCTTGTCGGCCAAGTTCGCGAGTTTCGAGAAGTCCTTGCCGGCCCATCCGTCCGGGTCGCACTTTCCAAACCGCGCGGCCCACTCCCATTGCTCTTCGCTGGGCAACGCGAACCGCCGGCCGGTCTTCTCCGTGAGCCAGCGGCAGAAGGCGGCGGCCTGGATTTGCGAAATGCGGACGACCGGCTGCAGCGGCTCGTTCACGGGGGAGCCTCGTGCCCCGCCGTCAAAATGCCAGAACTCGCTGCGTTCGAGCCGGCTGTCATGGTGCGGATCAAACAGGGCGTATTCCCGGTTGGAAACCTCGCAGACGCCCATCCAGAACGGCTTTTCGATCTTGACCAACCGCTCGTTCCATTCGTCCTCGTAACCGGCCGCGTCGCCCAGGACAAACGTGCCGGCGGGGATGCGGACCAGCCGCAGCTTGAGCTCCGCGGTCAGCGGAACGATCAGTTCACGCAACTTGCCCGTCTTGGGGTCGGTCGCTTCTGTTAGACCAGCCGGATCGATCTGAAGCGGATGCGTGGGGCGGATCGACGCGGGACGCTGCGGCGGCTTGGCGGGGATGATCGGGGTGATCTTGGGTCGCGCCGCGTCCACCGCGAACGGGGCGACGTCCTCCGGGTCGAAGCTCACCCGCGCATACCGTTGCATCAGATCCTTGCGCCGGGCCTGCACCGCCTCGACCGTATTGGTGCCGACGATGTCTTTCCAGGAGCCATGCGCCGGGATGTTCAGGTCCATCCAGGTGATCAGCCGGTCCCAGCCTTCGGCGTCGAGCTTGACGCCATGATGGCCTTTCTTGAGCAGTTGGACGAGACGCACTTGATCCACGTGCAAATCGTACGGCGCGAGCATGTGCAGGTCGCCCTCCAGCGTCGCGTTGCGGACGAAGCGTTGGAGCTGGAGGTAGGCGGGCGGGAAATGGGCGGGCGGGTCTTTTATACCGTTCTTCAAGACGATGGCTTCGTCGGGACGGAGCGTCAGATCGGCGATTTTGCGGCCGTCGCGACCCGCGAGCTGCGTCCCGCCGTGGTGACAGCCGACACAGTATTTGTCGAGCACCGGCTGCACCTCCCGGTTGAAACTGAACCCCCGCATCGGACCGTAGAAGGGGGTGATGTTCGAGGGCTTGCGCAGCGCCGCTTTCGCCGCCTGCGACGGCGGCGCGGTGTTCGCGCTTTCGTGGCAGCCGACGCAGCTGCGCACCTCGCCCGGCTGGCAGGTGAACCAACTCCGCATGTATTGGAGCGCCTTCCCTTCTTCGTCAAGCGGCTGCACGGCGATCGGCAGTCGCGCGGGAACCGTGAAATGCGCGCTGCCGTCTGTTTCGACCGGCACCGTGCCGAGAATCACCCGCACGTCCCAAGGCCCATCTATTCCGACGCGGTGGGGCGTGCCCCCCATCCCGCGCATCGCGAAGTTGTACGAGAAGATCCGCAGTGATTTGGCCTTGCCGTGCGGGACGTCTTTCAGGCCGTCGCCGACATAGACATCGCTCATCACGACGGTCGCCGTTTGCGCGTCCGCAATCGTCCGCGCGGGGATGACCGGCGGCTTCGGCCGCTTGCGCAGCGGCAGCGGCTCGATCATGCTGCGGCCCGGGGCGCCGTAAAGTTTCAGCGCGTTGTCAAAGACGTCCACGAGATAAAGCTCGGTCCCCGCGTCGGGTTGCGTTTGCACGCCCGCGAGGAAGTACTTGTCGGAAAGCGGATACGGCGTGACGAACAGCGGCAGCAGGCCTCCGACCAGGCCGTCCGATATCACGGGTTTGACCGTTTTGCCCCAACCGGGGATCTGCTGGACCACGCCGTCGGTTTCGAAGCGGCTCTTCGTCGTGTCGAAGAGGATGAGATGGCCCATGTGGCCTATATCGTGATGGCCGCTGACGATTCCGACGAACTTCGTTGTGCTGCCGGGAATGGCCCTGGGGTAGAACGTCGAGTTCGGCCAATACGAGCCTGAGCCGTACATGGCCGCCTGATCCGTGCCGTCGGGATTCATGGAGAAGACGATCCGGTTGAAGCAGTGCGGCGTGTCCGTGTAGTCCCAGCGGAGGTACATGATACGTCCGTCGGGACGCAGGGACGGATGCCAGTTGTGGTCCTGATCGACGGTCAGCCGTTCGACCGTGCCGTCGGGCTTCTTGCGGTACAGGCTGCCGATCGGCGCTGCGCCCCCGATGCAAGGGACGCCGAGCATCGCCGCCGTGCTCATGAAGTAAATCGAGCCATCCGGCCCGTAGCACGAGTCGTAGTTTTCGACATCAACGTCGGGGATGGTCTCGATCTCGCGGACCTCCGGCTGGCCGGTGGCCGGGTCGAGCTGCGGCGGCAGATCCACTTCGCGGATTTGCCAGTTGCCGTCGTTAGAGCGGGGCTTCCTGGCGTTCGACGAGTAGAGCAACTTGTTGCCGTCGAAATGCAGATCCATCCGGGCGATGGCCGCCTTGCCCGGTGGCGTGAAAAGCGTGGTCACTTTGCCGTCCGGCGAGACCGGCGCGAGGACTTTGACCGCATTGTCGATGCCAGCCGGCCGGGTTCGGGCAATGCTGAGCCAGGCCTCCGGGTTGAGGGGGCCACCGGCGCGATCAATGAACAGCAGCGACCCGAAGGCGAGCAACGGGTTCGCCACCAGCGCTTCCTTGTGCAACTGATCGAAGGCCGCGGCCAGCGGCGCCAGCGGCGCCTGCGTTTCGAGCACGGCCTGCTCGATTGCCGCAAGGCGTTTGAGATACTCGCCACCCTTCGCGTATTGGTTGCCGAAGGTCTTGCTCAGATCCTCGATCGCCAGCCGGAGCGAAGCGAAGTTGTTGCGGATCAGCTTGTCGTGCAACGGCCGCGGGCGCGGCGAGGGCTGGTCCGGATGCAGATGCTCCTGACGCAGCCACCCGAACCGGACCTCCGTCGCCGGGAAGTCCGGGTTCGGCCGCGGCTCACCGGCCGCCGCCAAGCCGGCCGGCAGTGCGAGAAGCGCGGCCATGTGAATGGCGCAGGCCCCGAGCCCTGTTGGTCGGTTGATCATCCTCGCCACGGCGACAAGCACAAACGAAAGACAGTTAGCTGCCATCACACTTCTCGTCATGGGGGGGGGCTCCTTGGCATGGATCGTATTTGTTCCAGGTTTGGGTAACGGCTCAGGGCGGCAGCACCCAAGGCCGCCTGCACGCGGAACTTTCTGCTTTCCCCACGATGGTGACAAGCAATAAGAAGAACTGTGCCGGCGCTGCGCCTGGCGCGAGGCACAGGGCCGCCCGTCAGGCTTCGACGCGGTGCTTCGCGCCTTGTTCAGGATTAACCGTCCAGTCCGAATTCTTTTTTGTTCACGGGCGAGGAAACCAAAACGGGCCGGTCGGAAATCTTCGCCTTCAGCAACGCCTGCTCATCCGCGCCGCTGGTCAGCGGCAACGCGACCTGGCCGCCCTCGGCGGCGGAGCGCTGGAGCGCAAACATGATTTCCGCGCCGGCATAAGCGGCGTCGAAATGGCACGAATGGACTTTCGCGCCGTCGAGCCATTCGGCCATTTCCTGGATATAGGGCGGCATGTCGAGGTCGTAGTTCATGGCGCCTGCGCCACTCTGGCAGCCGCCGCTCTTCGTGACCGCACGCCAGCCGCCATTGGTCAGGACCTCGGCGAAGCCTTCCGTGCCTTGCGCGCCGATGCGATTCTTACCCCACCACTTTCCAACTTCCGGCTGGTCGGGGGCGCCTGCGCCGGCTTCGAAGTAGCCGCGCATATCGCCGGCGAACTGCACGAGGCCGCCGATGTAATCCGGCGACGGATGATTGTCGGCAAATTTCGAGCGGCCCGCGGCCTGCGCCATCGCCCACTGCGCGACCGGTTCGCCGGCGTACCAGCGGGCATAGTCGATCAGGTGCGAAAGCATGTGCGTCATCCAGCCGGTGGCCGTTCCATAAACGGTGTGAACGCGGCCGAGCGCGCCGCTGGCGATGATTTCCTTCACCTTGCGATAGTGGACCCCGTAGCGGTGTTGGTGGCTGACGACGGCCTTGATTCCGGATTGCTGGATCATGCCGCGCAGCACCATCGCTTCGGCGCTGGTGAGGGCGACAGGTTTTTCGAATGCAACCAATTTCGCGCCGGCCTCGATGCCCGCGCGCAGCAACGGCGTGCGAAGATTCGGCATCGTGCAGAAGCAAAAAACATCGGGTTTCAGTTCCTGGGCGAGCGCGGCGGCGTCGGTGCTCGTGCGCGGATGGCCCAGCGCCGGCGCGGCGGCATCGAGCGCAGCCTGGGCGATGTCGCCAAGGCCCACGACCTTGAAACGCGGGTTGCTGTTGAACGCCGCGGCGTGATGTTTGCCGCGTTTGCCCATGCCGACGACAACGACGGTGTAGGTCCTGCTCATGACGGTCTCCTGCGCGTGAATTGCAGATCGCACGAACCGGAATTACGCGAACAGCTTGTCCAGCTCCAAGCACTTGGCGATGACGAAGTCCACCTCCTCGGCCGTGAGCTCGGGGAACATCGGCAAGCTGATGCAGCTTGCGGCGTTCTTCTCGGCGTTGGCGAGCGGGCCGACGACGCGGGCACCCTTGCCCCACGGATAGCCAGCCTGCTGGTGAATCGCGATCGAGTAATGCGTCTTGGCGTCGATGCCGTGCTTGTTGAGCCAGTCGAGCATCGCATCGCGGTTGGAAGCGTTCTTGGCCTCGATGACGTAGAGGTGCCAGACGTGGCGGTAGCCGGGTTTGGCGTACGGCAGATCGAAACTCTTCGCGCCCTTGAGCCCCGCGGTGTAGCGCGCGGCCCACTTGATGCGCTCGTCGTTCCACGCATGTATATGTTTCAGTTTCGCGCTGAGCACGCCGGCTTGAAGATCGTCGAGGCGGCTGTTGAAGCCGAAGCTGTGGACGTTGCGGGCGGGCGAGCCGTGCGCGCGCAGGAGCTTCGCGACACGGTTGACCTGCTCGTTGTTCGTGACAATCGCGCCGCCGTCGCCCAAGCAGCCGAGGTTTTTTTGGATGATGAAACTCGTCGCAACCGCGTCGGAGAACTCGCCGATCTTGAACGTATCGCCGGCGGCGTCGATGGCCTGGGCGTTGTCCTCGATGACCCAGAGCTTGTACTTGTCGGCGATCTTCTTGATCGCGGGCATGTCGGCGCACTGGCCGTAGAGATGGACCGGAATGATCGCGCGCGTCTTGCGCGTGATGGCGGCTTCGATCTTGGCGGGATCGATGCATTTGGTCTGCGGGTCGCAGTCGATCAGGACCGCGGTCGCGCCGGCAATCCAGATCGCCTCGGCGGTCGCGAAGAACGTGTTCGCGTTGGTGATGACTTCATCGCCTTCGCCGACGCCAAGCGCCATGAGCGTCAACCAGATCGCATCGGTGCCGTTGCCGCAGGGGATGGCGTACGTCGTTCCGGAGAACTCTGCAAATTCCTTTTCGAACTGCTTGTTCATCGGCCCGTGGACGTATTCGCCGCTCATCAGGACCTTCTGGATGTTCGCGTCAATTTCTTTTTGAATGCGCTGATACTGGCGCACGTGACCGTAGAATCCGACTTTCATTTTTTCTCCTGTTCCTTAATTGCTGCGGCACTCCGCGCCGCTTCGGGAACTCCCGGCGGCCCGGCAACTTCCTGCCATCCGCACGCGCGGATGGCAAGCTCTTTTCTGCCTGAAAACCCGGCAGCGCCCAGTTGCAAAGACGACGATCCCGTCTATAATTAGCGCCGTGGTCGGACGCAGCACGCACCAGCCCGGCCGATAAAGGAGACAACCTGTTGACGGACATCATCCAGCGGTTCAGGCAGCGCAAGGCCGGGATTCGGACGGAGATTGCCCGGCATGCGGCCTGAAACGGAAATCATTCTGGCCAGTCAGTCGCCCCGGCGGCGCGCGCTGCTCAAGCTGCTGGGCGTGCCCTTTCGCGTCGTGCCGCCGCGCCACGACGAACGGCGCCGCCCCGGCGAGGCCGCCGTGGATTACGCCGTGCGCAACGCGCGGGCCAAGGCGCGCTCCGTCCTGCCGCTCGTGGCGGACGGCGCCGGCGGGCGGTCCCGGCGGCGCATCATCCTCGGCGCCGATACCATCGTCGTGCGGAACGGGCGCGTGCTGGAAAAACCGCGCGATGCCGGCCAGGCCCGCGCCATGCTGCGCGCGCTGTCCGGCCGCCGCCACCAGGTGATCACGGGCCTGTGTTTCCTCAGCAGCCGGCCGCCGGCGCCGCCCGTCGCGCGGACGCTGACCGTGCACACCAACGTGTGGTTCCGCGCGCTGCGGCCGGCAGAGGTGGACGCCTATGTGGCCACCGGCGAGCCGCTGGACAAGGCCGGCGCCTATGCCATCCAGGGCGGCGCCGCGCACATGGTCCGGGAGATCCACGGCTCCTATACCAACGTCGTCGGCCTGCCGCTGGCCGAGGTCGCCGCGACGCTGGGGAAACTCCTCCGCTTGTCCCGGCGCCGGTGAAACGGTATAGTCAGCCGCAACAGGAAGCGACCGAGGGTGGGCTCTATGTACATTCCAGCCACGCAGCACGCCGTGCAGCTCGTCGGTCCGGATGAGTTGCTGCTCAACACGGCCAAGCCCGTGCCGCAACCCGGTGCGCATCAGGTGCTCTGCCGTGTCGAGGTTTGCGGCCTGTGTTTTTCCGACCTGAAACTGCTCAAGCAATTCTCGGCGCACGTCCGCAAGTCGTCGGTGCTCTCCGGCGTGGACGAGCGGGTGCTCGAGCAGCTCCCCGCCTATGTGCCCGGCGCGGCGCCCACCGTGCCCGGCCACGAAACGGTCGTGCAGGTGCTCGCGGTCGGCCCGCAGGTCCGGCGGTACAAGCTGGGCGAGCGCTACCTGGTCCAGACCGACTGGCGCTGGCTGCGCACGGCCAACTCCAACGCGGCCTTCGGCTACAACTTCGAGGGCGCCCTGCAGGAATATGTGCTGCTCGACGAGCGCATCGTGGTCTCCCCGCAGGGCGAATCCATGCTCCTCCCCGCCGCGCGCGATAAAGCCGCCTCGGCCATCGCCCTCTGCGAGCCGTGGGCCTGCGTCGAAGAGGCCTACGCCGTCCGCGAACGCCAGGCCTTCCAGCCCGGGGGCGCCGTACTGGTCGTCGTCGATGCCGAGGTGCCCGCCGCCGTGCTGCAGAACCTGTTCAGTTCGTTCGATCTGCCCGGAATCGTCACCTGGCTGGCCCGCGAACCCCCGCCCGCGACATGGCGCCTGCCGGTGGAAAGCATCGTCGAACTCGAGGCCGCGCCGGACGCCGTCTTTGACGACGTCATCTATTTCGGCGCCAACGCCGGCACGGTGGAAGCGCTCTTCGCCAAGCTCGCCGCGCACGGCCTGCTGAACCTCTGTCTGTGCGGCGGACATTTCGGACGGCTGGTGGTCGCCGCCCTGGGCCGTGTTCACTACGGCGGCCTGCGCCTCACCGGCACGCCCGGCAACCGTCCCGCCGACGGCTGGAGCCGCATCCCCGCCACCGGCGAAATCAGCAAGGGCGACAAGGTCAACGTGATCGGCGCCGGCGGTCCGATGGGCGTCATGCACGTGGTCCGCAACCTGTGCCACGGCCTCCATGGCATCAGCGTCTACGCCGGCGACCTGAGCGACGAACGCCTGGCGGCGCTCACCGCCATCGCCGAGCCGCTGGCCCGCCGGCATGGTTTGGGCTATCACCCCTACAACGCCGGGACCACGCCCCCGGCCGGCGTCGCTTTCGATTACGCCGCCGTCATGGCGCCAGTGCCGGCGTTGGTCGCCGCCGCGGTCGTGCAGGCCGCGCCGTACGGCATCATCAACATCTTCGCCGGCATCCCGGCCCACGTCACCGGCCCGGTGGATCTGGACGCTTACGTGGCGAAAGGATGCTACTTCATCGGCACCAGCGGCTCCACGCTCGCGGACATGCTGGTCGTCAAGCAGAAGGTGGAGGCCAACCGGCTCGACACCAACGTTTCGGTCGCCGCCGTTGCCGGCCTCGATGGCGCCGTCGAAGGCATCCGCGCGGTCGAAAAGCAGCTCATCCCTGGAAAAATTCTGGTCTACCCCGCATGCCACGGCCTCGGCCTCACACCGCTGCCGCTGCTGGAAAAAACGCATCCGGCCGTTTTTCAATGCCTGGAAAACGGTCTCTGGACCAAGCGCGCCGAAGCGGCGCTGCTCGCCGCGTATTCCAGCCCGCATCGTTTGTAGCCGGGGTGCTACAGCGAAGCAAATACGGTCTCTGTGGCTTTGGTTTTCTGTAGCCGGGGTCGCTGACCCCGGCTTGCCGTCCGGGCACACCAGAAAAATGGCTGGCCAACCGCCACACGCCATGGCTATTTTCCCGATATGCACTCGCATCTGCGACGCTTGGAGCGTGTTTTTGTTTCGCACCCGATCTATTTCATTACCACGAATACCCGTAAGCGTTGCCCTTCGCTCGCCGGTCAAGCGGCTGCCGATATTATAATCGCGGAATGGCGTAATGCGCGGCGGCGGCATGGTTGGGGCATTGGCCGCTACGTCATCATGCCCGATCATGTCCATTTCTTTTGCGTCATGATGCCCATGGAACCGCAGCAGGCCAGTCAACCGCTGGCGGACATGATGCAGGCCTGGAAGCAATGGACGGCCAAGCGGCTCGCCAGGCAATTGTTGATTCCCACACCGATCTGGCAGGAGGAATTCTTCGATCACGTATTGCGCAGCGCCGATTCGTATGCCGAAAAGTGGACCTATGTGCGCGAAAACCCGGTGCGGAAGGGGCTCGTGATCAGCGCCGAAGACTGGCCGTGGCAGGGTTCGATTGATTTTGATTCGCCGCTGCAGTCGTAGCCGGGGTCGCTCTTCTGTAGCCGGGGTCGCTGACCCCGGCTTCCGCTGGAACCACCCCCCACTTTGCCGGGATCACCGATCCCGGTTACAGCAAAGCAAATACGGCCTGCTGCATCCGGGCTCTTCTGTAGCCGGGGTCGCTGACCCCGGCTGCGTCCGGACAAAACCACGGCCTGCCCCCTCATCCACACGCTAATTTGCGCTTTGCGCGCCGCGGACGGTTGGTTTATGCTGCCGCGCATGCCAGCCCAAACCAGGACGTTGCGATGGTGGTTGGCCGCGTGGCTCGGAGGAGCCCTGTGGTTGGCGGCCGCCGCGGCGGAAGCGCCCCCGCGGGGGGGCGGCCATGCGCCGAAACTGGTTTGCGACCAGCCGGTGTACAACTTCGGCGAACTGGACAGCGCGGGCGAAGTGGAACACACGTTCGTGCTCCGCAACGCCGGCGACCTCTCGCTGCAGATCCGCAGCCTGCGCCCCACCTGCGGCTGCACCGTCGGAAAGCTGGCCGATGAGATCGTGCGCCCCGGCGGCACGACCACCGTGAGCGTCGTCTTCGTCCTGCGCGGCCGGGAGGGACCGCAAAGCAAGCTGCTGTACGTGCTCTCCGACGATCCGGCGCAGCCGGAGTTCCCGCTGACCCTGGAAGGGAAGGTCGTGGAGCCGGTTTCCGTCGAGCCGCGCATCCTGTTCTTCGGGCGGCTGGACGCCGCCGCGGCGGCCACCGGCACGGTGGCGGTGACGGCGAACGACCACCAGCCCTTGCAGATTACCAAGCTGCAGGTGGAGGTTCCCTGTCTCTCGGCCCAGTTGGTGTCCGCCGCCAGCGATCAGACGCAGCGGGTGGTGGTGGCAACCAAGCCGCCGCTGCCGGAAGGCCTGACGCGCACCCTCCTGGTGCTGCACACCAGCCATCCCCGCCAGCCGCGGATCGAGTTGACGGTGTCGTTCTTCGTTCCCGGCGTCTTCGCCGTGAATCCGCCGGAGCTTTTCCTGGTGGGCCGCCCGCAGGAAAGGCTGAACCGCGAGTTGACCATCCGCTCCGAAAAAAATACGCCTTTCAAAATACTCGCCGTCGAGCCGCCGCGGCCGGACATCACCGCCCGCGTCACCGCGCTGAGCAACGCCGTCTACCGGGTGGAACTGGGCAACATCGAGGTGGTCCAGGGCTTGGATGGCCAGATCCTGCGCGTGACCACCGATCAGGCCCATCGTCCGGAAATCCTGATCCCCATGCGCGTCTTCATCAGATAGGAGCCGTCGTGCGCAGACAACGCCGTGGTCGCCGGGACCGCCGCTGCCGGCCGCAGGGCGCACCCGACCCGCGTGGCGCCGGCGGCCGGCTATGAGAGGAATACACCAGATGCTGGCCTTGACGCTGCTGGCGGCGGGGCTCGGCGCGGCCGTGAATACCGTGCGGCCGGGCCGGCTGCCGTGGCGGGGGGACTGGGCGCGCCACGTGGAAGCCCGCGCGCTGCGGCAGCAGATCCGCCTGGCGGGTCTGGACACCGTGCGGCAGGCTGTGAACACCGGCGCGCCGGTGTTGCTGGATGCCCGGCCGGCCGCCGATTTCCGCGCCGGCCACCTCCCGCGCGCGCAGTCGCTGCCGTTCGAACTGGCGCCGGAGCTGTTCGCGCCGCTGCAGGCGACGCTGACCCGCGCGCAGCCGCTCCTGACCTACTGCACCCGCAACGACTGTGACGAAGGCTTGGAACTGGCGCTGTTTTTGCGCCAGCAGGGCTACACCAACGTGATGCTGTTCCCCGGCGGGCTGCACGAATGGCGCGCCGCCGGCGGCGCCGTGGAGGACGGGCCGTGAACACCCGCTGGTTGTCACCGCTCAGCCGGTGGATCGTCGGCCTGGTCTTTCTCGCCGCCTGTCTGCCCAAGCTGGCCGCGCCCCAGGCATTGGCGCTGGCGATCTTCCGCTACCACCTGCTGCCGCACGGGATGGTCAACGCCGCCGCCATCCTGCTGCCGTGGCTCGAGCTGACCGCGGCGGTGGCGCTGCTGCTGGCGCCGGCCTACCGCCGCGCCGCGGCGCGGCTGCTGCTCGGCCTGCTGGCGGCGTTCACCGCCGCCATCGCGCTCGACCTCCACCGCGGCCTCGACATCGCCTGCGGCTGTTTTTCCCTTGCGCCCGGCGTCGGACGCGCCGGCGCGGGGAGCCTGCTGCGCAACGCGGTGCTGATGACGCTGGCCGCGCTGGCGATCTGGACGCCGGCTGGGAAGAAGCCATGCCCTTGCTGAAACAAATCGGCGAACGCGAAGTCATCCGCCGGCTTGCCGGACTCTTGCCCACGCGGCCGGACGTCCGCGCCGGCATCGGGCACGATGTCGCCGTCGTCGCCGGCGGCGGCGCGTTTGACTGGCTCCTGAAATCCGACGCGGTGGTCGAGGGGCGTCATTTTCTGGCGGACACGCCGGCGCGGCGGATCGGTCACAAAGCCTTGGGCCGCGTGCTGAGCGATCTGGCCGCCGCCGGCGGCGAACCGCTCTGGGCGCTGGTGAACCTCGTCGCCCCGGCGCGCACCGCCTTCGCCCGCGTGCAAGGCGTGTACCGCGGACTGGCGGCGCTGGCCCGGCAGCACGGCCTCGCGATCGTCGGCGGCGACACGTCGGAGGGGCCGGTGCTGGAATTGCACGTGTTCGCCGTCGGCCGCGCGCCGCGCGGCACAGCGCTGCTGCGCTCGGGCGCGCGGCCGGGCGACCGGCTGTACGTCACCGGCGCGCTGGGCGGCAGTCGGGCCGGGCGGCATCTGCGTTTCGCGCCGCGCGTCGCCGAGGGCCGGTGGCTGCGCCAGGGCCGCTGGGCCACGGCGGCCATTGACCTCAGCGACGGCCTCGCCACCGACCTCGGCCATCTCGTCGCGATGAGCCGCGTCGGGGCGGAACTCTGGGCCGACAAGATCCCGATTGCGCGCACCGTCCTTCAAGTTCCGGGAAACCCTCGGCGCAAGGGCACCCGGCGGCGGAAAGGCGCAGCGCTGGCCCACGCGCTCTGCGACGGCGAGGACTTCGAACTGCTCTTCACCGTGCCGGCCGCGCGCGCCGCGGCCTTCAAGGCCGCCTGGCGGAATAAATTCCGGCTAGCCGCCTCATGCATCGGCGTGTGCACTCGCCGCCCCGGCCGGATCGAACTGGTGGACGCCCGCGGCCGCCGCACGCCGCTGCGCGGCCGGGGCTTTGAGCATTTCGTTACTGCGGGACCGAGCTGGAAATGAAGGCAGATGAGGATCAAGCGAAGCTGATGCGCGGTAAAATCGGGATGGATCTGGCTGGACTGTTTGCCTTCCCATGGGTGATCGTCGTCATGGCCATCCTGTCGGGTGTCATCCTCCCTGTGATCCTTCACCATGGCTTGTTGTTTTGGTTCGGGATGGCCCTCCTCTTTGCCGGTGTCGGCGTTGCGCTATTCACTTATGCCCGGTTTCCGCTATACCGTCAGGGTAAATTCCTCGCCTGGGGTTCGGGCGCCATATCGCCTGAGCGACGAGCGGCCTACCGCTGGGCATGGCGGCTCGTGCTGATTGCTGTTAGCATTCAGCTCGTTTTGATCGGAATAACGCGATGAGACGCCGGGCGCCAAATGACACAAAGCAAAGCGCACACTCCGGCCACTCCCCAATCCGGCCGAATGACCATGCGCTGCGGGAACTGCTGCGCCATGGCCGGCAAAAGAAAATCCTGGAATTGCAGGGGCGGATTGCCTGGCAGGGCGATCTGCGCGCCTGGCGCAAGAGCCGAGGAATTCAGTGAACCTGAGGAAGGATGCCCACATGCCCAAGGACGTGTTCATCACCGAGGATTTCCTGC
>JAPLSZ010000189.1 GCA_026398385.1 Kiritimatiellota bacterium | reverse complement strand
TCGCGGCCGGAGCCAGCCAGCAGAGCCGGTTGCGCCTGCGCCAGTCGGGCAAACTTACCGGGCAACTGCACTGGGTCAAACAGCGCTGCGCGGCCAAGCCGCCAGTGCCCCCAGCGAAGGCCGGAGGCGGGAATCGTTCAGCCGGGAACCATGCCTGACGGCGGTTTGCCGCCAGAGCGAGGATTCGCGTCGGTCGGCACCCCCATCGGCGCTGACCGGCGCCAGGCGCTGATCTCGCGGAGGTTGGCTGCAAGCTGGCCTTGGGTGATGCCTGCGCGCTCGCGGGCGCTGCGGAGCTCGCTCAGCAGGACGGCGTAGTCATTGGTGAACAGTGATTTGTCCATTACGGAAGCGCCGAGGATAGAGTCGAAAAGGGAATAGTCCAAAATGGACTATTTTGCGTCCGCGGGGAGTTTGGGCCGGAATGGGTCAGACCGTAGATTTGCCCCAAGAGGGGCTGGCGCTGGGGCGGCGTTGGCACGTTCGGGGTTGTGCAAGAAGTGACGGTCACGCCGGGCGCAGACAGGGCAACGCTGAAAGGCTGAAAGGCTGAAAGCGGAAATGGGAAAGGAGCAAGGAGCAGGAAGATGGGGAGGGCAGGAAGCCACTGGTGAAATGCGGAGTGCGGAATGGGCTAGCTCAGCCTATGCCCTGGCTCGCCTATCCCCAAGGCCCCCGCCGGCCGCAGGCCATCCTCTCGCAGCCGGCCGATGGAAAACGCCCGGTCCGGTTTGCGGACAGTCAGGTGATAAACGGCGCCGTCCGCATCCCGGAATATGGCAAAATCACCGTAAAGACTGTTGGTTTGCTCCAGCCCAAAGCCGGTCGAGGGGGTCGGCCAGGACAGGAATGAAGAACGAATAAGGACAGATCGTTTACGCCTTTCAGCTTGCGACCAGCAGGAAAGGGGCTACCTTTCCCGTCATGGCCACCGCCGAAATGATTGAGGAAATCCGCCGCCTGCCCGAAACCGAGGCGGCCCGGCTGCTGGACTATCTCTTTTCGGACGAAAGCGAGCTGGACCGGCTCCTGGCCGCTTTTGACCGCCTGCCTCGCCAGTATCGCCTGACCGAGGAGGAAATTCTCGCCCTGCCGCGTGCGCATCCTGCTGGACAGTAACGTCTGGCTAGCCATCCTCACCACGGACGGGCACTGCCGCCGGATGTGGCGCACCGTGCGTGGCCAATCCCAAATCCATTCCTCGGCGGACATCCTCGCTGAGACCGAGGAGAAACTGCGAAGGAAATTCGGCTTTTCGTCCCGGCACGCGCATCTGCTCACCCACTTCGTGCGGCGGCAAACCGTCCCCGTCGAAATCACCTGCCCGCCGCCCCAGGTCTGCCGTGATGCCGATGACGACCTGATTTTGGCGGCGGCCAGCGCCGCCCGTTGCGAGTATCTGGTGACTGGCGACAACGACCTGCTGGTTTTGAAGCAGTTCAACGATGTGGCCATTGTCACTCCCGCCGAATTCGCCAAACGGGTTTCCTGAGGAGTTTGGGCTTGCGAGGACGCGCCCTCCCGGATCAGCGGACCAAACCGCAACCCGCTCTACCGCCAGATGGCGCGGTTCTGGGACTGGAAATCGGGACCAGCCAAACCACACTACCTGTAGCGGCCGGCCGGTGCGGGAGCACCCCACATATAGCGCTTTCTGGAGCGGTTTTGGCGTTACGTGCCTCAGATTGCAACGGTTGGCCGCAGCGATGGGTTTCGGGGACGACGGCGGGATTGGGACCCAGGAAGAACCTGCCATATTCCGCCGTGTCCTTTTGGTTGCGGCTGAATCGCGCTGGGGCTTAGCGGCTTCGCTGTCCTATTGGTTTGGAATCGCAGCGGCCACGGCCTGGCGAATC
>JAPLSZ010000159.1:3581-31921 GCA_026398385.1 Kiritimatiellota bacterium | reverse complement strand
CTCACCCACAACCGACAACGCCCAGCCCTCTTTCATCGGAGGCCCCTTGACGACCAGAGCTGTCGGCTGTGAATCCATCGTACAGTTATTGTCATAGGTGACCCGCACCCACACTGTGTTGGTCCCCTCCAGCATCGGACCGGCATAGGTAAGCGTTGCATCCGCGCTTTCGGCAATTTGCATCGTTCCCAGAAACAGCTGCGCCTTGTTGATGGCATGCCCCCTGGCGTTTACGTCCACCTTGAGCGCGGCGTTGCCGTCGCTGCCGCCGGAGGTTGTCAGCGTCGCAACGGGTGTTTGGCCTGCGTCTTCGTGGACCAAGGCGGATAGCGGTATTTCCTGACGGGGCAGGGAGTGCCCTTCCCATTCCAACTTGAAGAAAGGTGAAGGAGAAGTGTCGACAAAATAGTCCACCGCCAAGGCGTGATCGCCTTTGGCAAGATTCGCGGAGGCGGCACGTTCTGCCGGACCATGCGGGCCGTCCCAGGCCAGCGCCTCTCGCCCATCAACGGAGATCCGGTATCCATCAGACCCCTGCATGCGCAGGACATAAAGGCCGCCGGCCGGTGCCCGCAAAAAACCTTTGAAACGAAAGGCGTACCTCCTCCCCAGCGCGACGGCCAACGAGGTGTCGAACCCGCGCGCGACACCTTGCCGGAGCAGTTTCCCAACGCCCATTTCAGCCAGCGAGAGCTTCGCGTCATCCTTGAACTTATGCAGCAGTTCATAGCTCAACCCCTGCGCCATCGTGGCAGAGGTTGCCGGTGAAGGCTTGGCCGCGGCTTTGGCCGCGACGACCCGCGGCTCGGCCGCCTGGTCGAAGACATCGGTCATCGAAAAACGCACGGTGGGATTGGCGGCAACGGCATCGAGCAGGACCGTTCGCACGGTCGGCATTCGCTCCTGGCGCACGGCGATGGGCGCGCCCTGACACGCGGTGTTGTTGAAAACCTCGATGCGATAAAGAAACTGGGGCGACGACGTGGCCGCGAGTTCCCATTTCACCAGCACCTGGCGGCCGTTCGACTCGGCCGACAACGAGGCGACTTGCGGTTTGTCGAGCGCAGGCTGGGCAGGTTGCTTGACGGAAAAGAGGTGCTGCTTGCCGAATTCCAAGGGCGCTCCGGATAACTTCAGCGGCATGAGCGCCGGATTCCACGACAGTTCCATGGCCAGGAACTCGTGATCGCCCTCCGGCTTGACCTGCACTACCCAGTAGTTGTCAAACTGCCCGTTCTTGCGATCAACATTGATGGTGACCTTGTTTGATGAGCGCCACTCACCGGCCTTGCGGTAGTATCCCAGGCGCCGGTACAGGGAGCGCACCGAACGCCCGACGTTCCCGACATCCTCCAGAAACCCGTTATTGCCCTGGAACGACGACCCCGGAACCGGTAAACGCATGATGCCATACAGATGCCATTGTCCGCTGCTGACCTCCTTGATCCAGCGGCCGATATAGCAGGACTGCGCATTGGTCGCTCCGGCCGGCTCCCACACCCGCATCATCATGGTGTACCACGCCCCGTTCTTCATGAAGGGCCAGCACGGCGAGCCCAGCGAGCCGCTGGCGCCCTCGTTGACATACTGCTGCGGATAGGTGTACTCCACGACCACACTGAGCCGGGATGGAACGCCGCCTGGACCGCGGGATCCAGATTCGGGCGATGCTCCGGCGGGACGGAGGGAATCCCGTTGGCGAACCCGCCGTAGCCGCCGATCCCCGTGGGGTTGGTGCCGAAATTCCAGATGGCGGAGTAGGTGCTTTCCGGCCAGAAGGGCCAGCAGACATCCATCATCATCACGTCCGCGCCGCTTTCGACATTCTCTCCGTACCAGGTGGCGCGGAGCGTGTTGGGGAGTGCCGCTAAAAGAAAGGCCCCCAGCAGCATGCTGTACCTGCGTACGCCCCGTCCTGCGTCAAAACGTCTACCGGCACACGCGGCCGCACATCCCTTGTCCATCTTTCTTATTCTCCTTACCGTTTAGCGGTTGTCGGCTTCGACTCGAGCACCAACACCTCAAAAGGCTGCAGGGTGCATGGGGTCGGCTTGCCGGCGGTCAATGGAGCTTGTGTTCGGTGCTCTGCTTCTCATATTGCTTTCCCTTTCAATGTTTGTCCGGCATCTTTCACCAAGGGTTCATTTTACCTGATAGACTCCGCATTCTTCCACCAGTTCACGGACACGGCGGACACGCGCTTCCAGCCCGCCCGGGGGCACCTGATCGGCCACGCCCAGAACATACCGGGGTGACTGGCGCATGACCGAAAGCACCTGCCTGACATGCCGGTCAAATTCAGCATCGCTCACTAATGCCGTGAAATAGCCGCCGGGAATCCCGCCCCAGAGAATGGTATCGGGATTCCCGCAGAACCCTGCCCAGTCGTCCACGGCCAAATCCCCCACCGGCGCCGGGGTCATCGCCTCGATAAAACTCAGGCCTACGGCGCATTCCTGTTTCAGAAGCCCTTTCAGCGTTCCATCCAAGTGAATGCAGGAATATTTGCCAGCCGCCTTGATCGCCGCCGCCCACTCCGACTGATAAGGGCGCATGAACTGTTCAAACAGAGCCGGCCCGACCACTTCCGACGAAAGATTCTCAGGCATCATCAGCACCTCGACAGGCGATTCGACGGCAATCCTTGCGGCACGATCATGCGACTGCTTCACAACCGAGATGGTCTCGGCAAACAATCCCTCGTCGTCGCTCATCATTTCCACTACCGCCATAATCCCCGCATCCAGCGCCACCATCTGCATGGGCGAAATCGTAGTCGGGCTCGTAACGGGTGTTGGCATGAAGATACTGATAGGCAGGCAGGTCGGACACCGTCTTCACCAGATGCTCAACCGGCCCCTCGGTAAAATGATCCGGCATCCACTGCCAGCACTCTCTCAGAATCCCCTTTGGCGTTGTTATCTGCCGGTAACGACGGAAACCATCCTTCCACTCCTTTAGCTCGCAGTATTCAACCATCGTTTTGAAAGGGAAATAGCCCTGCAGGTAGAACCCGACCCCAAGATCCATGTGCCAGTCAATATAGGCGGCGCTTTTCTGGAAGCCCTGCGGCTTCTGCCCACGCCCGACCAGCGCCGTGGCCCAGTAATCAAGGTCACCAAACCAGGGCACACGATCCGGCTGTTGGCCGTTCAGCATCGCCAAAACTCTGTCGCGTGCCGTCATTTAAACTCCGACCTTCCCCCACTCCTCGTACACGGCCCTGACCGTGGCCGGGATGCCGCCCGGGCCAAACTCGAGCTGGGCGATGACGCCGCCGCACGGGTCGTAAAAATGCTCCGCAACCTTGCGCACCGCCTCGCGCCCTTTCTGCGGATCGGATGAAGTCAGCACATGCTGGCGGTCGATTTCCCCCCAGAAGGTCATCTTGCCCTTGACCCGCTCCGCCAGGTCGGCCATGTCCATCACGAAGAGCTGCGAGTTCAGGGCGTCAACCCCAACCTCCACCAGGTCGCCGACCACCGCCGAGATGTGCCCGTCGGAATGCATGAAGGCATACTTGCCGTGAGCGTGCGCCAGGGCGCAGTAATCCCTGTAGAGCGGCTTGAACCATTCGCGCCACACCGCCGGCGGTATCAGGAGCTGGTTCTGCGACCCCCAGTCATCCATGAAGAACACCGCGTCCACATCGGTGGTGACCCAGAACTCCAGCTCCCGCAGGTAATGGCCGTGGATCACCTCAAGGCAAACCGCCAGGCCCTCTTCCGGCGTCATCACATCGGCCAGGCTGTTCTCCGTGCCGCGCAAGAACTGGTAGCGCTCCCACGGCCGCGGCAGGCTCTGGGCAAACACGAACTGCTCCGTCGTCACGCAGAACCGGTTGACCCTGTCGCGCGCCTCAGCCGCATCCGCCGGGATATTCTCCACCGGCGGCCGGATGGCCTTGGGGTCGGGATGGTCGCCTGTCAGGAGCGGGGACTTGACCTCGCCGTGCACGCCTTCCTGGATATTGGTAAATACGCAGCCCCAATCATCAATCGCTTTGCCGATCACGTAGGGGTCGCCTTTCTTCAGCGCCGACGGTTTTCCAACGGCAGGCGCAACGGCAATATCTCCAGGATACTCCGCGCGCAAGGCCGCCAATTCCGAAGGGAATCGTTTCTCCGCCCAGGGCAGGGTCCATAGATCACGCGGGATCCGTTCCGGCGTTGCGAACTCGAGGCAGCGCTTCATATTCTCTCTGGGTGTCAGTCTCATGCCGACACCCCCGCAGTGTTCAAAAACGTCTTTTCCATAAATCTCCCGGCCCGTTCAACGGCTCAATTTTAATCGCGTGCTTCACTGGCACAAAGGCTGTCTGGATGGCCGCCGCCCGTTCCGCATGCACCCCTTCGCTTTTCGCCACGCCAGGCTCCAGCTCGGGCCGGCCTTGCGCGCCATGCACGATCTGCTGGATTTGTCCGATCTCGAACCCCTGCTTGCCCGCGACAGCTCCGTCGACTTTATTGAACGCTTCGGAAAAGGGATTGACCTCGAAATCAGCCGCCAGGTTTACGCCCTTTGCCAACTGCTGGGCGGTGTAGGTCAACGTTGCCACACCCCAAGTCACCTTGTATTTCGCCACCTTGCCGCCCTTCGCCACCAGCATAAGCCGGTTCAGCTTCTCGTTGAACGGAACCAGTGTCATGCCAGAACGGACAGAGGTGTACTTGTCGGCGGGGCCGGAAGCACAGAACGGATACCGTGTACTGGTCAGCATCAGTTCCCCCTTCGTGAAGGCATTAACCGTGTGCCCGGCGGTAGCGGTTGCCATACCCTTGGCCAGATTGACTGTAAACGTCCCGATATCGCCGTCCAGCCCCATGGCGCTGAGGAACGCATACGCCATGACCAGATGGCCGGCCATGTCGGGCGCGTATAACGGGCAAAATACGTCCGCAAAACGGACACCTTCCTTGGCCGCAATTTCAATGTCGCTGTTGTGCAGCATGCAGAGATGCTGGTTGTGCTGTTCGAGCGTTCCGATGGCGGCGACCCAGCTGCAGACCTTGCCGACGCAACCCGGCGAACCCACAATGACACGCGCGCCTGACCCCTTGAATGACTTTACCACGGCGGTCATATTTTCACGGTACCATTTGTCATTGGCCTCGTCGTAAGGACGATACCTGAAGTCGTTCATCCCGTAGCAGATCGTGGCGAGGGTCGGCTTGAAACGCAGGCAGTCGTTGTCCATGCGGCGGCGGAATCCCTCCGCCGTCTCGCCGCTCCAGCCATACTGCCGCGCGGTGATCTTCAATTCCGGCACGCAGACCGTCAAATAGGTTTCGATTATTCTGGAATACAGGGCCTGCTGTGTGATCGAATCACCGCAGATCGCCAGCCGGTCACCAACCTTCAGGTAAAGTCCGGGCTGCGCCGGAGCCTTGGCAGGATTCAGGCCGGCAAACACCGGGTCGGTTGAAAGCGGTTCGGCCACGAAATCAAACCCGATGGCGCCCGCCAGTTTGGGAGCCGTGCCCGTCCAGGCAATCACCGCATCGGCCCAATCGGCATGGTCACAGTCAGGGCCGTTTCCACCATCGGTGACTTCAAGCTTGAGCTTCTTTACTCCTGCCAGCGAAACATCGACCGCCTTGGGTTTGTCGCCGCTCTTAAGGACTCCGCTCCGGAACAGTTCCTTGCCGTCTCCCCCAACGATGAACTCGACGGAGCCCTGACTGCCGCCACCCAACTCGTTCACCCCGACCATGGCATGGAACTTTTCCGATTTCCCGTTCAGCTCAAGCCTGGCGAACGACGCGGCATGCACCCCTAGCCCGTGCGCGAATTTCTCGCCGCCAATCTGCAGCGGCTGACCGGAGATCGCCATGTCTTTCGCCGGCATTCCCCAGCCAACGGTTACCTGGTCGAGATTGGCCAGCTCCTCGAGCCGTGTTTCCTCGCCCGCCGCCGTGAGGCCGAAGCCCAAGGCGCCAACAACCAGTATGGCCGAAAACATATTTCGTGTTTTATTCATCAGGCGGCTCCTTTTGTTTTCACGATTGCGACGGCTTCCGTATTACAGTGTTACACCCTGATCGCTCGGGCCGTCACCTTGTTTCGGGTCACCCCCGACCTCATCGCGCCGCTATTTCTGCGTCACACCTTGCCCGAAATCCGTGCGGAACGGCGTGGCCGGCAGGCCGTCTTTGTTGAAGAGATTCACATCGGGCACATTCGCCCAGCCATGCCGGACGGCGACCGGTTGCGTGACTTGCTTGCTCGAAACGATCACAGTTTTGCCGGCAATGACCGCTTCCGCCGGAACGAATTTGTTGTCACTGCCCGCGATGGTAAACCCCTTGAGCACGCCGTCCTTCGCCACCAGGCCGCCGCCGACATGGGTGAACGAAAGAATCGCCTGATCTCCCCGCACATTCATTTTGCTAAAGACCGGCCCGGAGTACTCAAGGCGCTCGCCATACGCCACCGCGCGCGCCGCCAAGGCCAGACGCGCGCCGACGGGCTCTTTCGGCTTCGGATGAATATCGGTGGCGTGGCCGCAGTCGGTGATGACGGCCATCGCCGTCTTCGGTGTCTGCTGCCACGTCAGCAACTGCGACTCGCGGATCTCAGGAACCATGTCGTTGTGGGGCGCGATCTGCACAAATAGGAACGGCAGCTCCGGCAGCCCCCATTCATCGCGCCAGCACTTGATCAGCGTCGGGAACAATTCCCGGTAGGCAGTGGCCCGTGGGGCATCATACGCATTGCTTTCGCCCTGGTACCAGATCACCCCGCGAATGGCGAACGGCTGCAACGGCGCAATCATTGCATTGTAAAGAAACGACGGGCCGCCCTCCACCGGTTGTTTCCCAGCAATCTGCTGCAACTTCGGGTTCGCCGCCAAGGCCCGCCAGCTCAGCCAGTTCTCGGCCGCCGTGCCGCCGACACGGGAGTTGATCAGTCCGACCGGCACTTTCTGTGACTGCCGCACATCGCGCCCGAAGAAATAGGCCACCGCCGAAAACCACTCCACGGATTGACTCGTACACTCACTCCAGCGCCCCGTCATGTCGCGTTGCGGCTGAGTCGCACCGCCTTGTGGCACGCCCAGCAACCGGAGCAGCGGATCATTGGCGCGAGCAATATGGTCGCGGGCGTCCGTCAGCCAATGCATCTCAAATTGCATGTTGGACTGACCACTGCAAACCCAGACATCGCCGACCAGCAGGTCTTTGATCTCAACGTTATTCGAGTCGGTAATGGTCATCGTCTGCGGCACGGCGTTGGCACGCATCGGCCGCAGCCGCACCATCCACTGACCGTTGCTGGCCACCGTGCTGACGGTCTGCCCGGCAAACTTGACGGTCACTTTCTCGCCGTCGCCGGCCCTGCCCCAGACCGGCATGACACAGCCGCGTTGCAATACCGCGCCGACGGAAAACAGTGCATGCGGTTTCACTTCCGCCCGCAACATCGCGGGCATAACCAGACACAAAAGCAACGACAGATATGTTTTATTCATCTCTTCCTTATTTTCTTAGTTACATCACCGGCTGCATCTCGATCGTTTCATTAGCCATAGTTATCTTTCAGGAGTGTTTTGCATCAAACTACCAGGCATCTGTACGGAATGGAGATGCAGGCAGGCCTTCGTTGTTGTAAAGATTACAGCCGTCAGGGTTTATTGCGAACGCATAACGGACGGCTACCGGCTTTGGTACTTCAGGACTGGAGACGAGGACGGTCTTCCCATCTATGACAGCATCAGCCCACGCCCATTTTTTGTCCTCGCCGGCAATGGCAAACTTTTGCAGCTTTCCCTGCGGTTCCTTGACCACAGGGTCATAGCCTTTCTTGGTTGCCACCGTCAGGCCGGAGCCGACGCTGTCAAAAACAAGACGGATCTTATTATTTTCGATCTTCATCTCCCGGTACAGCGGCCCGCTGAAAACGAGGTTCTTTTGTCCATAGTCTTTCGCGAGGGCCCAGAGCGCCAATCGTTCGCCGACATCCCGTTTATTGCCCGGGTGGACATTGCCGGGGTTGCCGACATCGGCTAACTCGATTGTGACGGCCATGCCCGTGTTCGGGATGGCGAGCGCCTTGAACTGGCCCATGCGTGTTTTGGCCCAACCGTCGCCACCTTCCGGTTTGTTGCCCGGATTGCTGTAATTGGGAAGTTGAACGAAGTAGAACGGGAAGTCGCCTTGATTCCAGGCTTTCCGCCACCCCCCGATCAGGGCGCGCATTTTGTGATAATATCCGTCTTCTTCACTGCCGTTGGTTTCGCCCTGATAGAAGAGCGCCCCTTTGATCCGGAAGTTGACCAGGGGGTGAATCATGCCATTATACATACAATGCCAGTCGCATGGCCCGGTTGCGGGCTCCCCGGAAATCTTGACCGTGTCGGGCAACTCCGCATTGCTAGCAAGGGCTTTGCGCGCATCAGCAAGGTAGGTTTCGATCTTGGAAAGCGCATTCGATACATTGCTACGGTATTCGACCATCAGTAAATCGAGTCTTGCCTTATCTTTCGCCAGTTCTGGAATTGAGGCCAACCCATCGGCGGAGCAGAATGGCTCAATCGACGTTCCACTCGATATACTCCTGACCAGACCGATGGGAATGCCGGTTTCGCGGTGAATTTTGCGGCCGAAATAATAACCTACAGCCGTGAAGTTTCCTGCCGTCTGGGGAGTACAAGACACCCAGTTGCCCTTAACATCAGGCTGACGCCACCCGGAAAAATTGTGATGCACATCGAACTGCCTGATCAGCGGATAGTTAGCCTCCTTGGTATCGCCCGAACTGCCGCAGTGCGCCAAGAGTAATTCCATATTGGACTGGCCGCTGCAGACCCAGACGTCGCCGACGGCAACATCCTTGAGCGTCACCGTGTTCTTGCCTAAGACCGTCAGGGTGGCGGTGTTGGTTGACGCCTTCAGCGCGGCAAGTTTTACACTCCAGTTCCCATCCTTGTCGGCGACAGCGGATTTCTCCTGGCCGGAGAAGGTAACGGTCACCTTCTCCTTCGGCTCCGCCATGCCATAGACCGATACCGGGATATCACGCTGGAGAACCATATAATCCGTGAACAACCCGTTCACCGTCACATCGGCATACGTCGTCACTGCCATGCACAACAAAATCGCTGTCATCCACAATTTCTTCATGATCGTTCCTGACTCCTTGCGTAATTCGCCCAGCCTGATCCCGTGGATATCACGGCTTCGAGTCTCTTTTGACTTCAATCACTTCGCATCCACAGAGACGCCAGGCCAATCATCCGTGCGGAACAGGGACGCTGGCAGACCTTCCTTGTTGAAAAGGGTGGCTTGCGTGTCCTCACCCCAGTCGTAGCGGACGGCAACGGGCACGGCCACCTGGTCGCTTGACACGACTACCGTGTTACCGCTGATCTCTGCCTTGGCCGGCTGAAAATTCTTATCCGCTCCGGCAATGGTAAAATCCGTCAGCGGCTTACCGTCTTTGGCAATCAGCCCGGTGCCGCAATGCTCGAACTGCAGCCTGATCTTGCCACCTTCCACCTTCATTGCCTTATAGATCGGCCCTGAATAGACGAGTTTATTATCACCGTAGACCTTGGCCAGGGCCCACAGAGCCAGTCGATTGCCCACGTCCTTCTTGTTCGTCGGGTGGATGTTGTTCACATCCCCGATGTCGCGAGTGACTACCATGCCCACATTAGTACCCTCCTTGAGTGTCATCAACTGAGCTTCGCACAACTCGGCAACCCAGGACAAACCACGTCCATGGTGATAGGGCGGACTCTGCACGAATCCAAAGGGGAAATCGCCCTGTCCCCAGTGCGTGCGCCAATCATTGATCATGGCGGGAAAGAGAGTGCGATACTGGTACCCCCTCCACACGTTGTCCTCGCCCTGGTACCAGACGACACCCCGGATACCAAAAGGAATGAGCGGCGCAATACTGGCATTGTACATACCCGTGGGGGCGTGACGATCCTCCAGCCCCTTCACCACCAACGTCTCCAGTTTCGCACTGAAATCCGGCAGGGTCTTCAGAGTATCAGCGCTTGTCCACGCTTCGATGGGAGTGCCGCCCCAGGCCGATTCAATCAGGCCAATGGGAACATTGAGCTTCTCGTGAATCGCACGTCCGAAGAAGTACGCCACGCAGGAAAACCCGCCCCATCCGCCACTAGCCACGTTCTGCGAGGTGCATTCCTGCCAGGCCACTTCGCCAGGCATACGGCTTTGTGGGCTTGCCGCCGAAGACATGCGGCCAGGGTACAGGCGGATCTGCGGATGATTGGCGCCGGCAATTTCGGCCTGCGCATCCTTAACCTGGGTCATCCCGAATTCCATGTTCGACTGGCCCGAGCAGAGCCAGACTTCGCCAACGAGCACATTGGTAAGAGCGAGCTTATTCATGCCCGTGACGCTCAAGGTATGCGGTCCGCCTGCCGTCAGGGGACCGAGCTTCGCCATCCACTCGCCCTGCGCATTGGCAATTGCGACAGCTTGCTTGCCGGCAATGGCAACCGTGATCTTTTCACCAGGCTTGGCTTGTCCCCACACAGGTACCTTCATATTCCGCTGCAGCACCATGTTGTCCGAAAATATCTGCGCCAGCTTCACATCCGCACGCGCTGCTGAAGCGAGTACGCAGAATCCAACCGCTGCAACACACCGACATATTGACATTACTCTCATTTGCACTCCTTTATTATTTTGCAGGCTTAAACTCTATCGTTTCATTAACAGCTGTCTTTAAAGTAAAATAAGCACCCTTAGTTATAGCGTCACCTTTTTTATTGCGCGTCACATGGACAGTCTTGCCCGGCCACGGATTCTGCACAACACAGGGACGCCCCTTCTCGCTGACAAGCTTCACGCCAGTCACAACGCCATCCTTAAACTCCGCCGAGACCAGGAACGCGCCATATGCACGGAGGTTCGTAAAGCGCGCCGGCTTATCCTTCGGCCAGACTGGGAACAGGCGCAGGATACCTTCGTGGCTTTGCAAAAGCATTTCGTTGAGGGTGTTGGGGACGGTGGAATTATTCTCCAGTCCGCCACCGCCACACCACATCCGGCCATTGGCTGAAGCCCTGCCGCTATACTCGTGGAGCTTGCCCAGCAACACCGCGGGATCGTAACCGACACGCGCTGCGGCGGGAAAGAACGTCGAGGAACCGTTGCCATCAAACCAGCGCTGCATAACGTCTATGGTGTTCCGGGCGACCTGTATTAACTCAGGTGCACTCCCCAGCCCAATGCCGTTGGCCGGATAGATGTGCTGGATGCCGAGGGTATTATCAGGCCACCACGCCGCCCCCTTTTCGGTATAGCGGAACACCGTTTTACCATTCATGGTCTGGGTCGAAAACGGGCTTAGATGATCGCGGATATCCTGCCACTTTTCGCGTCGGTCGGCATCCACGCCGAGTTCACGGCTCATGTCCAACGCCACATTCATCACATTCCGGACCAGCGCCAGCGAAACAATGGAATTCGTATCCGGCCCCGACCCTTCGTGAATCGAGTCGCCATGGATCACGTACCGCATCTTGCCATTCGGGCCCTGCTTGTCCGCCGTAGCCTTGGCAGAGGCGGAAGCCGCGTCGATGGGTTCACGCTTAAGGTAATCTTCCCAGAACTCGGCGGTGGCCAGCACCAGCGGGTAAACGCGCTTGCCGTACGCTACATCGCGGGTCATCCCCCAGCGCATGCCGATATTGACAACTATATATGCGGCATCGGACTTCTGACCGAAGAAGATCCATTCCCCCGCCTCCCCGCCCCACATCTGCCCCTTTGGCCCACTGTAGACAGGGAAATACACACCCCGGCACTTCAAGAATTTACGGGCATATTCCCGGCACTTTTCCATCGCGGCCAGTGGCGGTGACTCATAACCATCCGTCTGGGCGAGCCGGTTGCCGGAATACAGGTGCCAGAACGCCGCCTCGAAGTTGTAGTTGTAGTGATAACTGCCCAGCCACCCGGCCTTCGAGGTCAACACCCACGGCCCCCAGATTCCGGGCGGGAACTCACGGTTACCGGTGCAGCAGGCCAGGGCGTAATATGACAGATAATATTGCCGCTCAATCAGCGGATCGCCGACCTCGACCGATGACTTCGACCAGTACTCCCGCCAGAAGGCTTCGTGTTTGGCTCGAGCGCGATCCAGCCTGGACGATCGCGCGAACTTCAGGGCTTCCTCGGCGTGCTGCGGGGAGTCGAAACTGCTGCGCAAACTCAGCACGACCGTGACCGGCTTCCCCGGCATCAGCGTGAAGGTGTCGGCTTTCGCACCGCGCACCGCCATCGCGCAGGTGATCATGACCGGAATGTCGGCCTGTTCCTTCGTATAGCCACTCTCGATCCACCATACGCCATCGGTTTTGCCGGTGTTGCTGACTTGTCCCTCGCCCACGATCCGGTTCAGTTTCAGGGCCACATCCACAGGCTTGTCCGTCGTCATCTCCACCACCACCAACGGCGAACCATACGGCGTCCATGTTTTCATCGTCACCGTACCGTTGGTTCCGGCAAACGTGGAAATCGCCTCCGGCACGTCGAGTTTCTGCTCCACCCGATAACTCGCCCAGGTCAGAGCCGGGATGGCAATATCGAGCGTCCCGAATCCTTTGCAACCGCGGCATTTGTCCTCCTTCACGGTGAGCAGGTAGAAATCGGTTTTGCCCAAAAACAGCCGCTGAAACTCCGGCTTCCCCGCCATGGCAACGGAGATGTCGCCGTTGCCGAGCAGCGGATTGTCGATGTTGCAGCTTTCCCCTTGCGAATTCAGCGGCGGGTTGCATCCCGGCGGCGCTGTGAAGACCGCCGTGTATTTCGACGCAGGGCACGGCACCGCGCACTCGGCGCGCACGGCAACCAAGCCCATCCACACACTCAGAAGCAAGACGATGCGGTTCATAGTTTTCCCACTGCTGAATTCACGGGAACACGCGCATTTCAAAAATGGAGTATTCCCACCCCGTCGCACGCTTGATGCCGCGCATCCGCACCCAGCGCGTCTCGACGGAATCGAAGCGGATCACCTGCGTCCCGCCCCCGCTGTTGTTCACATGCTGGACTTCCTTCCAGTTCTCCCCGTCGGACGAGACCTCGATCGCCAGCTCCTTCGCGAAGGCGTTTTCCCAGTCCAGCTCCACGCGCCCCACGCGCTGATTTCCGCCCAAATCGACGGCGATCCACTGGGCGTCAGACCACTCCGAACCCCAGCGCGTGTCGGCACGCCCGTCCACGATGGCCGCGGGCGCCGTCGTGTAAACGCCGCTGTAATTCATCGCCTGCGCCGCGGCGCAAGACAGCCACCCCGTAATCGCACAACCGATCAGCGTCTTATTCATAAGCCTTGCTCGGTCTGTTTTGAAGGGCCTTTCAACGCCCGGCGCTCGTCACATTATTTCCTTTGATCACGTCCGTGCAGGCTTCCGTATGCACCCTGAGTTCCCCGGGGATCGAGGTGTTCCCTGTAATCGTCAGCCCCTTGACACTCTTCGCGATAATCTCGGTGTTGTCGAAGACATTGCCCTCGATGCGGATGTTCTCGTGCACGGGATCCTCCGGCTTGGCGGAGCTGTTTTCAGGCCAGATGGCAATGCCGCACCTTATGAATTGATTGCTGCGGATCGTCATGTCGCGCACCGGCCCCGACTCAAACCAGTTCCGCGCATCATTCGAAACCAGGATCGCCCACATCGCTGTCTTTTTGAAAATGTTGTTCTCGATCACCACTCTCCGCCGGGTGGTAAGCAGAAAGCCTCGGGTAGAACACATTTCTATCCTGCAGTTGCGGATTGCGACCTCGGGCGTCCAGGTGACATTCTCGATGACGTCGTTGGCCACGATGCCCGCCGGCGCAGGCTTCTCCAAAGTCAGGAGCATGTCCCGCTCGCCCTTCATCTCGGCCTTCTTCACCTTGCCCGACGCGTAAACGCGCAGGGAGTCCGCATGCACAAAGTCGATGTCGTCGCCAGCAAAGAACGCCTCGAACCCGTAGGTCTGTCCGTGACAGAAGCGCACCTGCACCTGGTCGGGCGCCGGCCGTTCCACGATGCGCAGATGGGTGCCGTGGACATTGATCGGATCGTCCTGCGTGCCGGAAAAGGTACACGCCTCTGCAGTGAACTTGCCACGACAGCCGGAGACCTGGATGGCGTCAGCCCAGCAGGCGCAGGTGCGGCCGGAGCCGGGCCGCGGCGCAAGCTCCACCTTCTTCAACGTCAGATTCTCGCAGAACTGGTTCACCAGCCCCATGCCGTGCATGTAGTGGTAGGCGCAGTTCTCCCAGACGATGTCCTTACTGTTGCGCGCGAACGACCCGGTGCAGTCGCGGTACGGGTCGCGCTCCTGCCAGACGCGGCCCTTGACGAACCCCGGGTTTTTCGAGAACGAGACGCGAATCCTGCCGGCCGCGAGCTCCTCGACTTTCGTCACATCGCCGAACCTGATCCCGTCGCGCCACAAGGTGCCTTCCGCAACATTTCCCTGCTGCTGCGCCCCCTGCCGGAACGCGTCCTGGGCCGTTCTCCATGGCGTATTTCGAATCCTTGTGGATGGCCAGCACGGCATGATCGGCGGCGACCTCCGCCACCGTATATTCCGACGTGGTGGGACGGCGGTAATCGAAGGCCAGTCCGTCCAGGCGGATATCCTCGGCGTGGTCGAAGAACGTCTGGATCATCTTGCCGCGCATGTAGAGGTCGCTCTTCTTGCCCTCCGCACCGCCCAGCACCTGCACGTGGCGGATCCCCCGGAACGCCAGGGCGATGGCCTTGGGCGTGTTAGGGTCGTCATCCGTATTGCTGATATGCAGTTTCAGCTTGAGCGCCTGCTCCGGATAGAAGTCGTATTCGCCCGGGGCGAAACGGATGACGATCGGCTGCTTTATGCTGCCCGCCCCCGACGGCTTCAGGGTTTCGTTAAAAGACCCCGGCTTCAGCTCAATCCGGTCCCCGGCTGCCAGGAGCAGGCGGTTTACCATTCTAAGGCTGCGCCAGGGGTTTTCGGTCCTGACCCCTGAGTTCCCATCGTCACCGTTTGCAGGATCTACATAATAGGTCATGCGGCCCGGCGACTTCACCAATTTATCCAACGAGGGATAACCATCTTCGGAGCCTGCGCCCCGTATTTCTTCGCCGGCCGCCGCAAGGCAGAACCCCCCAACCCCAATAGCCATCATGGCCGAAAACTTTATTGTCATTCTGTTCATCTTACTCTCTTCGAATTAAGGTTGTTCATGGTCTCCTCAATGGGGCGCGGCGCTTTGATCATCCGCTATTTCTTCACCCGCGGCGCAAGCTTCACCACGCCGGTCACCTTGTCGCCAACCTTGAGGGGCCGATCATCCTTGCTGGCCAGGCCGCGAAGATATCCCTCGCTGCCGCCATTGGAATAATCGGCGACGAGAAGATTCACGGCCGCACCGGTGCGCCAGCACCGTACATGCTGCCTGGCCTGCCCATCCACATCGACTCCCAGTCCTCCGGCATTTACCAGCGACGCCTTCAGGATCGTGTGCTTGGTCGAACAGAAATCGTTGTTGCCATAAGGCAGATTATCCAGCCGCCAGGGATGCGACGGGTTCGTTCTCGGACCGACGGAAGTCGCCTTGAAACCTTCGGACGCCCTCACCGTCCCCTTCAGGCGGGCAATGTGATCTTCGGGATATACATTCCAATAGCCTTCCCGCTCCCACGAGAAGATTTCGCATTCGCGTGGCAATGAAAACACCAGTCCCACCTGCCGCGGGTTCAGCTCCTTCTTGACCGTGAATGCATAAGCCACGGCGATACTGCCGCCCGGATGAAAGATAAGCGTGTAGGAGCCCTCCGCGCCCTCATATTTCCCATAAACGGTCACCTTCACCTTGCCGTCGTCGGTCGTGCCGCCAACCTTGGTGCAGACCCAGCCGGCGCAGGGTTCGGTGAAGGGCGTCCAAACCTTGGTCTTGCCGGTCATCTGCGCCTCGCCGGTGCTGTTGAGAGGAAGAAGCATCAACTGTGGACCGCTCAGGAGGAGGCTGCCGGAACCCGCATCGACCGATACAAGCTGGCCAGAAGTTTTGCTGACCTTCCACTTCATGTTTCCACAGACAGCCGTGATGTCACTCGACGATTCCGCCATCGTGCAGGGTGGCCTGCCGGCATCTGACGCAGCTTCAGGTCGTGATTCGGCGCTTGCCAGCGGAAGACAGAATTGGTCCGCCACGAAACCGCGCGGGTCTGCAAATGTGAGTTCAAGGCTGTCGCCCGCTTTGGGTGCCGTCTTCAAACCGATGTGGAGGGTGCCTTTGGCTCGCGGCGCGAGGCTGGCGGTGGTTTTTCCAGACTGTTTGCCGACCTTCCATGCCACCTTCATCTCGTTCATGTTGGCGAAGTTCTGTCGGTTCTGGACCTCGATTTCGATGACGCTGTTGGAAACCGTCATGCAACCGGCCTTCAGGATCCGCACCGGGGAATACGCTTTTTTCATTCCCCAATACTCGGGCTTGGGACGGCGCCATCCGTCAATCGGACCCCAGGTGCCATAGCCAACGGTCTGATCGTCCTTGAGGTAAAACGTGTCGTCAATCCCGGACCAGATCGATTGGCCGAGACAGCCTTCGCTGTCGTATAGGTCGTCCCACAGTTCGCGGGTGTAGCGGCCCCACGTATCGCGGATCGCCGGATCCGTCGCCAGTTCAAGGCGGTTATACGCATTGAGATGGCAATCTTCGCCAAGATATATGGGATTCTTGGCGTTGTTACGCCCCTCGGCAGGCCCGCCGCGGCCGGGGTAATGCCGGTTGACGATCTCTGTGAACTTCTGGTCGCCCGGATTGTTGAACGTCTGGGGCCGCGTGGGGTCAAGCTCGCGGACAAGTTTTGATGAGTCGATGAAATCTTCCCCCCACTTGCTTTCGTTGGCCAGCGACCAGAAGAGCACCGCCGGATGATTCCGATAGGTCAGCACCATTTCCGCGGATTGAAGCAAGACCAGATTCTTGTTGCCGTTTCCCGGCGCCCAGCAGAAAGGAGCCTCGCACTCGATGAACATGCCGAGTTCGTCCGCGGCCTCCATCAGCGCCTCGTCCGGCGGATAGTGGCAGGTGCGCAACAGATTGACGTTGGCCTCGCGGAACAACTCCACATCCCGCCGGTGCAGCCCGGCAGGCACACTGCGCCCGGTGACTGGATACACCTCGTGGCGGTTGATCCCGCGGAGTTTGACCGGAAGATTATTGACAAACAAACGGTCGCCGCGGACCTCCACCTGGCGAAAGCCAACCTTCTGAACCAGCGTCTCCAGCGTCTTCCCGCCGATTTCAAGTTGGACGCACAATGCGTAGAGGAGGGGATGCTCATTATCCCATTTCAAGGGACTCGTAACGGGAATACGCACGGCCTTGGTGGACTGCCCACCGGCAACCAGATTACCCAGGGGAATGCGATCCGGAGACAGGGGCACGACCTGGCCGTCGGGCGCCGTCAATGAAAGTGATACCTGCACATCCGCAAGCGCGATGGGTCCTTCATTCGCGAACTCAACGGAAACGCCAAGGGTCGCGTCGCGGAAAGCCGCATCAAATGCCGTGGTGATCTGCAACGACGAGACATGGGCCGCCGGCAGGGCGACCAACCTGATCGCGCGTGGAATGCCGCCCAACGGGTGGCAGGCATACTTGGTTCCGCTGGCCAGCGTGTCCGCCTTCGACTCGTTGATCACCGCGAGGGCGATCCGGTTCTCCCCCTTCGCCTGGACGAGGTCCGTCACATCCAGTTCGAACGGCGTGAAGCCGCCCTGGTGTTCCCCCGCCTTCTTCCCGTTGATCCATACCGTGGCGTCGCTGTACACGCCTTCGCAGCGCAGTTTAACGCGCTTGCCGCTCCAGTCCCGCGGAACCTTAAACGCGCGCCGGTAGCCGGCCGCCGTGCCGGGCTTGACCTCGAACCCCTGCATGGCCCATTCGCCCGGCACCTGGATCGGCGCCCAGCCCGATTCATGTTCCAGGCCGCGAACATCGGATTGCCAGAAGTTGACTGGAGGCGCGGGATGGAACCGCCAGACGCCACCCAGATCCACAAACACATCAGAAACACCAGCCACCTTGACCGGCTGCGGACTCAGGCGTGGAATCACCAGTGCAGGAACCGGGATCGCCTCCAGGGGTTTGGGGTCCGTCGAAAGGATTTCAACATCCGAAACCACACCCCCGTTGAATCCGGAAATATGCTCGATCACCAGCGCCAGTGTGCCCGTCGCAAAGGCCGCGGGCGGAAGATCCATCTCGCGCTCAACCGGCTTCCCCACCTCAATGATCACCGAGTTCAGCAGCGTGCGCGTTCCCGCTTTGACGCGCACTTCGCGCTGCCCATCGGAGAAGAAGCGCAGTTTGGCCTGGTACGCCGCCTGCGGGTTCAACCCGCGATACCCGAACTCGATTCGCGTGCCAAACGCCACGGTGCGCAACGCTTCCTCGGACGTTCCGGGATTCCCGCACCGCCAATCGCCGTCGGAGTTCTTGAGATGGGACTGGGCGCCGTTGACGCCCGCATCATCATAAGCCACCCTGACCAGGTCGGCCGCGTTGCCCGGCATGCACAATCCCCATACCAGCATCCCCGCCGCCATTAGACATTCCTTAATGCTCACAATCTTTCGTTCCTCCATTATGTATTCTTCCGGGAAGCTCTAGCTGCTTTGCCGCCTCATTCCGCCACAGCGCATTCATCAAACAGTAGGGTCCCATCACGCCCGTGGTCAAATGTCCGCCTTTGTATTCAACGCTCTTTTTCAGGCGGGCCAGCACAGCGCCCTTGCTCTCAGGTGGTACCAGGTCAAAAGAAAGCGCCATCGCCTTGCGAAGAACGCTTTCATATCGAGGTTCATGCAAGCCGATTCGGCAGTGACCAACGCATCGCCCATCCAGCCTTTGCGTTCGTCGCGCTGGCAGCAAGCGGCTGGCATGCCGTTCACTCGTAACTCGCGGAAAAATCCCATTTGCCGGGTCCCACTTCAAATTGGCAGTACCGTTCATCCTGACCCTTGCAGACAAGGCCGCGAGCCGATAGATCCGGCTTGCCATTCTGCCATACGGTCTTGCCGTTGACTTCAACACTCGCAATGCGACGCCCTTTCTCAAGTGGAATGCCGACCAGCGCCTTCGTGCCTTTTGGCGACACCAGCTTCAGCCCGAACGTCGCCGCGTCGCGCTTCAGCGAGACCTGGATGTTGCCTTTCACCGTCGGCACCATAGCCTCGACCGACCTGAGCGCCCCCATCTGCGGTAGCACATGGTACTCGCTGTAGGCCACCTTGTCCGGCGCTACGCCCAGCACATACTGCGACATCATCGTCAGCGGCCCGCCGCTCCACGCGTGATTGTAGGTGCCGCTGCCGTCCATGTTCTCAGCCAGCGTCGAGATCGGCCGTTTGACCATGCCGTCGTACCGCTGCTTCATCCGGTCCAGCCCGAGCTGTGACTCGCCCATCATGAACAGCGCCTCCAGCACATATTTCTCCATGTACGGGCTCGCGTTGCGGTGCTTGTCCAGCACCTCGCGCAAGGCCGCATACTTGTCGGACCCGGCGATCCCAGCCACCACCGCCAAACCGTTGCCGCGGTCATCGGTGTCACCGCTATAGTTGGACGAGCGATACTCCTTGCCGTTCCAACACGCCGCATTGACGCCCTTCCCGACGGCCTTCAGCCGGGCCTGCCAGCCGGGCAAATCGCCCTCGGCCCCGCACAACTTGGCCATCTCGATCGCCCCCTGCAACGCCAGGTGATACCACACGCTGTCCAACAGCCGTACGTCGATGTTACTGCCCCAGTCCGACCAGTCCCAGTCGCCTTTGCGATGAATCACCAGACCATTTTCGTCCTGTTTCCAGACCGTCAGGTAATCGCGATACACCGCCCGCATCGCCGCACTGTCGCCAGTGTAAAAATAATAAACCCAGAAGCCGTATTTTCCGACGCTCGCGAGCATCTGTGGCGGAAGTTCCGCGCCCCAGTTCCCTGACGGCACGGGCGAATACAAGGTCTTGTTCGCCCTCTGCCAGTTTGCCAACTCGAGGATGGCCTTCTGCGCGAGCTGGTAGCCCGGCGGATCAAACACGTAGAACGCCTCCCCGAGTTCATTGACCGCATCCCCCCACCACTGCGCCCGCTCGCGGTCTGGACAGTCCATATAATTGTCGCGCATGGTGACGTACAGCGTACGCTTGGATTTCTCCCAGAGCGAATTATAGAACGGCTCCTCGCACTTGAACGAGCCGACAAACTCAGCGTTGTAACCGGTCTCGCGATATTGCAACGACAGGATCTTCACCCCCGCCGGCATCGTGTACTCCACCACGTGTCCATTCATCCAGCCGGGCGCCTCATACTCCTGCACCCCGTTCCGGGTGAGATACTCTGCGTGAATACTGGTCTCCCCGCCGCCCTGTATGTCGTCGGTGCGGATGTCGATCTTCAGGCCCGCTTTCGCCTCAATCTTAAAATAGGGCGTCACCTGCGCGTTATAAGGCAGTGCCGCCTTGATCGCTTTGCCGTCACTCACGACCGGCAATGCCGCCGCGTTGGTGTAGGCCTTCAGCCCATAATCCTTCCACTGCGGGATCGGTCGCCGCACAAGAGCGCCCCACGGCGCAACCGGCGGGGTCCCCGATTCAACCGGCGCGGACCACGAGGAATCGTCGTACGACGGCTCCATCCATCCGCCGATATCCTTCGTCGCATCAAAGAGAACACTGGATTCCGGAAGCCGGTAATTCGGCTTGGGCTCGCCCGCCGTGCCGAACGCCGGATGGATCCGCATCTTCCAGCTCTTGTCGGTGGCCACGGCGCCCTTATCAAGCGTGGCCTCCAGCACGAACCCCGGCTTGCCGCTGCTCTTATGGGAAAACCCCGGCTTGCCGAAATACCATGCGAGCACCGCGATTGTGTTGCGACCCTTCTTCAGGTAGGGCGCAAGCTCCACCACATCGTAATAGCCGTCCGTCGGCGTCGGGCCGCGCTTGAGGCCACCCTCGCGGACCACCAGTTTGCCATTGATCCACAACCAATATTTCGAGTCCACCGCGACCCGGGTCGGAACCGACGAAGGCACGCGCCCCATCTCGAAACTCTTGCGGTAGCAGATCCATGTGTTCGCATCGCCCTTTTCCGGGCCGATCCACTTAGCGACCCACGGAGCGTCAGCCGCCTGAACCGCCACCGTGATCCGATTCGTTCCAACCGGCGGGAAAGCCTGTCCACCGTAGGTCTCCATATCCACTATCTTGGGCGCCGCCCCTTTCCACGTAAACACCGCATCGGCAAAGTTGGCGTGGTCACTGTAGTTGTTGTCACCACCGTCGGTCACCTCAAGTTTGAGTTTCTTGACACCAGACAGAGCCAGATTGATCTCTTTGGGCGGGTCGCCCGCCTTGTTCACGCCGCCCTTCATCACGCCGCTCCTAAACAAAATCTTTCCGTCGCCGGTCACGACGAATTCCACGGAACCCGGCTCGCCCTTCAGATCGCTGACCCCGACCACGGCGTGAAATTTCTCCGTATTGCCGTCGAGCAGAAGCAGGGCCGTGCATGGGGCGTGCAGACCCAGCCCATGCTCGAATTTCCGGTCGCCCATCTGCAGAGGCTGACCGGACACCGCCTTGTCTTGGGTCGGTTTTCCATAGTTCATATCGATCAGATTCAGATTGGGCAGATTCTCAAACCGGGTTTCCTCACCTCTGGCCGCAAAACAGAATCCCAACACACAAGCCATTATCCACATTCTCATTCAACGCTCCTCTTTCTCAAGCGGTTTCACAAGCTCCCTGGTTTTCTCAAAAAAGTCGGCCAGCAAATACAGCTGCGTGTTGACGGCCTTGCACGCGGAAAACAGCTCGGCGGAGGGTTGGCCGTCGCCCAGGAACATCCGCTTCACCCATCGGAAGAATTCCCCGCAGCCGCTTTCAAGCGCCAGACCGCCACGCTCCCCTACTTCTCCGCCTTGACCGTCTTCTCCACGCCGTTCACGCGCACCTTGATTTCGCGCGGCGTGGGCGAGCGGATGCTGTAGGACGTCACCTGGCCCTCGGCCCAGACGATGTCCACCGCGAAGTTGCCGCGGGCTTTGAGGCCTTTGACGCTTCCGGCCGGCCACGCCTTGGGAAGCGCCGGCAGCAGCTCGATCGCGCCGGCATAGGACTGCATGAGCATCTCACAGACGCCCGCGGTGATGCCGAAGTTGCCATCCATCTGCATCGGCGGATGGAGGCCGAAAAGATTAAGGCAGGAGAACTGGTTAGACAGCAGATGCTGGAACGCATGGTGAGCGCTTTCGCCGTCACGGAGGCGCGCGTAGAGCGCGGTGCGCCAGGCGAGCGACCATTCCCTGACATCGCCTGTGAGGCCGCGGGCGTCGAGGGATTTCTTGGCCCCTGCCGCCAGTGCGGGGGTCTTGGCGACACTGAACTGCTCACCGGGATAAAGCCCGAACAGATGCGACGTATGGCGGTGGTGATCATTGGGATCATCGCGATCCGTCATCCATTCCTGGAGCTGGCCCCACTTGCCGATCTTCGGCACCAGCAACTGGTCGCGCATCGCCGCGATCTTCTTCCGGTAGTCCGCGTCCACGCCCAGCGCCTCGCTGGCCGCCACGTAGTTGTTGAACAGGTCCCAGCAGATCTCCTGGTTGTAGCTCACGCCGTCCTCGGTGGGGCCGTGCTCCGGCGACCAGCCATTCGGCACCACCAGGGTTCCGTCGGGCAGCGCTTTCATGCGCACTTCCCAGAACTCGCAGATCTCCTTCATCACCGGATACGCCACCGTCTGGAGCCAGGTCTTGTCGCCGGTGTAGGCATAGTGCCACCAGAAATGCTGGCAATACCAGGCGTTCGCGGTGATGTCCCACTGCCAGCCCATGTCACCGTTGATGCCGTGCGAGGTTCTAACTGCCCAGCCCACGGACTGGCCTGAGGCCGCCTTGAATTCCGGGGCCACCGCCGTTGCCTTGCGCCACGCGGGGAGTTGGCTGGTGATGAGATCCAACAATGCCGTGTGGCATTCGGAGAGGTTGGCCGGTTCGGCGAGCCAGTAGTTCATCTGGACATTGATGTTCGCATGGTAATCGCTATGCCACGGGGGATTGTTGTTATCATTCCACAACCCCTGCAGGTTCGCCGGCAAACCGCCGGGCCGCGAACAACTGATCATCAGGTAGCGGCCATACTGGAACATCAGCTCCTCAAGGTCGGGATCGCCGCCCTTCTCGGCGTGCAGCACCTTGCGCTGGTCCACCGGCAGCGCCAGCCGGTCCGCCGGCGTCGCCCCGACGTCGAGCGCGACCCGGTTAAAATAAGCCTGGAACTCCTTGAGGTGCGCCGCTTTCAGGGCGGCATACTTTTTGGCGGACGCTGCGGCGAGCCGCTGCTCGACGGCGGCCTGCGGGTCCCCGCCCCGGTAGCGGCGGGAATGATCGAACGTATAATCCGTACCTGCCGCCAGCAGGATGGTCACGCTGTCGCACTGACTGAAAAAGATCTGCCCCTCGCCCGCTTGCACCGCACCGCCGTCGTTCAACACCAGGGCGCGGGTCGCATACTTCAGGTTGTTGGCCAGCACACCGGAAAACTGCAGCCCGTTGTTCGCGGCCGGTGTGGTTTCGCGGTGCCCGCCCTTGAGCTGTACCGCGCCGCTGCATGACCCTGGCTTGTCGGCCGTCAGCCGCATCACCAGCACCTGGTCGGGATACGAGGCAAAGGTTTCGCGCCGGTAGGTCACCGCCCCCTCCTTGTACGTGACCACATGCGTCGCCGTGGCCAGGTCGAGCGCGCGGCCATAGTTCTCCACCGGGGCGGGCGCAGCCTTGCCCGGATAAACCACGCCCGGGAGGGCGATCTCCGCGACTTGAAAATGCATGACGCCCTTTTTGGGCGCAAACGTCAGCCGGTAGGCCTTGAACGCTGCGGTGTTCTTGCAGGTGTAGGTTTTCACTTCGCCCCGGTTGGCCATCGGCGGCTCGTTCTCGTGGCGCTCCAACGGGGTCCAATCCTTGCCGTTGTTGGAGCCGCTGAACTCCCAGGTGGATGGATCGCGCTCCGGAACGTCACCGGCGGAGGTGAACGAGTATTGGTTGACCACGCGGGCCTCAGGCAGCCGGAGATCCCAGATCAGCGGCGCGCCATCAGGCACCACGCACCATTTTGTCCCGGGATTGTTGTCCACGGACGCCGCGATACCTTCATGCTGGTAATACGACTCCTGTCCGCTGGCGCAAACCACGGTCGGCACCTTCGCCGCGACCGCACCCGACCTGGCCGTGGTATCAATGCCGAGGACCCCGAGCGTCTGATAGGAACCCATCGCATCGTAATCGCCAGTGGCCGTCTTCTCATCGCCGGTCCACAGGCTGCTCTCGTTGAGCACCACCCGCTCGAGCGCCGGGCCGCCGTGGATCATCCCGCCCAGCTTCCCATTGCCCACGGGCAGGGCTTCGGTCATCGTGTCGTTGGCCGGCTTGTCATACCGCAAGACCAGGTCCGCGGCCTGGACGCGCGCGGCCAGAGCCAGCGCGCCCAAACTGACAGCTGTAATCACTCGCTTCATTTCATTTACCTCTCATATAGCTTGCGCCCGCAACCCGGAATCATCACCACGAAGATCACGAAGTCCACGAAGGGTTGAGCCTTCATCCTGCTTCGTGGTGAACCCCTTGCTTATGGACGCTATTGCCCCGACGGCCGCCCGATCTTGAGCAGCACCGCGCCGTGCGCGGGAATCGTCACCGTGTACTGCCCGTCAAAGCCCCCGAGCTCCTGCTGCACCCAGAGATCGCGCACCGGCTGTTTGCCGTGAACGCCGATATCCACCCACTGGACGGTTCCATCGGCAGCTTCCGGGCCGGTATTGAACATCCCGACCGCGGTTGTGCCATCCTGCAGCGGCCTGCGCCACACCTGTATGCCGTTGCGGTCGGCCACCCGGCCGGCCGGTTTGCCAAGCGGATCCTGGTTTACGTCCAGCACCTCATCGTTGGTGAGCAAATCGATCGTGAATTTGTCCATGTTCGACATGTCGCACCCGATCAGCAGCGGCGCAGACAGCAAGCTCCACAGCGTGATGTGCGTGACCTGCTCCACATATTTGAGCTTGGTCGGATGCAGGTTCGGCCCCCAGCCCACCCGGCCGACGATCAGCATGTCCGGATCGTTCCAGTGTCCGGGGCCGGCAAATTTCTCATGGCCGTTCTGGCCGAACCCGATGCCGGACAAGCTGCCCCAGTTGTCGGTGATGTCGCCGGTGGTGCGCCAGCAGTTGCCGCCAACTTCAGCGCCCCATTCCCAGACATTGCCCATGCCGTACTGGCAGAGGCTGTAAACAATATCTCGGCCGCAGTTGTCCAGCGCCTTATCCATGATATGGTACGGTTTCTTCAAACCGTCCAGGCCGGGATTATTCCCGGCAACCGAGCCGTACGAGCACCAGTCATACTTGAGGTAATCGATGCCCCACTTGGCGTAGGTCTTGGCATCCTGCGCTTCGTGCTGGTAGCTTCCCGTGAAGCTGGCGCAAGTTTGCGGGCCGGGCGACGAATAGATGCCCAGCCGCAAGCCCTTGCTGTGTACATAGTCGGCCAGCCCCTGCATGTCCGGGAATTTCTCGTTGGACACGATCTCCCCGCTGGCGTCACGGCCCTTTTCCCAGCAGTCGTCAATATTGATGTACTGGTACCCGTGCGCCGCCAGTCCGCACTTGACCATCGCGTCCGCCGCCGCACGCACCTTGGCGTCATCAATCGCGCCGGCCCAGCAATTCCACGAATTCCAGCCCATCGGCGGGGTCCGGGCCAGCTTGTGGTCACCGGCCTCGATCACCAGTTTCCGCGAGGCCGATCCGCTTTTGCCCTTTACCGCGAGCGTCACTTCGTACGTGCCCGGCTGCTCCACCGCGCCGGTGATGATGCCTGTTACGGAATCCATCTTCAGGCCGGGGGGCAGCTTCTTCGCGGAGAACTTCGTAAGCCCTGCGCCCGTCGCTGGGACAAGGAAAATGAAGGGCTTGCCGGGCGTCGTTCCGACAATACGTGGTCCATTTATGGAGGTCTTGGCCGGATCGCCGGAGGCAATTTCCGGCATGATATTCGGCAGCCCGAAGTTTCCCGGGACGACCTTGACGGAACTCCCCGTGGCAAACACCGCGGCCCCGGCCCAGTCAGCGTGATCAGAGGCATTGCCATCGCCCCCGTCCGTGACCACGAGCGTCAGCATGTCGGCCCCCGTGAGATCAACGGAAAGAAGTTTGGGCGCGTCCCCGCCCTTCAATAGTCCGGAATCGGCCTTCTTCACCTTGTCAACCCACACCTGAAAAACCACGGACCCGCGCTTATCGGTCTCGTCGTCCACGCCGACGGCCGCGACAAACCGGGTTGCCGTCTTCTTGAGGTCAACGCCAGCGACGCTATCCGCATGGGTTCCGAGGCCGTGCGCAAAACTCTGCTTGCCGACAGACATCGGTTTCCCTTCTGCGGATTTTCCCGCGCCCACAGAGCCCCAACCGGTCTCCACGGGACTCAAGTCAAAAGTATCCAGCCAGACCGCACCCGCCGGCGCATCCTGGCCGGTCAGATTCTGCAGGCTTGTTTCAGCCGCCGCCGCCAATGTTATGGCCGGCAGACTTGCCGTGAACATGGACAACCATAATTGATAACCTAATTTCCTCATTTCACGAACTCCTTTGTTTGCTTCCTATCACTGGACGGTGAGCGACGTTGACGCGAGACCCTCAGCGCTGGCGGAAACACGAATGGGACGGCCATACCCAGGGGATAGAATCAGGGCCGAGGCTATGCCCGCTTCGGCGGTAATCTGTGCGGGTGACGCCAGTTCGGCATGGGCTACCGTAAACTTGACCGGCAGGGAGGCGTGGGGGACCAGGGTGCCCTTGCTGTCGAGAATTTCCGCGTGGACAAAAAATGCATCTTTTGATTTCCGTGAAACGGGAATGTCCGCAAGCCTGGTGACCAAACGGAGCTTGGCCGGCTTTCCCGGCGTGCGCACCACCTGTTCGGCAACGGACGTCCCGCCCAGGTAGGCGATGGCCTTGAGTTCACCGGCCGTGAACGCAGGGACGGTAAAGGTGAACGGAGGATGGGCGAGGTGTTTGGAGAAGATGTCCTGGTCGGGTTTCTGGCGCGCCAGGCGCACGCCGTTGAGCCGGAGTTCCACCTCGTCGCCGTTGGAGAAAACGCGGATGGAGAGCGGGGATTGTTCCGTCCAATAGGAGGCAATAAAGACCATGGGGGCCGCCTGGAATTCGCCCCGGGGGGCACGCTGGCTCTTGTAGAAAAAGTAGACAAACTTCGGCAGGCGGAAGATGTCCACAACGCCGCTGGTGCAGTGATCCGGGGCGCAGCCGCGATTGTAATCGTTGAACAGCCAGTTGGCGTCGCCGATCATCGAGGGGCAGACGTGGTTCTGGTTGTGGCCCTCCTGGAAATTGAGGGCCTGCTGCAGCAGGCGCTTCTCGCCGTCCGCGCGACGTTGCCGGCTGTTGGATTCCTCCCGCTTGAGTTCCTTCGCCCCGGTCTGATTGAAGTTGGCGGCCTTGTCGGCGTAATATTCCCAGTCGCCGTATTCGGCCGTAAGGATGGGCTTGTCGCCTTGCTTCCAATCGTCCCAGTATTTCGGCCCGCCGGTATGCTGGCGCGCAGGGATAAAGACATCGTGGAAACTGTTGTTATGGCTGGCGGAAAAGGCGCCCGGGCATTCCTGGCCTGCAATCTCGTGCAGTTGTTTGAGGAAATCGCCGGGATGCCCCGTCTCGTTCAGGGAGGTTTCCCAGAAGATACAGGCCGGGTGATTGCGATCGCGGCGGATCATATCGCGGGCATTCTGCAGGGAACGGTCGGCAAAAAGACCGTCCTTGTAGAATTGCCAGCCCGGAATAGGTTCCATTACCACAAGGCCGTAATAATCGCAGGCATCGAGAAACGCCGGGGCATGGGGGTAATGGGAGAGGCGCACGAAATCGAACCCCGCCTGCTTGATCATGGCCGCATCCCGCCACTGGGCGCTGTCGGGGACGGCATACCCGATGTAGGGATATTCCTGGTGCCGGTTGGTGCCGCGCAGGTACATGGTCCGGCCATTGATGCTGAAACGCCCGGCGGTGCAGGTCACGGAACGAATGCCCACCTGGATGTGCCGGCTGTCGGCGGTGGTGCGGTCCGCATTGAGAACGTCGGCGCTGAGCTGGTACAGGTGCGGGGCTGTCGGATGCCAGAGCTTCGGCGCGGGAACGACCAGCATGAGCGTGTAGACGCCGGATGCACCCGGCGCCAGCGTGGCCGGCCCGGTTTGGGCTGCGCTGCCAGGCAGCGCGCAACGCACGGAGAATTT
>JAPLSZ010000159.1:0-3562 GCA_026398385.1 Kiritimatiellota bacterium | reverse complement strand
GAGAATTTGGCCGGGGCGGCCCGATCGTTCTTCACATGGACGCGCACCTGCACGGTGGCCTCATCAGCGGACACCTTGGGATAGGTGACGAAGATGCCGCCGGACGCCGTGAGGTTGGCGGCCACCGGATCCGTGATATGGAGCTGGTCGGTGACCAGCAGATCCACATTGCGATAGAGGCCGTGGTACCAGGAGAAATCCAACTGGCCATAAGGCCGGCCCGGCGGCACATCCGGATTCTCTCGATTATCGAGCTTGATCAGCAGCTCATTGGTGACGCCGTAATTCAACCCCTCGGACAGGGCGACCTGGAAAGGCAGATAACCACCCGCATGGGATGCGACCGGTTTCCCATTGAGCACGACGTCCGCCGTATGCATGGCAGCCTCGATGTTGAGGCAGACCCGCTTGCCCTTCCATGCCGGGTCCGCGGTAAACACCTTGCGATAAAGACACTCGCCCATCCACATCTTGTCGCCCATCAGGAGCGGTTCCAGTCGCGCGGTATGGGGAAGCGTGACAGCCTGCCATAGGGTGGACGCGGTCGCGGTGGCGGTATGGAGGGCGAACTGCCAGTCCGTATTGAAAGGATGTTGCACCGGAGCGGGCGGATCGGCGGCCAGGCAGGTTGCGGCCAGTAGGGCGAACGCGGAGCTGAGTTTCATGGCCATGGCGCATCCGGCGGTTTACAGCTTGGCCGGAGCCAGGACGATGACTTCGCCCGGCATGGTCTGCAGTGACCAGCGTCCCCCCGCCACCGTTTCTTTCGCCCGGCCGTTGCGCGTCACCCGGACGGTCTTGCCCGGCCACGGATTCTGCACGATGCAGGGGCGGCCTTTCTCGCTGACGATCTTCACGCCGGTCACTACGCCACCCTTCAACTCGGCCGAAACGAGAAACGCCCCGACGGCGCGCAGCGTTCCGAAACGGGCGTCCTGGTCCTTCGGCCAGCACGGGAAGAAGCGAATGACGCCTTCATGGCTCTGCAGCAGCATTTCGTTGATCGCCAGGAAGCCGCCACAGCTTTCGATGCCGCCGCCGCCGTAGTACAGCAACAGGTTCGGGAGCGAGTGCTTGTCGCACTCCTCGCGCAGTTTCGTCAGGATTATTTTCGGGTCGTAGCCGACGCGTGCACAGACGGTATACCACGTCGCGAAACCGTTGTAATCAGCCCAGCGGGCCATCGCGTTGATCGTGTCATGGCAGATCTTCAGCAGTTTTGGATCGCTATCCAGCCCGATCGTATCACACGGAAAGATATGCTGGACTCCCAACGTGTTGTCGTTCCACCAATCCAACCCCTTCTCCGTATAGCGGAACACGGTCTTCCCGTTGCGTTCCTGCAGCGGGAACGCGCTGAGTTTGTCGAGAATGTCCTGCCACTTCGCGCGCCGGGCTTCATCCACGCCGAGATCCTTGCTCATGACGATCAGATTCCGGAAGAGGTTTCGGACCACCCCCAGCGAGAGAATCGGATTTGTGTTATCGCCGGATCCTTCATGGATCGCGTCGCGATGAATCACATACCGCATCTTGCCATTCGGGCCCTGCTTGTCCGCCGTAGCCTTGGCAGAGGAGGAAGCGGCGTCGATGGGTTCCAGCTTGAGGTAATCTTCCCAGAATTCCGCCACTTCCAACAGATATGGATAGGCCGTCTTTTTCAGGAACTCCAGGTCCTGCGTGTATTGATACTGCCAGATGTAATTCAAGGAGACATACGAGGCGTTCGAGCGCTGGCCATGATCCTGATCCGGCCCCTCGGGCAGAAGCCCCCACGGTCCGATGCATACCGGAAAATGCACGCCTTTCCAGCCACGCCGCCTGGCCATTTCCCTGCCAAGTGGCAGCGCTTCTGAAATCGCCTGGTAGAATGGCGCCGTCAAATCCGTGTGGTTGCCGGAATAGGCCATATAATACGGCGCCTGGAAGTTGTAGTTCAGGTGAAAATCACCATGCCAGCTCGGCCCGTCCGTGGTGACCCAGTTGCCCCACAATCCGGGGGCGACCTTGCCCGGCCTGCTGCACGAGCCCAGCACGTACAAGGCGGCATACCAGCGCTTCTCGATTTCCTTGTCGGGAATCTCGATGAATGAGCGCGCCCAGAAACTCTTCCACCAGTCCCGGTGCCTGACCGACAAGGCCGGAAGGTCCTTCGCGCTGAGCGCCAGAACCCGCTTTTGGGCCGCTCCGAGGAAATCCGGATCATCCAGGTCGCTGAGGATCGCGGAGACCACATAGGCGACTTCGCCCGTTTTCAGGGTCACGCTCAGCGCGCCCGCCGCATTGACCGCCGACGTTCCGCCGAGCAGGCGGGTCGCCACGGCCACCGCCCGGCTCTTCCCGGCAAGCTCATCGGCCTTGCGCGTCTGGCACAGGATCTCGCCGGGGGAACCGGCCGCCTGCTTGCCAGGCGCGACGCGCTGGGATTGCTTCACGAGCTGGCCGTCGAGATACAGGTCCATATCCCCGTTGCTGAACGTGCCCGCGACATGCAGCCACTTTTTCAGCTCCAGGGGCTTGTCGGACTGAAGGAAAAAGCCGTTGATCGCCCAGCGCAGACAACCGCTGGAAAGACCCAGGCTGTAGGCCTGGTTCCACTCGCCCTTGCTGACGATGTAATTGGCCGTGTCCGCATAGCTTTCGATCTTGATCCAGGCGCTGACCGAAACGGCCGTATCCATCTTGGGAACATCCAGCGCCGTGAACGCGGTTGATCCGTCATAGACCTTCGCGTCGGTTTCCTTGACTCCCGCTTTGGCGAGATCCGCGATTTCCTGCGCCGACAGCGCTTTGCCCACGACCCTGGTGTCCGCGATGCCGCCATTGAAATACCAGCGGTTTCCGAGGTACTGATACTGCTCGCGGCCGATATTCACCTTGTTGTCATTGTCCGTAACGGTGCTTTCCGCCGCGGTGCGCAAATCCGTCTTGACGATGGACTTCCCCAACGATACCTGGAGCGGTTCCGTGCCGGTGGACTTCAATTCCGTCACCAGCAGATTGGAGTTGGCGTCAACAAACGACCGCGTCTGCACCGCAACCTCGCCTTTGGTGAAGAACCCGCGCACCTCCGCCAACGCCAAATCCTGTTCCTGCCGGTAGCTGGCGCCTTGCAACTGGGGCAGCACCAGGGTCACCAGGCCGACGGTGATCACGCTCGCATTATTGCGGCGCCAGAAGTCGTTCTTGCCGATATAAAAGCGCTGTTCCTCCGGCGGCCCGGCCAGCACGACACCGACATCGCCGTTGCCCAGCAGCGGGCCATCGGGCATGGTGCCGGTCGGAACCCCGCCCGGCGGAGCGGTAAAGACGGCGCTGTAATCCATGGCCTGGGCCGTGGCACAGCACATCCACCCCAGCAGCGCGTAGTTCACCAGTGTAGGCTTCATCGTTCGCTTTCCTTGGCGCTTCTTACTCATGGAACCACCCGTCTGATTCAGAATCGCACCCCCGGTGTCCCGCCGACCAAATATGAATTTTTGCGGCAAAAATTCATGCGGCGCCCCTCAACCCGGCCACGACGGCTCGTGCTTCGTAGCGAAGGCAGCCCCGCTGACTCCGC
>JAPLSZ010000362.1 GCA_026398385.1 Kiritimatiellota bacterium | reverse complement strand
TATCTACAATTGGGATGCCTGGTCGCAGCAGACCCTCAAGGTGCCGATGGGCATCGGTCACGAATTTGCCGGTACGGTGGTCAAGTTCGGCGCGAACGTCGGCGACGTGAAGCTCGGCGACGTGGTCAGCGGCGAGGGCCACATCGTTTGTGGGCGCTGCCGCAATTGCCTCGCGGGCCGGCGGCATTTGTGCGCGCGGACCATTGGTTTGGGCGTCAATCGGACGGGTTCGTTCGCGGAATACGTCAGCATTCCGATGACGAACGTCTGGCACGCGGACCCGAAAATTTCGATGGAGGTGCTCTCGTCGTTCGATCCGTTCGGCAACGCGGCGCATACGGCGCTTTCGTACAAGGTGCTCGGCGAGGACGTGCTCATCACCGGCGCCGGGCCGATCGGACTGATGGCGGCGGCGATCGTGCACCATGCCGGCGCGCGCTATGTGGTCATTACCGATGTCAATCCCTATCGCCTTGCGCTGGCGCGGAAGCTGGGCGTGACGCGCGCGGTCAACGTGAAGGAGCAGAGCCTGCGCGAGGTCCAGCAGCAGCTCGGCATGACCGAGGGCTTCGATGTCGGCCTCGAAATGTCCGGCAACTCGGCGGCGTTCCGCGACATGATTGACAACCTGTGCCACGGCGGCAAGATCGCGATGCTCGGCATCCCGTCGGAGCAGATGGCGATTGACTGGAGCAAGGTGGTTTTCAACATGCTCACGATCAAGGGCATCTACGGCCGCGAGATGTACGAGACGTGGTACATGATGACCTCGATGCTGCAATCCGGCCTGGATATCTCCCCGGTGATCACGCACCGCTTTCACTACACGGAGTTCGAAAAAGGTTTCGAGGCGATGCGCTCGGGCAACTCCGGCAAGGTTGTTTTGGACTGGACGGTGTAATCATGCTCGGCAAATTCAAGGGCATCCTCGACGCGAAACTCGCCGAAATCCGCGCGGCCGGTTTGTTCAAGGAAGAGCGCGTGCTCGCCGGCGCGCAGTCGGCGCACATCCGCCTGCAGGATGGGCGTGAGGTGATCAACCTCTGCGCCAACAACTACCTCGGCCTCGCAAACCATCCCGACGTGATTGCAGCCGCGAAGGCGGGCCTCGACCAGTGGGGCTACGGCCTTTCGTCGGTGCGCTTTATCTGCGGCACGCAGGAATTGCACAAGCAGTTGGAGCAGCGCCTCTCCGAATTTCTCGGCGCCGCGGACACGATCCTCTACTCCTCGTGCTTCGACGCCAATGGCGGCCTGTTCGAGACGCTGCTGGGCGAAGAAGACGCGATCATCAGCGACGAACTGAACCATGCCAGCATCATTGATGGCGTCCGGCTCTGCAAGGCGCAGCGCTTCCGCTACCGCAACGCCGACATGGGTGACCTCGAAGCGCAACTCAAGGCTGCTGCCGGTTGTCGCGTGCGTTTGATCGCGACCGATGGTGTCTTCAGCATGGATGGCTCCATCGCGCCGCTGCGCGAAATTTGCGACCTCGCGGAAAAATACGACGCGCTGGTCATGGTGGATGATTCCCACGCCGTCGGCTTTCTCGGTGCGCGCGGGCGCGGCGCGCACGAGCATCGTGGCGTCATGGGCCGCGTGGACATCCTGACCGGCACGCTCGGCAAGGCCCTCGGCGGTGCGAGCGGCGGTTACACCAGCGGCCGGCGCGAGATCATCGCGCTGCTGCGCCAGCGCTCGCGGCCTTATCTTTTCTCCAACACGCTCGCGCCCTCCATCGCTGCGGCCTCGCTCAAGGTTTTGGAAATGCTGGAGCGCTCGACGGAGTGGCGCGATCGGCTGATGGCGAACGCTCACTATTTCCGCGCCGGCCTTGCCGCGGCCGGCTTCGCCATTCCCGCGGGCGAGCATCCGATCGTGCCGCTGATGCTCGGCGACGCCGCGCTCGCGCAACGCCTGGCTGCCAAGATGTTGGACCACGGCATCTACGTCATCGGCTTTTCCTTCCCCGTTGTGCCGCAGGGCAAGGCGCGTATTCGCACGCAGGTTTCCGCCGCGCACTCGCGCGTGGATTTGGACAAAGCCATCGCCGCCTTCAGCGCCGTGCGCCGCGAACTTTCCGGCTGAACGCTTGGGGAAGGCCATGAGGCAACTTTTCCCAAGGCTTGGAACGCTGCCGGTGATGGGCGTCGGGGCTGGCGGGCGCAGTGCGCGTGCCGCCGAAACGGACCGCACAATAAAAAGGCGCGTGGCTCGTTTAATCTGCATGCACGCTGGATGCGTGGTTCGATGAGCGGCCGCGCCCTTCCGGGCGCGTTCAGGTGGCCAGGATTTTTCGCGTGATGGTCCTTTCGGAAAGCCTAGCGGTCCAGCGGGTCCCCGGCCCGCGGGTCCGGCGCGTCCCGCGCTGCATCGGGCTGGCGCTTTGCGCCCTGGCGCTGGGGTCGGCGTGGGCGGGGGCGGCCGGCGAGGAGGCCGCGAACGACCCGGCCCTGGAGGGGTATTACGCTGGTAACGCCCTGTACAACCGCAAGCTGTATAGCGCGGCCGCGCCGGAATACCGGAGCTTTCTGGGCGCCTATCCTCAGCATCCGAAGGCGGAACAGGCGCGGCTGGGCCTGGCGCTGAGTTGTTACCAGGGCGGGAATTTCAGCGAGGCGGGTCAGCATCTGCGGACGTTGATCCAGCACAAGCTGGTCGGCGATCAGGCCCAGTTGATGGTCCTCCTGGGAGAGTGTCAGCTCAAGCTGCACGATCCGGCGGAGGCGGTGAAGACCTTGGCCGCGGCGGCGCAGGCGCCGGGCGCCGTGGAATTCAAGAACAGAGCCCGGGCGTCCCTGGTCGAGGCGCTGTGCCAGCAGGAGCAGTGGGCGGCGGCCGCCGCGGCGTCCGACGACGCCCTGCGGACCATGAAAACCGGCGACCTGGCCATCCGCGCGGCGTACCAGGGCGCGTACGCGCGGTACCACCTCAAGAACTTCAGCGCGGCGGCCCAGGGCCTGGACGCGCTGCTGCCGCAGGTCAAGGGCACGCCCCTGGAAGGTCAGGTCGCCTTCCTGCTGGCGGAGAGCCGGCGCGAGGCGGGCGACCTGGCGAAGGCGGCCGAGGCCTATCTCCTCGCGGCCCGGAACAAGCAGGACGCTTTTGCCGTGGAGGCCGCGTTCCGGCTGGGATCGGTCTGCTTCCACCTGAAAAAATACGAGCAAGCCGTCGAGATGCTTTCGCAAGCCTTGCAGGACGCGCCGGGCAGTGCGTTGGCGAACGAGGCGCATTACTACCTGGGGCGGACCTTTCTGGAGCAGAAGGAATTCGCGCGCGCGTGCAACCAGTTGCGCCCGGTGGCGCAGGGCACGAATGATTTCAGCGCCGTGTCCGCGCTATGGATGGGCCGCGCGTTCTCGCGGCAGGGCCAGCCGGGCGCCGCCGCGCAGGTCATCGCGGACTATCTGCCGCGAGTCGACAACCGGGAACCCTTGCTGGGGGATTTACTTTTCGAGCAAGCCAATGCACTGATCGATCTGAAGCGCACGGCGGAGGCCACGGCGGCTCTGACCCGGATCGAGCGCGCCTGTCCGGACTGGCCGGAGCTGCCGGCCGTGCTCCGGCTGAACGCCTTCTGCCTGCACTGGGAAAAGAAGTATACGGAAAGCCTGCAACGCTGCGAGCGGCTCCTCGCGGCGCGCCCCCATCAGCCCGATACCGCCCTGCTGTTCCTGCGGGCGGAAAACCTCTATCTCATGAACCCCCAGCAGGCGGACGCGGTGCTCAAGCAGTACCAGGAATTCGTGGCGGCGTATCCCCAGGATCCCAAGACCGCCGCCGCCCGGCTGCGGATCACACAGATACTGCACCGTCAGGGCCAGTGGGCGGCGGCGTTGCAGGCGGTCGCGCCGCTCGTGCAGCAAGCGCCCGCGGGCCCGGCCTTCAGCCAGGTGGACTTCATCGCTGGCGACTGCGCCTTCCGGCTGGAAGACTGGGATCAGGCCATCGCGCGGCTGGAAGCGTTTCTCAAGAAAGCGGTCCGCGGGGAGCCGAACCTGGATACTGCCCGGATCGAGCTGGCGCTGGCGGGCGCTCGCACGAAGAACAAGGCCGATCTAACCGCGACGAACCTCAGCGCCCTGGTGGCGCAGTATGGCCAGAGTCCGCACCTGGCGCTGGCGCTGGCGGAGCAGGGCAAGCTGCAGTACGAAAACAAGCAGCCGGGGGAAGCCCGGCGGACCCTGCAGCGCATCGTGTCGGAATTTCCGCAGAGCCCCCAGCGCACCACGGCCGAGTACTACCTGGGCTGGCTCGCTCTGGATGCGAAGCAGTACACCGACGCGTTGAATCATTTCCGAACCGTGGTCGGTCAGGGCGGGCCGCTGGCCGAGGACAGTCTCCTGCAACTGGGCTTGATGCTGCTGCGGGCGGAGAATTATACGGAAGCGCTCGTTTATTTCAACCGGCACAGCGCCGCCCATCCGAACAGCGCCAAGGCGGATGAAGCTCTTTATTCCGCCGGCGTGGCGCTGGCCCACAGCCAGCAAGCGGAGGCGGCGATCAGCCGCTTCAGAACGCTGCTGGAGAAATTCCCCCAGTCGCCGCTGCTGGATCGCGGGGTGTACGAGTGGGCGTGGGCGGAGCGCGCCCGGAACAACAAGCCCGGCGCCATCCAGCAGTACGAAGTCCTGTTGCAGAAGTTCCCCGGGAGCACGCTGGCGGAGCGCGCGCGCTTCGAGCTGTCGGAGCTGACGTTCGACGCCAAGGATTTCGAGAAGGTGCTCGCGCAGTTGAAGGCGTCCATCGCGACGGCCAAGGATCCGGCGGTCCGGCAGCAATCCCAGTACCGGCTGGCCTGGGCGTACCTGGGCAAGAACGATCCCGCTGCCGCGGCCAAGGAGTTTGAAGCCTTCGTGACCGCGTATTCGGAATCCGACCTCTGCGCGTCGGCTTATTATCAGGCGGGCGAGTGCCGGATCAAGACGAAGGAGTTCGTGCTGGCGGCGGAGCATTTTGCCGCCGCGCTCAAGGCGAAGAATTCCAGGGAGGTCGCCGAATCGGCGCTGCTGCGGCTGGGCGAGGCGCAGGGGCTGCTCCGGCAGTGGGCGGACTCCGCGGCGACCTATGCGCAGTTCCAGCGCGCGTATCCGGCCAGCCCGTGGCTGCCGCAGGCGCGGCTGGGCGCCGGCTGGGCGTACGAGAATGGCAAAAAGTACCCCGAGGCCCTGCGTGAGTATGGCAAAGCGCTGGCGGACAAAGCGCAAGCCCCGACGACGGCGCGTGCGCATCCGGCCAAGGGCGGGCGCGGCCAAGGGCCGGCGGGCAAGGGCGCCGATGAAATCACGGCCCGCTGCCAGTTCCAGATCGGCGAGTGCCTGTTCGCGCAGGGGAAGCTGGACGAGGCCATCCGCGAGCTCGTGCGCGTGGAGGTCAGTTATCCGTTCCCGGAGTGGAGCGCGCGGGCGCTGGTGGAAATCGGGCGCGTGCTCGAGGCCAAGGGGGACCAGCCCGCGGCGGTGGCGCAGTTCAAGGAAGTGATCAGGAAATACCCCGGGCAGAGTGCCGCGGCGTTGGCCAAGGAGCGGCTGGACGCGCTCCGTGCGACGATGTGAGCGAAGCGCAGCAGAACCAAGGAAGCATACAGCCGGTAGAGATAAGGACGGAGGACGTCATGCGATATTTGCGGAGTACAAAAAAATGGGCGGCGGGTCTTGTCGTGGCCCTGTGTCTAGGCGTGTCCATCAGCGCGCTGGCCCAGGAGGCGCCGCTGTCGGCGGCCGCGGCACAGACGGCGAAGAAGCAGGAGTCGGCTTTCCAGATCAGGGAGATGCTGGCCCGTGGCTGGCCGATCATCTCGGTGCTCATGATCATGTCCATCGTCTCGCTGTCCATCGTGGCCGAGCGCATGATCGTGGTGGCGCGGGCCGAGCAGGACGCGGACTCGTTCCTGCCGGACGTGATCGCCGGGATCAAGGCCGGCCAGCCCGTCGAGAAGCTCCTGGGCTTGTGCAACGAAGCGGGCCATCCGCTGGCCAGCGTGGTGAGCACGGTATTGGGCGAAGTGGGCGATCGGGAAAACATGGATCGGGCGGCCCAGCGGGCGTTGCAGCTCAAGGTGGACAAGCTCGAGCGCCGGACCCCGATGCTCGGCACCATCGCCAGCACGGCGCCGTTCGTGGGACTGCTGGGCACGGTGGTCGGCATCATCAAGGCCTTCCAGAGCATCGCCGCCAGCAAGGGCGGCGGCCCGGAAGTGGTGGCCGGCGGCGTGGCCGAAGCCCTGATTACGACGGCCTTCGGCCTGTTTGTCGCGATTCCGGCCGTCATGGGCTACAACTACCTGGTGCACCGCGTGCAGCGGCTGGCGCTGGAAGTGCAGGTCAGCGTTTCCGAAATCATTGATCGGATCAGCAAGCGCAACTAGGGAGACGGCCATGGCCCACATTAATCTCAAGACCAAGGGCAATGTCCAGACCATGGCGGAGATCAACATGGTCCCCTTCATTGACATTGTCTTGGTGCTGCTGATCATCTTCATGGTGATGACCCCGGTCCTGGTGAAGATGCAGGAGCGGGATATCCAGGTCAGCCTGCCGACGGATGCCCAGAATCAGACGCTCAGCTCGCTGGATGTCATCACCATCAACGTGCGCCGGAACGGCTCGTACGTGATGCACGGCAAGCAGGTGACCCTGGAGGAGATGATGCAGAGCGTGACGGCAGCGGTCAAAGCCAACGCGAGCCAGAAGGTGTTGATCCGGGGCGACCAGGAGGCGTTGCACGGCTACGTGGCGAAGGCCGTGTCCCTGTGCAAGCACGCGGGCGTAAAAGAGGCCAAGATCGGCTATCAGGTGCCGGAGTAAGCGACGGCCCGGGCGGCGCTCCACCAGCGTTCGCGAAGCAGATGGCGGGCCTCAAGGCATGATGCAGAAGAAGCCAACAAAACGGTGGAAAGTCGGGCTGCTGGCGGCCGCCGCGCTGGTCGGCGCGGCCTTGCTCATCTGGCTGTACGGCTTCCTCCGGCCGGCCACTTGGCGGTACTATACGGACGATCTGACCGTGCGGCGTCTCGCCAAGGATGTCCAGCCGCGGTTGGTGCTGTGGGAGCCAGCCGTGCCGCTGGCCGGCGCGCTTAACACGCCGGCGGCGGATGTCCAGGAGCCGGCGATTTCGCCCGACGGCACGAAGCTGGCATTTACGCGCGGGCTGTCCGCGGGCAATGCGGACCTGTTCATCGCGCGCTGGGATGGCCGGGGCTGGGGCCAGGCCGAGCCGTTGCGGGCGCTGAACAGCAAGTTTAACGAGCAGTCGCCTGCGTTCAGCCACGACGGCCTGTATCTCTTTTTCTCGACGGACCGCCCTGGCGGCCTGGGCGGCTATGACCTCTGGGTGGCGCGCTGGGACGGCGCCGAGTACGCGTGGCCGGAGCCGCTCACCCTCCTGGTTAACTCCCCGTTTGACGATGTGGCGCCGCAGCCGTCGGCGGACGACCGGAAACTGTACTTCTCCTCCAATCGTCCCCGGCTGCCGTTGACGAAGGAAGACAACCGGCTGGCGCTGCCGGAGCTGCGCCAGAAATACGCGGGGACGGACTACGACATCTTCGCCGCGGACTGTTTTCCCACAGGCTATACGAACCGGGCGGTGGAGCGCGCGCTGAGCCTGCTGTACTCGCTCCGGCAAAGCGCGCTGTCCGATCCGGCGGTCATGAGAAAACTCGGCGGCAGCCCGGCCACGGAGGCGGCGGTGGACCGCGCGCTGGCCTGGCTGGCGAAGCAGCAGGAAAGCGACGGCCGCTGGTCCATCGCCAGGTCTGGCGGCCAGGACGGCCATGACGTCGCCGCCACCGCCTTCGCGCTGTTGGCCTATTTCGGGCGCGGCGAGCGGCACGACCAGGCCTATAAGTACCGGGAGCCCGTGGCAAAGGGCCTGCAGTGGCTGAGGTCGCAGCAAAACAAGCTGACCGGCGATTTGCGCGGGTTCCAGCCGCAGCATAACGGCATGTATGATCAGGGCATCGGCGCCCTGGCACTGGCGGAAGCCTACGGGCTGACCAAGGATCAGGACCTCTTCGAGGCGGCCCAGTCGGCGGTGTATTTCATCGCGGATGCGCAGAATGAAAGCGTGGGCGGCTGGCGGTATGTGCCGAAGAGCCCGGACAGCGACCTGTCGGTTTCGGGCTGGATCGTCATGGCGCTCAAGAGCGCCGAGCTGTCGGGCATCCATGTGCCGGCCAAGACCTTCCACGGCGTGCGCAAGTTCCTCGCGGCGGTCAGCACCGGCGACGGCGGCGGCTTGTACTCTTACACGGGCAAAGGCGCGAAAAGCACGCCGGCCATGAATGCCACGGGCTTCTTCTGCAGCCAGTTGATGGGGCTTTCGGCCAACACGCCCAAGGCCTTCGAAACCGCCGCTTTTCTGAAGAAAGCCGGCCTGAAGTCCGACGACCTGTACTATGTTTACTATGGCACGCTGTCGGCCTACCAGAACCAGGGGCCCGCCTGGCGGGAGTGGAGCCGTCAGTTGCAGGCGGACATCCTGCCCCTGCAGGAACCGGACGGCAGTTGGCCGGCGGAGGGGAAGAAATTCAGCGGGTCCATGGGGCGCGTCATCACCACGTCCCTGATGGCGCTCTCGCTGCAGGCGCACTACCGTTATACGCCTTTGTACGGGCTGGGTTTTGAGCCGGCGGAACGTCCGGTAAAATACTCGGCGTTGAGCGGCGGCCAGCTCGCGCCGGTGCCGGAATACGACCGGGCCAAGCCGGTGCCCAGCCTGAATTCGCCGGCCGACGAGCTGCACGTGTCCGTGTCGAGCCATGGCGATTTCCTGTATTTTGCGTCCAATCGCAAGGGCGGCTATGGCGGCTTCGACCTGTACCGGTCGCGCCTCGGCAGGGCAAGCGAGCCGCCCGAGAACCTGGGTCCGGCCATCAACTCGGCCGGCGACGAGACCGCGCCGGCGGTGAACATGGCCGGATTCCAACTCGTGTTCAGTTCCAACCGCGGCCTGGCCCAGGGCCGGTACCGACTGCAAAGTTCCACGTCGCGGGTTGTCTACCCGCGGTACGCGTACCGGCGCCCGGAGTGGGGCTGGCTCTGGGATAACTATAAAGCGCCGCTGCTGGTCGCCCTGGCCGCGTTGCTGGTGTTGCTCTTCCGTCTCGTCCGCCGCGTCGTAAAGACCACTCCCTCGCCGGCGTCGGTGGAGAAACAACCTTGAATAACGGCAGCTCCAGGCAGCGCGGGGTGTGGCCGGGCCTCCGGCGGCGGCTGGTGCCGCTGCTGGCCTGGCTGGCCCTGACCGGCGCTTTGTTGCACCTGTTCCTGGCGCTGCGGGCCACCGTGTGGTGTACCTACACCGACGACGTTTCGATCCGCGAAAATGCGCTGGACGCTAAACCGCGCCTGGTGATCTGGGAAGAGCCGCGGATCGCCCTGGGGGCGCGGGACGCGTCGGCCGTCGCGCAGAAGCCCGCGTTCAGTCCGGACGGGGCGGCGCTGGTTTTTTCCAGCCAATCCGCCGGCGCTACCAACGCCCAGCGCTATGCCTGCACGTGGGATGGGCGGACCTGGAGCAAGCCGGCGCCGAGCGAAGGCCTCCCCGCGACGGGCCGCGACACGGATCCGGGGATCGCGCGGAACGGACGGTATATCTTCTTTGCGTCCGACCGGCCGGGCGGCTATGGCGGGTTCGACATATACGGGAGCCGCGTGATCCGCGGCGAACGGCAGCCCGCCGTAAACCTGGGCCTGGAAATCAACAGCCCGGCTGATGATCTGGCGCCGGCGGCGCGCATGGAAGGGTTTGACCTGGTCTACAGCTCCGGCCGCGGCGCCGGCGGGCCGTTCCAGCTCTACTCGACCACGGCCCGCGAGGTGGTCGGCCAACTCGATCTGTCGCGGCTGGATGCGCTGATCGAGCGGCTGCTCCTGGCGAAATGGTGGATGCTGGCGTTTGTCCTCGCGCTGCTCCTGCTGATTTATCTGAGCCAGCACTACCGGGATCTGACCAACCTGTTTCACAAGTTGATCGTGCATCTGCTGGCGCTCCTGGTCGTATCGTCCTGGAAGATCCACGCCCAGATGGCGGAAAAGGCGGCGCCTACCAACACGGTGGAAGTGGCCATCAGCGTGGACACGCTGGCCGGCGAAAAAATGGCCCAGGACCTGGCGGAGAACGTGATGGGGCGCGTGGGCGGCGGCGGCGGCGACGGCATGCCGCAGGCCCGCGCGGAGATCACGGTGGTGGCCCGGCAGGCCGACAGCTTCATGCCCCTGCCCGACTTCCAGCCGCGGCGGACAGAGTCTGGCCCCATGGTCGTGGCGCGCAGCACGGTGAACCCGGTGGCGTTGGAAGACGCTCCCTCGCGGGCGCAGGAAAGCTCCGGCGGCCGCGCGGCCAGGCCGGCCGCCGCCGACCAGACCCCGGTCAAACTGGCCGCGAAACTGGAACTTCTTCTGGAGGTGGCCGCCCCGCGCGTGGATATCGTCATGGAGCAGAAGGCGCCGGCCGCCGCGGCGCCGGTCACGGCGGACGAGTCGGCATTCCAGCCGCTTATGAATGCGCCGACGGTCTCGACCGCACGCGTACAGATTGCCGTGGGCGCCGTTGTGGGCACGAGCCCGAAACCGGTCGCGCTGGAACCGGACGTAAGCGCCGTGGCGGTCGTGACGAACACCGCCGGGGAAAACAGCTCGCTGGCTGACAGCAGGGGTTCTGGAACCGGCGCCATGAATACGCTGGCGACCGGCGGCAGCGTGGCCGTCTTGTCCCGCGGCGGCGACGCTTCGAGCGGCCCGCGCGCGCTGGGCGGACTGGGCACTGTCCTGACCGCCCGGCTGGCTTCGATGGGCGGCGGCAGCGGGCGGGGCGAAGGTCGCGGACCGGGGCTGGGCTCCGGGGTCGGCGGCGGGATCGGCAGCGGCGTGTCGGGCAAGCTGGAAGAGCCGGACCACCTGAATGTCAAATTGTCGCCGTACGTTTTGCGCAAAGACGGCAAGCCCAGCAGCGAGCTGGTCGAAGGGTTGGGCGGCAGCCAGGAAACGGAAACGGCGGTCATTAAGGCGCTGGTATGGCTGGCGCGGCATCAGGAGCCGGATGGCCGCTGGTCCATTCAGAAATATGGCGGCAAAGCCGGGCATGACCAATCCGCCACGGGCCTGGCCCTCTTGTGTTTCCTGGGCCGGGGCGCCAAGCCCATGGAAGCCGGGCCGTATCAGGTGGTGATGGCCAAGGCCCTGGCGTGGCTTAGCGCGCAGGTCCGGGCGGACGGCGACGCGCGCGGCGCCGGCAACATGTACGACCAGGGTATCGCCACCATCGCGCTGGCCGAGTCTTATGCGCTCACGAAGGATCCGGCGTTGAGCAACACCGTCAACCGTGCGGTCGGGTTCATCGTACAGGCCCAACAATCCGCCGGCGGCTGGCGTTACAAGCCGGGCGAGGCCGGCGACACCTCTGTCTTCGGCTGGCAGTTGATGGCGCTGATGAGCGCGCGCATGGCCGGCCTCCACGTCCCGCAGGCGACGGTGACCCGGGCGGACCAATGGCTGACGACGATGGGCGGCGGCGAGCGTGGCGGTCTCTATGGCTATTCGAACCGGTCAGCCCCGACGCCGAGCATGGCGGCCGAAGGAATGTTCTGCCGCCAGATCATGGGCGCCCTGGCGGAGGAGGACCGGATGGTGGAATCGGCGGGCTACTTGTTCGACTCGTTGCCGCCGGTGAAACCGGCCGGGCCCAGCGCCCCGGCGCGTTCCGGCCGTAAAGCCGCCGTCCGCATGCCGGTGGACTTCTACTACCTGTACTATGGAACGCTGGCGATGAACCAGCACCGGGGGCCGGCGTGGGACGCCTGGAATGAGCGGCTTAAGCTTGTCCTGCCCCCGCTGCAGGCCGAGGCCGGGGACGAGGCGGGCAGTTGGGCGCCGGCCGGGCAACATGGGAACGCCATGGGCCGGGTCGTGTCTACGGCGCTGGCGGCGCTGTCCCTCGAAGTCTATTACCGCTATCTGCCTTTCGCCTTCACGAAAGGCATGGCGGCAGCTACCATCATGGAAAAGAAAGGCCCCGCCAAATGAAGGCCTATCAGGCCGCCCGGTGGGCCCGTCCCGCCGGGAGCCGGCAGCAGCCATGAGAACGAGCATCACGCGCCGCAGTTTTCTGCAGCGGGCGGCGGCCGCCGCCGCGTTCAGCATCGTGCCCCGTGCGGTGCTGGGCGGGCCGGGCTACACGCCGCCCAGCGAGCGGCTGACCAAGGCGGTGATCGGCGTCGGCGGCATGGGCATGGGCCACCTGGACATGGGCGGCACCAAGCTGCTCGCCGTTTGCGACGTGGACGAAGGGCATCTGAAAGCCGCCCTGGCCAAGGGCGGGCCGGACGTCAAGGGCTACCGGGATTTTCGCGAAGTGCTCGCCCGGCCGGACATAGACATCATTCATATCCCGACGCCGCCGCACTGGCACGCGCTGATTTCCATCGCCGCCGCCGAAGCGGGCAAGGACATCTGGTGCGAAAAGCCGATGGCCAGAACCATCGGCGAAAGCCGGCAGGTCAAAGCCGCCGTCCTGCGCCATGGCCGGATGTTCAGGCTCAACACCTGGTTCCGGTTCGAGGGTTCCCTCTATGGCATGAACACCCCGCCCAGGATGATCAAGAAGGCCGTAATGCATGGCCTGCTGGGCTGGCCGCTCAAGGTGACCGTGGGCGCCCATCAGGGGTTCAACTGGAAATTGGAGCTGTGGCAGGGCCAGACCGGCCTGAAGCCGGAGACCGTGCCCGCCGGGTTCGACTATGATTTCTGGCTGGGGCCGGCTCCCTGGAAACCCTATGCCCGTCATCGGACGCATCAGTCGTTTCGCGGCTATTGGGACTATGACGGCGGCGGGTTGGGCGACATGGGGATGCATTACCTCGATCCGGTGCAATACATCCTCGACAAGGACGACACCAGCCCGGTGGTGATCGAGGCCGACACGCCGCTCCAGCATCCGGACGCCGCCCGGCCCTGGCGGCGCATCCGCATGCGGTATGCCGACGGCTGCGAAATCATCCTGGACGGCGACAACAGCCTCAAGGACGCGCCGTATATCGAGGGGCCCAACGGCAAGATCTTCAAAAACTTCAAATCCGACATTGCAAACCTTGAGCAGCAGCTCCGCGAGTTGCCCGAGCCCGCTCCGCAGCAGACGGATTTCGCGGACGCGGTTCGCCGGCGCATACCGTTCGCGCTGAACGAAAGCAACGGGCACCGCTCCTGCACGCTGGTGAACCTGGCGGTCATCGCGGTCCGGCTTGGGCGGCCGCTGCGCTATGACCCGGTCGCCGAGCAGTTCATCGGCGATGAGGCGGCCAACCGTCTGATTGATCAACCGATGCGGGCGTCCTGGAGCCTGGGAACATGACCGCCCCCGTATTCAGACGCATGGCGTGGCAGGGCCTGGCGCTGGGGCTGCTGGTCGGACAGGCGCTGGCGGGGAACGTGGAGGTGAAGCCGCTGCTGGCCAGGATGCCGGCGCGGACCGCGGCGGAGGAGCAAGCGGTCTTCGGCGAACTGATCAAGGGCGGCCCGGAGGCGGTTCAGGCGGTTTGCGCCAAGCTGGCGCCCCCCGGCAAGGGCGGCGACAGCTCTGCGCGCTACCTGCTGGGCGGCTTGGCGTTTTATGCGGCCCGGCCAGGCGCCGAAGCCGAACGGCGCCTGTGTTCCGACGCGATGTTGGAAGCGCTGCGAAAAGTGCCGGACCCGGAGATCAAGTCCTTCCTGCTGGGCCTGCTGCGCTGGTGCGGCGGCCCGGAATGCCTGGCGCCGCTGGGCGTCTGCCTGCGTGAGCCCAACCTGGTGGAGCCCGCCACGCAGGCCCTGCTGGCCATCCGCGCGCCCGGCACCGCGGCGGTCTTGCTGCCGGCCCTGAAGAAGGCTCGGGGAAATGAGGCGGTCACCCTGGTCAAAGCCCTCGGCGAACTGCGCGCCCCGCCGGCCGTGCCCGCGCTAGTCGAATTGGCCGCCGGCGCGGACGCGGACCTGCGTCCGGCCGCGCTGCGCGCCCTGGCGGAAATCGGCCCGCGCGAGCGGCTCCTGTGGACCGACTACTCCGCCGGCGACGCGCTGCGGCGCGCCTGCCGGACCGGAGATGCCCGTGAGAAAGCCCTCGCGGCCAACCTGTATCTACGCTACGCCCGGCGGCTGGCGGAATACGGCGCCCGCGCGCGCGGCGCGGCGGTGTGCCGCGAGGTGCTCGCCCTCGGGGCCGCACCGGGCGCGGCGCATCTGCGCCCGGCCGCGCTCAACACCCTGGCCGCAGTCTGCGGCGAACAGGCGATCCCGGATCTTGTGGCGGCGGTCAATAGTTCCAACCGGACCGACAGCGTGTCGGCCTTGCACACCCTGCTCGCGATGCCGGGCGCGCAGAGCACCGGCGCGTTGAATCAGATCCTGGCGAGCGGCCCGGATCATTTGCGCATCGCCTTGTTGAACGCGCTGGCGGGCGCTAACAGCCCGGCGTTCAGCGGTGCCGTGGCCGCCAATCTCAAACACTCCGACGTGGACGTGCGGACGGCCGCCATCCAGACGTTGCACGGGAAGCAAGGGCTGGCCAGCCTGCTGGACTTGCTGCCGTCCGCCAGCGCCGATGAACTCCTGGAATTAAAGAAACACATCCTGGCACTGGCGGATAAAAAGGATCTGCCGGACATCGCGGCCGTCCTGGCCAAGGCGCCGGCTCTGGCGCAGGTTGTCATTCTGGATATTCTCAGCCAGCGGCGCGCCATCGCGTGCGTGACGGTGGTGTTGGGCGCGGCGGCGTCGGCTGATCCGGCGGTCCGGCTGGCCGCCATGAAGGCCCTGGGAACCACCGCCGCGCCCGCGCAGTTGCCGCAGATGATGGCGTTGGCCCTGAAGTCCACGGCAGCCGATGAGCAGGCGGCCGCGTTGCGTGCCGTGGTCGCCGTGGCGAAAGTCCTCCCCGAAGCGGAGCAGCGGGCCGGGATGGTGCTGGACGTTTATCCGAACGCGCCCGCCGGGATTAAAGCGCAGCTCCTGGGTGTGCTGCCGGAACTGGGCGGGCAGCAGGCGCTGGAAACCGTCACCGGCGCCGTTACCGGGCCGGAGGACAGCATTCGGAATGCCGCCGTGGGCGCGCTGGCCAACTGGCCGGATCAGGCTGCGGCCGCGACGATGCTCCAGGCCGCCGCCGTCATCACGAACCTGACGCATCAGGCGCTGCTGCTGCGCGGCTTCGTGCGCCTGGTTCGGGAGAGCGGCCAGCCCGATACCGCCAAGCTCGGCCGCTATCAGGAAGCACTCGCCGCCGCCCGGCGTTCCGATGAAAAGAAAATCATCCTCGGCGCCCTGGTGGATGTCAAAACACTGGCGGCCCTGCAGTTGCTGGACAAGTATCTGGACGATCCGGAGCTGCGTGACGAGGCCGCCAGCGTGGCGGTTCTGGTCGCCTGCCCGGAGGGCAACTATAAAGGTTTGACCGATCCGGCGGCGCGTCCGGTATTGGTTCGGATGGCCGGTGTGATCAAGGACGAACCGGTGCGGAAAAAAGTGGAAGCCCACTTGGCGGGCATCAAAAAGGAGTAGTGATGAAGATGGGCGGGCTGGGTGTTATGGCGGGTGTTGTGACCGCCTGTGTCGGGTTGACCGGCTTGGCGCAGACCGCCGAGGCAGGCTTTGTGCCGTTGTTCAACGGCCGGGATTTGACCGGCTGGATCGGCGACACCAAGGGTTATGTGGCCGAGGACGGCAAGCTTGTCTGCCGGCCGGGCGGCAACCTGTACACGGAGAAGGAATACAGCAATTTCGTAGTGCGCTTCGAATTCAAGCTGACCGCCGGCGCCAACAACGGACTGGGCATCCGCACGCCGCCCCGGGGGGACGCCGCCTACGTCGGCATGGAAATTCAAATTCTGGATGACACGGCCGAGAAATACAAAGAGCTGCACGACTACCAGTATCACGGGTCCATCTACGGAATCGTGCCGGCCAAGCGCGGCCACCTGACGCCGGTCGGCGAATGGAACTACGAGGAAGTCACGGCCAACGGACCCTTGATCACCATCGAGTTGAATGGCGCCACGATCGTTGATGCCGACCTGAGCCAGATCAAGCAAACCGCCGACATACACGACCTAAAAAAACACCCGGGCCTGCACAATGAGCAAGGCCACCTCGGTTTCCTGGGGCATGGCAGCATCGTTGCATTCCGGAACATCCGGATCAAGAACCTCGGCGGTGCCCAGCCGGCGGCCCCGCCGGGATTCACCGCCCTGTTCAACGGCCGGGACCTCGCGAGCTGGAAAGGCCTGCTCGCCCGGCCGAACGACAACCCGCTAAAGCGGGCGGCGCTGAGTCCGGAAGCGCTGGCCAGGGCCCAGGCGGAAGCGGACGCCGACATGCAGGCGCACTGGAAAGCCGAGGACGGCATCCTGGTGTTTGACGGCAAGGGGCGCTCGCTCTGCACGGCCAGGGATTACAAGAATTTCGAAATGCTGGTAGATTGGAAAATCCTGCCCGCCGGGGACAGCGGCATCTACCTGCGCGGCTCGCCCCAGGTCCAGATCTGGGACTTTACCAAGCACCCGGAAGGGTCCGGCGGCCTGTACAATAACCAGAAAAACTCCAGCAAGCCATCCGTCTGCGCCGATAATCCGATCGGCGCCTGGAACACCTTCCGCATCAAGATGGTCGGCGAGCGGGTCACGGTCGAGCTGAACGGCCGGCGTGTGGTGGATCAGGTGGTGCTGGAAAATTACTGGGACCGCCGCCGGCCCATTTTCCCGTCAGGCCAGATCGAACTGCAGAATCACGGGAACAACCTGTATTTCCGCAATATCTACATCCGCGAGCTCCCCGGGGAATAGCACCGCCGGGCCGATGTGACGAAAAAGCCGAGGGCGCGGAGCTTGTTCCGGCGTTCCGGGTCTGCTATTTTGCGCCCGATGGGACTCGGAGAATCTGATACACGCGCCAAGTTGATTGACCCGGCGTTGCACGCACGCGGCTGGACCGAGGATTTGATCCGCCGCGAGGAAACGGCCGGGGCCATCGAGATCGTGGACGGCAAGCCCCGCAAACGGGCCAAAGGGCGCACGGACTACACGTTGCGCGTCAAGGTTTCCGACATCGCCCAACCCGTCGCCCTGGCGATCTTCGAGGCCAAGGCGGAAGATTTTCCGCCCGGTCATGGCTTGGAGCAGGGCAAATGCTATGCCACCTGCAAGCGGTTCGATGTGCGCTTCGTCTTCGCCAGCAATGGCCATTTGTTCGTTGAATTCGACAGATTTTCGGGCAAGACCAGCGATCCAAAGCCGCTCACGGAACTTCCAACACCAACCGACTTGCGCGCCCGCTATGAGCAGGGCATGGGCTTCGCGCTCGACAGCCCCGCCGCCCGCCCCCTGCTCATGCGCTATGTCGGCGGTGAAGCCACGCGCCGCTACTATCAGGACGCCGCCATCCGCGCGGTACTCGAAAAACTGGCGATCGGCAGCAAGCGCGCCCTACTCACCCTGGCCACGGGCTCGGGCAAGACCTTCATCGCCGTCCATCTGCTCAAACGCATCGCTGACGCCGGCCACCTGCGCCGCGCCCTGTTCATCTGCGACCGTGACGAACTCCGCAGCCAGGGCCTGGGCGCCTTCCAAAACGTCTTTGGCAACGACGTGGCCGAAGCCTATCGCGATGCCGATGGCACGAACCACGCGCGCAACGCCCGCATCCATATTGCCACCTATCAGACGCTCGACGTGGACACCGAAAGCGGCACGGCCAATTTCCTGACCACGTTCTATCCCGAGAACTACTTCAGCCACATCGTCATTGACGAATGCCACCGTTCGGCGTGGGGCAAATGGTCGCAGGTGCTCATCCGCAACCCCGACGCCGTGCAAATCGGGCTGACCGCGACACCCCGCAAGCTGGAAATCGCTGAGAAATCCAAAGAAGCGGAAGCGGACCTGCAGCTAACCGCTGACAACATCAAGCATTTCGGCGAACCGGTCTATGAGTACGATATGGCGCAGGGCATCGAGGATGGCTACCTGGCCGCTTGCGAAATCCAGCGTTTCGACCTTTCCGCGGAAGGAAAAGATGAAAAGCGCGAGGGCCTGGTCCGCGAGGATTTGAGGGGGAAGAAGCTGACCGACGCCACTACCGGTCAGCTCATCGGCCTCGATAAAGCCCACCCGCATTACACGGCGACGAACATGGACGACATTCTGCGCTCGCCGGAGCGCGTCGCCGTCATGACCAGCCAACTCTTTGCCCACCTGCTGACCACCGGCGGGCCGGAACAAAAGACCATCATCTTCTGCGCTCGCGACCAGCACGCCGACCGCGTCGCCAATGCGCTGAACAACCTCTATGCCGATTGGTGCGCAAGGGGTGGGTCGCCGTCCCCGGCGACCGGGATGAACCCACGATGGGAGGGTCGCCGTCCTCGGCGACTGAATAAGGAAACGGACGGCGGGGACGCCGTCCCTCCCAACCGCGACGGATTCACGCCGGGATGGTCGCCGTCCCCGGCGACCGAATCTGCAGAATGGACGGCGAGGACGCCATCCCTCCCGTCATCGTCAATCCAGGGAGGGTCGCCGTCCCCGGCGACCGCGGGCGGGACACCGTCCACGGTGTCCTCTTCGGACGGCGGAGACGCCGTCCCTCCCAAAAAACGGTGCGAACCATACGCTTTCAAATGCACCGCCAGCGTCGGGGGCGCGGATTACATTGCCGACCTGCGCGGCGCATCCCGCTCGCACTTCATCGCCACCACCGTTGACCTGCTGACGACCGGCGTGGACGTGCCATGCGTGCGCAACATCGTCTTCTTCAAATACGTCAGATCCCCCATCGCCTTCTATCAGATGATCGGGCGCGGCACGCGCCTCGACGCGCCCACCGGCAAGCTGATGTTCCGCGTCTATGATTTCACCGACGCCACACGCCTTTTCGGTGATGAATTCAAGTCCAAGTGGCAACCGCCCAAGCGCGAAGGCCCGCAGCCACCACCCCCGCCGGAGCCGATCATCCAAGTCGAGGGCCTGAAAGTGGAGGTGAGCGACGCCGGCCGCTACATCGTGACGCAGGTGGATGGCAAAGCCATGCCCATTACAGTCGAGGAATACAAGGAACGACTCGCCGCCCAGCTTGTGGCCGAAGCGCCGACGCTGGATACCTTCCGCGCCGCCTGGATCGAGCCGTGGCAGCGTCAGCACCTGATCGGCAAGCTGCCCGACGCCGGGCGTTCCGCGTTGCTCGTGCAACAATTGGAAAACATGAGCGATTTTGATCTTTATGACGTGCTGGCGGAAGTCGGCTATGGCCTCGCCCCGCGTACCCGCGTCGAGCGCAGCGCCGCGTTCGGCTATAAAAACGCCGCTTGGCTGGCCAGCCTGCCGCCGACTGCTGCCGCCACGCTCAAGGCGATGGCCGCGCAGTTTACCCGCGCCGGCACCGACTCGCTGGAAAACCCGGAAATTTTCCAGACCCCGGAAGTACGCAACGCCGGCGGCCTTGCCGCTCTGCGCGCCCTTGGCCAACCCGCCGACGTGCTGCAAGAAACCAAAGAGCGGATGTTTGCGGCATGAGCACGCAGACGCATGGGAGGGTCGCCGTCCCCGGCGACCGAATCTGCAGAACGGACGGCGAGGACGCCATCCCTCCCGTCATCGTCAATCCAGGGAGGGTCGCCGTCCCCGGCGACCGAGACAAACCCACGAGACGAAACCTCAATGGGAGGGTCGCCGTCCCCGGCGACCGCGGGAGAGACACCATCCACGGTGTCCTCTTCGGACGGCGGGGACGCCGTCCCTCCCGCACCAGAAAAAAACAAGGGAGG
>JAPLSZ010000331.1 GCA_026398385.1 Kiritimatiellota bacterium | reverse complement strand
ACCTGAGACCTGAAACCTGAGACCTGAGACCTGAAACCTGAGACCTGAGACCTGAAACCTGAGACCTGAGACCTGAAACCTGAGACCTGAGTTTCAGAAAGCCTGCTTCAAGATGTTTGGTTCGATCCTTTCGTGTTCTTAGCCATCGTAACGAAAATAGCGATCAATTCATCCGCCTCCTGCCACAGTTCCGAGCGGAGCGGTGAATCCTCGGCACAACTTTCCTGCAACAACTCCAGCCATAATTGAGTTTCGTCGGCCTCTTGAGTGCAGAGTTCAATCTTCGAGATGAAATCCGCCTTACTGCGCGCCCGTGATGCCTCCCGGTAGTTGGCGGCCACGGCCGTACCGGAGCGCAACAACTGCTTACCGACCACCTGTACCTCCGGGCGTGCCTTGGGCAACGTGCAGTAAAACCGGATAATATTCACTGCAAATCGTTTTGTTCGCCGCCGAAATTCCTCTTTCCTGTCCATAGCCGGCCTCCCTTTTTCAGGTTTCCGGTCTCAAGTTTCAGGTTTCGTTGACGGGAAAATAGTCCTGCAGGGCATGGACGTCCCAGTCGTGGGTGCGCATGTAGCGGATGCAGGCGACGGTCGCCCGCGCGCCGGATTCCGTGGTCACGATCGGAATGCTGCGCAGAATGGCCTCGGAACGGATGCGGATTTCGTCCACGCGCGAGACGGGGCCGCTGGGCGTGTTGACGATCATCTGGACCCGGCCGGCGTGCATCCGGTCGAGCACCGTCTCGCCCTGCGGGTCGCTGAGCTTGCCGATCACGTGGGGGGCGAGGCCGTGCGCTTCCAGGGCCCGCGCCGTGCCGCCCGTGGCGATCAGCTCGAAGCCGAGCCGGGCCAGCTCCGCGCCGACTTCCACGATCCAATCCTTGTCGGCGTCGCGGGCGCTGAGGAACACCGCGCCGTGGTCGGGCAGCATCTGGCCGGCGGCGATCTGGGCTTTCCAGTAGGCGAGTTCAAAGCAACTGTCCAGGCCCATGACCTCGCCGGTGGACTTCATCTCCGGGCTCAGCACGATGTCGGCCCCGAGGAAGCGCACGAAGGGCAGGAAGCGGTTGAACGGCAGCACGACTTCCTTGACGGCCATCCACGTCGGCTTCACGGTCTGGTGCCCGGCCATGATCTGCTTGAGCGTCTGGCCGACGGCGATGCGCGCGGCCCATTTGGCCAGCGGGACGCCGGTGGCCTTGCTGAGGTAGGGGACGGTGCGCGAGGCGCGCGGGTTGATTTCCAGCACGTAGACGTCGCGGCCCTTGACCGCCAACTGGACGTTCATCAGGCCCTTGACGTTCAGGGCCAGCGCCATGCGGCGGCAGTCCGCCTCGATCTGCCGGATGAGCTCCGGATCGAGCGAATGGGGCGGGGTGCAGCACGCGCTGTCGCCGGAATGCACGCCGGCCTGTTCGACGTGCTGCTGGACGCCGCCGATATAGACCTCGGTCCCGTCGCAGACCACGTCCACGTCCACCTCGATGGCGCGGTCAAGATAGCGGTCAATCAGCACCGGGTGGCCCGGGCTGGCGTTGAACGCGGCGTAGGTGCAGGGCACGAGTTCGTCCTGGTTGTAGGCCACCATCATCGCGCGGCCGCCGAGCACGTAGGACGGGCGGATCATCACCGGGAAGCCGATGCGGCGCGCGACCTCGAGGGCCTCCTCGATGGACGTGGCCGTGCCGCTTTCCGGCTGGCGGATGCCGAGTTGATTAAGCAGGGCGGCGCAGCGCTTGCGGTCCTCGGCGATGTCAATGCTCTCGGACGAGGTGCCGAGAATCGGCACGCCGGCCTGCTGCAGCGGCACCGCCAGGTTGAGCGGCGTCTGGCCGCCCATCTGCACGATGACGCCGAGGGGCTGCTCGTTCTCGTAGATGTTCATCACATCCTCGAACGTCAGCGGCTCGAAGTAGAGCTTG
>JAPLSZ010000012.1 GCA_026398385.1 Kiritimatiellota bacterium | reverse complement strand
CTCGACCCGGGCACGTATTATCTCAACCCGTGGGTGGTGAACGTGGTCGAAGTCAACCTGCAAAGTCAGCGCTTCGAGCTGAGCGGCGAGGACGCCATCAGCTTCCTGACGCTGGACGGCTTCACGATCACCGTCGAGGGCACCATCGAGTTCGCCCTGCTGCGCGAAAAAGCCGCGATCCTGACGCACCAGGTGGGCGTCATGGACGAAATTCTGAAGAAGATCATCCTGCCGCGCGCCCGCGGGTTCAGCCGCATCGAGGGCAGCAAGAACCCCGCGTTGAACTATATCGTCGGCGAGATGCGGCAGAAGTTCCAGGACAGCCTGGAGGCGCACCTGCGCACGCAGTGCCGCGACTGGGGCGTGGCGATCAAGTCGGTGCTGATCCGCAACATCACGGTGCCGGACCAGATTGCCAGCGTCATCCGCGACCGCGAGCTGGCGGTGCAGAACGCGAAGATGTACGACCAGCAGATCGCGCAGGCCATATCGAAGGCCGAATTGACCAAGCAGGAGATGCTGGCGCTGCAGAACAAGGAAAAGGTCCAGGCCACGACCACCCAGATCCAGGCGCGCATCCTGGCGCAGCAGGAGCAGCAGGTCCGGCTGACCACCGCGCAGCAGGAGCTCGCCGTGGCCAAGCTGGAGAACGAGGCGGCCACCGCGCAGGCGGCGGCGGTGCTGGCCCGGGCCGGCGGTGAACAGGCGGTGATCCGGATGAACAACGAAGCCGAGGCCGGCGTGCTGCACAATCAGTCGCAGGCCTTCGGCGGCGGCGCCAACTACGCGCGGTATCTCTTTTATCAGAAGGTCGGGCCGCGCATCGGCACGATCCTGACCTCGGACAAGCCGGAAGGGCTGGGCGGGCTGTTCCTGCCGTACCTGCCGCCGGCGGCGAAGGAGGCGGGCAAATGAAAAATATGACCGGAATCTTGATTTTCCTGGCGCTCGTGCTCGGGGGGCTGTGGCTGGTGTGGGAGTGGGGTTTCTGCCGCTTCTATGTGGCGCCGGATACCATGGCGATCATCATCTCCAAAAGCGGCGCGCCGCTGCCGCCGGGCCAGATTCTGGCGAATGACCAGCAGAAGGGCGTGCGCGAGCAGGTGCTCGGCGAAGGCCGGCATTTTCTCAATCCCTACTATTTCGAGCACAAGTTTATGCCCGTGACGGTCATCCCGGCCGGCAAGGTCGGCATCGTCACCGCCAAGGTGGGCCAGGATCTGCCGCCGGGCGAGTTTCTCGCGGAACCGGGGCAGAAGGGCATCTGGAAAAGCGCGCTGGGGCCGGGCAAGTACCGGCTGAACCCGGTCGGCTACCAGATTGACATCGTGGACGCGATCAGCATCCCGATCGGCTACGTCGGCGTGGTTACTTCGCTGGCGGGGGCCAAGGCGCCGGAGGGTCAGTTCGCGGGTCCGAATCAGAAGGGCATCCGCAGCGACATCCTGCAGCCCGGCCTGTACTACGCCAATCCGAAGCAGTTCAAGATTGACGTGCTCGAGGTCGGCCTCAACCAGGTCTCCCTGCTCGGCAAGACGGGCGGCGCGGTGATCACCAAGGGGCAGATCACGAGCCAGAACGAGACCATGAACAAGCTCCAGTTCAAGGCGCTGGAAAACCAGATGCAACAGCGCAACGACTACCTGGCGCAGAACGCGGACATCCAGATGGCGCAGGCGCAAGCGGGGCCCGCGAATTGGAAGGAGGAGTCCGCCCAGCAACTCTTCAGCCGGTCGGTCTCCGGCCGGGGCGGCGCGGCCGCCAAGCGCGCG
>JAPLSZ010000062.1 GCA_026398385.1 Kiritimatiellota bacterium | reverse complement strand
CCTGCGTAGCGGCTCTCTGCTATGCGTAGCGCTTCGCAGAGCATAGTCGCAGAGCAGGGAGGCCGCCTTCGCTTCCCGCTTCGCCAACCCGCTTCGCCAAGGCTACGCAGGTCAAGAGGCTCCGCAGGTCAAGACGAAGCACGAGCTGCGCCCGGGGCGGGCGCGACCTCCATGCTATCGCGATCGTTCCGGCCAGGGCCTGAGCCGTGGCCGCCCCTGGACCTATTCCGCCGCCACCACCGGGCAACTCTGCCGGCCGAGGCGATCCGCGCCGACTTCGATGCGATCGCCGGGCTGCAGGAGGACCGGCCAGAAAGGGACCCATGGGACAAAAGGTGTCGGCGCTCTTGCCGCGATACCACTGCCGGTCGAGGCGCTGGGCGTCGCGGTCGGTGACGTCGTTGATCAGCGTGTAGCCGGCCACATAATCGAGCGCCGCCGCTTCCGGAACGTGGTGCGCGCGGCGCCCCAGGACCACGGCGAGTTCGGCCTCGCCGTCCACGCGCACGGCGCCGCGGGGCAGGACAATGGGGTCATAGGGGCCGCTCAGTGCGGAGGCGGCCTTGGAGAAAAAGATGGGCGATTCTGGAACTTCCGCGTCGAACTCGGCGGCGTGCGCGGCGTAGTTCTTGCCGAGGCAGATGATCTGGCCGGGCCGCGCGACCGGCGGGCCGAGGCGGAGGCCGGCGGCGGGGATGAGCGCGCGGCGGTTTTCCCGCAGCAGGTTGCCCAGCCGCGCCAGACCGTGATGGGCGAAAAAATGGGCGTTGAAATCCTCGATGTCGAAGGCCATGGCGCGGACATCGAGCAGGGCGGCTTGCCCCGGCGCCGGCGTGTCATCCAGCCAGACGCCCGGTCGTTCCTCAGCCGGTGGTCCGAATCGCACCAGTTTCATGATGGCCTCGCGGGTTGGGTTTGGAAACTGCGGCGCCCTCGGGGCCGAGCGCGCCGCGGTCCAGATGGAGTTGCGCGAGCACGGCGTCGGCGGTTTTGAAATGGCATTTGGCCGTGTCCAGCAGGGCCAGGGGGCCGTGCCGGGCCACCAGTTGCCGGGCGGATTCCTGCACCTGCGCGGAGGCGCCCTTGGGGATCGCACAGCCCCATTTTTCCTGAAGCTCCCGCAGGGCGCCGAGAAAGCCCGCGCGGGCCAGAATGGACGCGGCGGCGACGGCCGGATCGGATTCGGCGCGCGGGCGCTGCTCGAGCTTGATCTGCCGGCCTTTCTTCAACAGCGCCTGCTCGATCTGCCGCGTGGGTCCGAACTGGTCGGAGAGCGCCCGGGGGCAGGCGGGCACGACGTCGAGCAGATTTTCGATGGCCCGCGCGTGGCCCCAGGCGAGGATGCGATTGACGTTGCGCAACTGGGCATAGAGCCGGTTGTAGGCGCGGGGGCCGATCACAATCAAGCTGCTGCGCTGGCCGAGCAGCTTGCGAATATCCCGCGCCAACTGTTCCGTGACGCGGTCGCTGGTGATGCGCTTGCTGTCCCGGACGTTCAGCTGGCGAAAGGCCGCGGCCAGGGCGGGGTCCACATAAGCAGCGGCGATCACCAGGGGGCCGAAAAAATCGCCCTTCCCGCTTTCGTCCACCCCCATGTGCGGAGTGGAAGCCTCCGGATGCAGAACCTCCTCGTAGCCCAGGCGGACTTCCTGGAGGATCTCGGGTTCCAGAACAAACGTCACCCAGTCGGCGGCGCCGGCGCCCTGCACCAGGCACTTGCCGCTGGTATAGAGGGCAATGTTGCAGGCCGGGCCCTCGGCCGCAGCCCGGGTATGCGGCATGCGCAAGGGCCGGTAATTGCCGGCTTGCAGCAGGGCCTGCAGGCGGTCCTGCTGGTCCGCCGTCAGAGCATAGGTAAAGGACGTTGGTTTCATGCGCGCGCGGCCGACGCTAGCAGATGCCGGCCGCGCTGACAACACGGCGCTCCGAAACGGGCGTTGACGGTTGCCGTACAGGGCGCTGAAAAAAGTTGAACTGGTGGGATGGGCCTGTTATTCTCTTTAGCCAACGGCAGCGCCATGGCGGGCTGCCCGGGTTTTCGGCCGTCGGCAAATTATTAAATTATGTTGTTGACAACAGCATGGCGGGGCCTTACATTTCAGTCAGATAAATGAAGCGGGTGTAGGGACCGGCTGTTTTCAGACGATGGAGGAAGATCATGAAAAAAACATGCGGCGTGGTGTTACTGATGGCTTTTTGCGCGTTGTGGTTGACGCCGACGGGTAGGGCTGCGGATGTGGCTTCCAGCAATGAGACCGCGGCGGTTAGCCAGGCGGAACTGGCCAAGCTGCTGGTGGAAGTGCTGGGGCTGGCCAGGTTCCTGCCGGCCGACCCGACACCGGCGCAAAACTTTGCCATTCTGATGGTCAACAACATAGCGCCTCAGGATGGTTGGGATGCGGGCCGGGCGGTCACGCGCGCGGATTTGGCGCGGGTGATCGTGCAAGCCCTGAAGAAGTCCGGCGAGATCAAAACCCCCGATGATCCCCAGGCGTGGATTGATTATCTGGTGGGCATCGGCGTGCCGATCGATACGGTGGGTCTGGCCACCAAGCCGCTGGAGCCGCTGGTCCTGCCGGTGGCACCCAAAGCCTACACGGCCCTGGTGGACCCCTTGCATAAGGAAATCAAGCAAGTCATGGGTCCGATCACACAGTTCGGCGCGGATATGACCCCGATTCGCGAACTGTTCGCCTTCAAACCGCTGCCGCCGCAGCCGGTCACGCCCACCGGACCCCAGGGCGCAAGGTTCTAAACTCTTTGGGAAGCCGTCGCTGCATCGAGAAGGAGTGTGAATGCTATGAAACTGATAAAATGGGCCGGTTGTTTTTTGGCGATTTTCAGCCTGACGTCAGGCGTCAGCCTGGGACTGGGCAGCAAGAATGATCTGATGATTAACAACGCTCTGCGCTTGGAGTACGATGACAACATATACCAGGCAAATACCAACAAGACCGCCAGTTTCAAGGTGGTCGACCAGGTGGAATTCCTGTTTAACCTCAACCTGGAAAAAACCTACCTGGGCGTGCGCTACCGGCCGTCGTTCACCTGGTGGGAGAATCGCGAGGCGGCCCGCACCGACACGTTTCAACACGAGGGGGATGTTGTTTTCAACCAGGTGCTCACCCCCCGGCTGTCGCTGAGTTTGAGCGACAACGTGCGCCGCGGCCTGCAGCCGGAACTGCTCGACCGCAACAACGGGCGCATCCAGGAGAATCAGGACTTTTTTGCCAATACCCTGAACGGCACGCTGGGCATCGTGTTGAGCCAGAAGACGCGGATGGATGTCGACGGCCGATATTACTTCCTGCAGTACGACAACGAGGCTATGACGAATAATAATTACCGGGTGGCCACGGGCGGTGTGACGCTGCGGCATCAATTATCCGGCAGGACCACCGTTTCCGGCGAAGCGCGTTATGAAAACGTGACCTATGACGGCGTGGATCGCAATTCGCAGAGCGTGTACCTCGGGGCGGGCGTGGAACAAACCATCAGCGCGCGTTTGCTGGGCAGCCTGAGCGGCGGCCTGCAGGCCAAATCGTTCAGCGCCGCCGAGCTCGCTTCGCAAAATTCTCCCTATGGAAATATTTCGTTGACCTATCTGCCCACGGCCCTGATGCGTCTTACCATGGGCGCGGGGTATTCGCTCTATGAAACCGACATTTTCCCCTACGCCAATCAGGAGCGTTTGACAGGCTATGCCAGCTTGGCCTATGATCTCAGCGCGCGGCTGGCCCTCTATCTGTCCGGCGCTGTGACCCAGGGTAAGTATAAGCAGAAATTCGTCGTGCAGAGCGGCGCCAGCACGGTGCAGGACTTCGACGGTACCGACACGATTCTACAGGCGAGCGCGCGCGCATCCTATCGGCTGAACCGCTCCAACTGGCTCGGCGCGGGCTATGGCTACACGACGATGTCTTCCGATCTGCGGCCAGACTTCGTGCGCAATCAGTACGATGTGGACTGGACCATCCGGTTCTAAGTTCGGGGCGCCCGAGCTAACGGAACCGTGGCGTGGAGCGGTGTGGCGGATGCCGGGACGAGGCTTTGTGCCTCGTCCTCTTTTAGAAGGCGAGTAAACTATGGCGGAAAAGGAAACCCCGGAAGTCGGCCTGCACTTTCTCGATTACTGGCGGGTGATTCGGTCCCGCAAGGAAATTGTGCTGGCCGTGGCCCTGCTGGTCATCATCACCGGCGCGGCCTACACCCTGACGCTGCCCAAAATGTATGAAGCCGAAGCCAAGATTTCCCTCCGGGAGGACCAGGCGGACGTGGATGTTTTCGAGCGGCAGAACTTAAATTACAGCTACAACCCGTATTTCCTGCGCACACAGTTCGAAATCATCCAGTCGCGGCAGATCCTGTACACGGTGATCGCCCATTTGAACCTCGAGCGCGAATGGGGCAAGAAGCTCAATGAGGACAAGTCTCCGCTGCCGCGGGGCTATGCGTACAGATTGCTGGCCAACGGCCTGCGGGCGCAGCAATATCGCGATGTCTACCGGGAGTATCGCTTGAACGCCAAACGTCGCGAAATGATGCGCGGCGTAGAAGCGCTGGAAAACGAACTGGAGAAACAGCAGGCCAAGGTGACCAAGGCGGAGGAGGAACTGGAAAAAGTCCGCAAGGATCTGGGCATTACCAGCATGGGGGGTGGATGGGGCGGGCTCCAGCTCGACAAGCAGCGCATCTCCTCTATGCAAGCCGATCTGATTGCCGCGCGCGTGGATATGCTGGTCCGCAAAGCGCGTCTGGATGAGCTCGTCAAGTTGGAGGGCGAGGATCTGGTGAATGCGGCCGCCTTCATCGTCGCCAATCCGATGCTGAACAGCCTGCGCGGGCAGATCGGGGACACCGAGGTCAGCCTGAAACTGGTGCTGGAAAGCCTGGGGGAAAAGCATCCCGACGTCCTGCGTTTGAAAGCCGGCCTGGTGGAACTACGCCAGCGGCTGAAGGCCGAACTGGACGGCATGAAACGCGGGTTGGAATCCGATTACCGGGTGGCCAAGGCCAAGACCGACCAGCTGGAAATCGAACTGACGGAGGTGCGAAAAAACGATATTGAATCCGAGCGGGAGCGCTACCTGCCTTACAACCGGGCCGAGCGCAACCTGGAAAACCAGCGGGCCATCATGACGGCGCTGAAGGCCAAGCTGGCGCAGCAAGGCATCGAAGTGGAAATACCGCGCACGCCGGTCGAGGTGGTGGACCCGGCCGAGCCCAACGCCGCGCCGGTCAGCCCCAACCTGTTCCTCAATATCGTGATCAGTGTGATCGTGGGCTTTGTCGCGGGTATCATGCTGGCCTACTTCCTCGAATACCTGGACACCTCCATGAAGACCGTGGACGATGTGGAAAAGGCCTTGAGTCTCCCGGTCTTGGGCGCCATTCCGCAGAAGGTCAAGCCCCTGAATCAGGAAGGTCCCGACAGCCCGCATGCGGAGGCCTATCGCATCCTGCGGTCCAATATGCAATTCGCGAACAAGGGCGGCGGCGGCTCCTTTGCCTTCATCAGCGGCGGCGCGGGCGAAGGCAAGTCCACCACGCTCTTCAACATGGCCTATGTCTGCGCCCAGCAGGGCGACAAGGTCTTGATCGTGGACTCGGATTTGCGGCGCCCCGTGCAGCATACCATCCTCGGCATGTCCAATCGCCTCGGCTTGACCAATGTCCTGATGCGCGATGTGCCCATCGAGGAAACCATCAAGCCCACCAGCATTCCCAACCTGCACCTGTTGCCCAGCGGCAAGCTGCCGAAAACCGCCGTTGGCCTGCTCGATTTCCAGCGCATGCGCGAGTTGGTGAAGAATCTCAAGGCCCGCTACGATTATGTCTTTTTTGATTCGCCGCCGATCATCGGGGTCACCGACGCCTCCATCCTCGCCAGCGAGGTGGATGGCGTGATGATGATCGTGCAATACCGCAAGTTCCCCAAGGCCATTTCCGCGCGCGCTAAACGCATGATCGAGAATGCCGGCGGGCACATTCTGGGCGTCGTGCTGAACAACATCAATATCATGCGTGATGATTACTACTATTACTATCATTCGTATTACACCGATTATTATTACCGGGCGCAGGAAAGCACCGCCCGGACTGAAAAAACCGGGCCCGCCGCCGGTTCCACGCCAGCCCAGAAGGAAACCGTTTGAGCACCATGAAACGATTCCCTGCAAGTATTTTTGTCGCAACCATCTGTGTTCTGGCGCTCGCTGGCGGCAGCGGCTGCCGCACCGTGTGGAAAAAGAAGGCCGCCGCCGTACCGCCGGCGGAGGCGTCCGCCCAGATGCAGGCCACGGCTCAGCCGCCGAGCCCGGAGCCCGCAAAAGCGGAGCGCAAGGGCTGGTTTACGAGGAAACGAAGCGCAGCGCCGCCGGCCGCCGCCGTCGCGGAGCCTGTGGAGCTTGTGGCCCCTGCGGCGCCAGCCGTGGCCACGCCGACCGCCCGGCCTCCCACCGCGAATGACCAGCCGGCTCGGGCTTTGGAGCGCAAAGGCTTGTTGGCCAGAATATTCTCCCGCAAGGCCACGTCGCCGCCGCCGGTCCCGGAGCATAAACCGGCGGCCACCAATCCGCCACCCGCCATGATCGAAAACCCCAACAAGGCGGCTCTGATTTATCGCATTCAGATCAACGATCAGGTCATTATTTCCTTTAGCGGCATCCCCCAGGAGCAGCGTTTTGAAGTGAGCGTGGACGAGCATGGCTATATCAAGTTGCCGCTCATCGAGAATATCAGGGCCGAGGGGAAAACCAGTTCCGAATTGGAGACCCTGATCCGCGACAGCTATATCCAGCAGAAGATTTACAGGCGGATCACGGTGAACGTGGCGTTGCCCGGTCAACTGCAGACCTTTTATTACTTTGTGCAGGGCGAAGTGCGCGGCGTTGGCGGACGCCTGCCGTGGGTGATCGGGATGACGATCATGCAGGGGGTGGCGGCCGCCGGCGGCCCGAACGATTTTGCCTCGTCGCGGATCCAGGTTACACGCGCCGGCAAAACCTTCACCATCAGCACCGCGCGTCCGGAAAAGGATCAGCCGTTGCTGCCCGGCGATATCATCGTTGTGCCGAGAAGCTTTCTGTAAACGGTCTGGGGCCGTCACGGAGCTGGCCTCGGTGCTCAGGTCCGCCAGCGGCTGTCCAACCGCCATCCGCCCGGCGGGCTGTTTCACGACAGGTTGATTCAGATGTGGCGGCCTCCCCTGAGACAGAGTAAGGGGTCCGTTATGTCGGGGCGCAGTCTTGCTGCGCCCGCCTGTGGTGCGCTTGCTGAAATCCCTGAGCTTGTCGAGCGGGCCTGCACTGGGGGCGTAGCGCAGTCTGGTAGCGCGTTTGCTTGGGGTGCAAAAGGTCAGGAGTTCAAATCTCCTCGCCCCGACCATTTTTCATTTCTCACCACTCGGCGAAGTATGGCCGCCGGGTCATTCAATGCTTGGGACGCGGTGGCCGGCCGAATCAGCAGGAAAACGGCGGCTTGCATGTTAGGCTTCCCGGCGGCCAGGATGGTACCGATGAAAGCGCGCTACGGGATCAGCGTCGTATTCGTCCGCAGCCTTCGCGTTACGCCGGTGCTGGCGGGCGTCACGTGCGTGTTGCTGCTCGTCGTCGGCCCCGGCCGGTCCCCGGCCGCGCCGGCGCCGCGCGAGCGCGTCGTCTCCCTGGCGCCGAGCCTGACGGAAATCGTCTGCGCCCTCGGCGCCGTGGACCAGCTCGTTGGCCGCACCAGCGCCTGCGACTATCCGCCCGCGCTGCTGAAAAAAGTTCCGGTCATCGGCGGTTTCGGCGCGCCGTCGCTGGAACTGCTGCTCCAGCAGCGCCCCACCATCGTAATTGACGTGGCCCTGGAGGATGAGGCGCTCGGGCGCCGGATGGAAAGCCTCGGTCTGCAGCGCCGTCGTATCCCCTGTCGCTCGCTGGACGATATTCCCGCGGCGATCCGCACCGTCGGCGGACTGCTGCAGCGCGAGCCGGTTGCGGAAGCGCTGGCCGCGCGGCTCGCAGCCGGCGTCGCCCGCTGCCGCCGGGAGGCCGCGGCGCGCGCCGCACTCCGCGCGCGGCCGAAGGTCTATGCGGAAATCTGGAGCGATCCGCTGATGACCTGCGGCCGCCGGACGTTCGTCGCCGAACTCATCGCCCTGGCCGGCGGCAAGAACATCGGCGATGAAATTGACCGCGACTATTTCCCCGTCGCGCCGGAATGGATCCTGGTGCGCCAGCCGGACGTCATGCTTGGCCTTTACATGGCCAACGCCGCGACCCTTCCAGGTCAGATCCGCGCCCGCAGCGGCTGGGCGCTCATCCCCGCGGTCCAAAAGGGCCGCATCTTCAGCGGGCTGGATAGCGCCCTGCTGCTCCGCCCCGGCCCCCGCGCGCTCGACGGCGTGGAGGTGCTCCGGAAATGTCTGGAGTGAGCAGCCATTCTTGGAAGAAGGAGCGCCGGGTCGGAGCCCCGGCCTACATCCTTTGGTTGCGGCGGCGGCCGAGGCCAGCCGCCCTCCACGGGAAACACCTCATACCATCCTGCACCCTGGGCTTGTCGAGGGGTGGGGCGCCGTGGCTTAATACGGCCGGACGATGAAAAAAAAGAACTGGATACCGTGGGTATTGCTGGCCCTGGCGCCGCTGGTGCTGGGCGGCGCCCTGCTCATCGGGCCCACCGCCGTCGAGTGGCTTGATCCGCGCACGGAGTTGGGCCAGGCGCTGCTGCTGCTCCGGCTGAACCGCGTACTGGCGGGCTTCGCTGTCGGCGCGGCGCTGGCGGGCGCGGGCGTCGTGTTGCAGGCGCTCTTGCGCAATCCGCTGGCCGAACCGTATGTGCTGGGGGTCTCCAGCGGCGCGGCGTTGGGCGCGGCGCTGGCCATATTCTTCGGCTGGACGGCCTGGGGCGCGCTGGTGTTGCCCGTGTCCGCTTTCGCACTGGGCCTGGCCACCATGGCCCTGGTGTATGCGCTGGGCAGCCACCAGGGATCGCCTTCGCTCTATGGGCTTCTGCTCAGCGGCGTGATCGTCAGCGCCGTGGGCTCCAGCCTGCTGCTGCTGCTGCTTTCGCTGTCGTCCGTCGAGGGCCTGCACAGCATCACATGGTGGATGCTCGGCAACCTGCAGGCGGCTTCCGATCCGCTGCTGGCCGGGTGCGGGGCGCTGATCGTGTTCGCCGGCGGGATCGTCTGGCTGTTTGCCCGCGAGCTGGATGCTTTGACGCTGGGTCGCGAGATGGCGCATCACCTCGGCGCGCGGCCGGGTCTGGTGGTCGGCCTCGGCCTCGTCTGTGCCACGCTGATGACCGCCGCCGCCGTCGCGCTGGCCGGTCTGATCGGCTTCGTCGGCCTGATCGTTCCGCACGTCGTGCGCAGTCTGATCGGCCCGGATCATCGGCGTTTGCTGCCGGCGGCAGCGCTGGCGGGCGGCTTGCTGCTGGTGCTCTGCGATGCGCTGGCGCGGACGGTGGCCGCGCCGGGGGAATTGCCGGTGGGCGTGGTTACCGCGCTGCTGGGCGGGCCGTTTTTCATTGTCGGGCTGCGCCGTCGTCGCAAGGCGGGGTGGGTGGAATGACACCGGCCATCGAGTTGCAGGGCGTGACGGCCGGCTATCGCCGGCAGGACGTGTTGCACGAGCTCTCGTTGACCGTGGGCGCGGGCGAGTGGGTCGCGTTGCTCGGCCCGAACGGCGCGGGCAAATCCACGCTGCTGCGCGTGCTGACCGGCCTGCATCCGGCCACGGCGGGCTCCGTCCGGCTCTTCGGACGCGACCTGTGCGATATCCGACCGGCCGAACGCGCGCGGCTGGTGGCCGTGGTGCCGCAGGAACTGGTCACCCCGATGGCCTACACGGTCGAGGAACTCGTGACCCTCGGCCGGCTTACCGCGCTCAGCCGCTGGGCCCGGCCCGCCGCCGCCGACCTCCGGATCGTCGAGCGCGCCCTGGCCTACACCGACACGCTGGAGCTGCGCGACCGGCCCTACGATGAACTCAGCGGCGGCGAAAAGCAGCGCGCGGCCATCGCCCTGGCCCTGGCGCAGGAGCCGCAACTGATCCTGCTGGACGAGCCGACCGCGCACCTCGACATCAATCACCGGCTGGAGATCCTCCAACTCATCGAGCGGTTGAACGTGGAGCGGAAGCTGACCGTGCTGCTCGCCAGCCACGATCTCAACCTGGCGGCGGAATTCTGCGGCCGGCTGCTGCTGCTCGATCACGGCCAAATCGTCGCCGACGGCACACCGGCGGCGGTGCTGCGCGAAGATCGCCTGCGCGAGGTGTATCATTGCGATTTGCTTGTTCGGCCGGACGCCGCCGGCACGCCGGCGGTGGTGCCCGACCGCAAGCCCCGGCTCATCCCGCCGGAACAGGCCTTGCGCATCCACGTCATCTGCGGCGGCGGCAGCGGCGCGGAACTGCTGCGCCATCTGCGGCTGGCCGGCCATCATGTGACCTGTGGCGTGCTCAACGCCGGCGACAGCGACGCGCGCGCCGCCGGGGCGCTGGATGCCGAACTGGCCTTGGAGCAGCCCTTTTCGCCGATCGGCGCCGCCGCTTTGGATCGCGCGCGGCAGCTGGCCACCCGCGCAGCGGTCGTCGTGCTCTGCGACGTGCCCTTCGGTCCCGGCAATCTCGTCAATCTGGCGCTGGCCGAGGAGGCGCTTGCCCGCGGCGCGCAGGTGCTGGTCAACAGCCATCAACTGGACCGCCGCGATTTTACGCTCGGCCGCGAAGCCCTGCCGCGGCTGCAACAGATGCTCGCCCGCGGCGCGCAGCCCTGGCTGCGCCTGGACGAGGTACACGCTCGTCTGGCCGCCCTCCTGCCGCCACCGCCCAGCCAGGGTTAAGAGCCGAAAAGCACCCTCAACAAGGACTTCAAAGGTCACCAACGGCGCTGCTCCACCCCGCGGATTACCACGGGATAGATCGCCCCTTCAAATTCCGCCCGTAATTTCTTCGCCCTGTGGGCACCCTCCCGCCCCGCACCCCTCCAGTCAATCAATATTAACTTTTGAGGGTTGATCCCGATCCGCCTTCGGCTTCTTAAACACATCCGACTTTCCTGCTTTAGACGGTTGAAAGTGGCGATACCACACGACGGCTTCGCCATTCAGGTTGTCGTCATCTGTTACGAAACACCAGTTGTCGGCAGAAGCACAGGCAAAGCCTTCCAGGTTACCGGAGCGCGGGCCGGCATATTCGCTGATCTGGCGAAAACGCCTATGCGCGCCGCTTACATAGGAATTGAGTTCGGTGACTTCAGCGTAATTGACGCCTGTATTGTGCCAAATCCAGAGCTTTCCGGTCTCTCTGTCGAACTCCAGCCCCGCTGTCTCATTTTGCCCGGTCATATATCGACCAACGTATCCATACCCATTGTTGACTCTGTTGAGGTCAAACACGTGGACATACCCGCCGGTCTGGTGCCCTACAAACATCAATCCACCCATGCCGTTGGTGCTGGTGTAGAGATCCCCGTTTGCCCGTCGAAACCCCTGCCGCCTTAGCCACTCGTCCGGCACGAAGGTAAGACCCTCAGGTCCTGATCCGTTGATTTCGGGACATTGCGCCCTGATATCCCAGGAACGGTTCTGCGCCACCACACCGTACTGCGACACATCGTATTCACGGATCCAGCCATTCTCGTCCATCAGGTACACGATGGGCTGCGCGTAATCGGCCTGGCAGATGCTTTCCAGATCGCCTCCTGCGGACCACTTGGCTTTCGTGCCAGCAGCGTTAGTGGCGACTTTGAAGCTGCCTGCGCCATCTTCGATCAGGGCGTAAAAGCGCCCGTAGTTGTTGGCCAGCCAAAGGGTGCGGGTCACTGGATTCCATGCCGCGCCGCTCATGTTGTTGGTGTTGAAATCGGCATCCACACTCGTCAATTTGACGGCCTGGGTGTTTGATTCCGCAGGCCATGGATGGGCAGCCATGGATGTGAGTGCTGTCCCAGCCAAGACGAGAACGACAAGCGCTAAAAAGTCGCGGATAACCTTCATCATAAGGGGGGGCAGACAACTGGCAAGTGCAACCGGCGCGAAATTCCCTGGAATTGTACTACGAGCACTTCCGGGGCATCGCCCTGGCGGTGCGATCCGATGGCATGGCGCCGCCGCAGCCCACGCTGCCGCCCCCTCCCCATGCGCATAACTCCGCCGGTCGCTGAACAACGCAACACCCTGCATGCGGCCTCCCAACTTGATAAAAAAATACACGGTAAGGCCAGCAGGCAACAAGCAAATAGTTTCTCCGGTTGTGGAGGCATCCGCCGCGACGGGTGCAGCCGGCAAGCCCGGTTCGGCTGTCAAGGGTGCAGCGCCGATGGTGTGCGGGACTGCGCTCCCGGAAAAGCCCCATCCGACCCGGCGATGAAGCGGGGCACCGGTTTGAACTGGAAGGCCCTGGATGCGCCGGCATGGGAGTGTCTACGGATAGAACAGTATTCTTACCGCACGGAGCAGACATATAAGGGGCCGCTGGGCGTGGGCAGCCCGGTGGACCCCTTGGGTGTCTAAATCTTTCCGGCTTCGTTATTCGGGCGGGCCAACGGTCAGCAGCCAGTCGGCGAAGGCCGGGAGGCCGGCGCCGGTTTTGGCGGAGATCTGGAAAATAGGCGTGGCGCCGTTGACCTGGCGCAGGGCGGCGAGGACATCTTCCAGCCGGTACCGCAGATGCGGCAGCAGGTCGGTTTTCGTCAGCACCACGGCGCGCGCGGCGCGAAAGAGAATGGGGTACTTCAGCGGCTTGTCTTCGCCCTCGGTCACGCTCAGCACGGCGATTTTGGCGGCCTCCCCGATGTCGCAGGAGGCCGGGCAGACCAGATTGCCGACGTTTTCCACGAAAACCAGGGCCGGCCCGGCGAGCGGCAGGTCGCTCAAGGCCTGGTGGACGGCCGCCGCGGTCACATGGCAGCCGTCGCCGGTGAGAATCTGGCTGACGGGCAGGCCGGCGCCGCGGATGCGTTCGGCGTCGCGCGTCGTGGCGCAGTCGGCCTCGATCACCGCGCAGGCCGCCCGGTCCCGCAGGGCGCCCGCGAGTTTTTCCAGCAGCGCTGTCTTGCCGCTGCCGGGCGAGCCGATGAGGTTCAGCAGGATCCAGCCGCGCGCCTGTAGCAGCGCGCGCGCGGCTTGCGCCCAGCGGCGGTCGTCGCTCAGCACGTCGCGGTACACGCGGATGATTTCGGTGGGCATGTTGTCCGGCACTCCTGCTGCCGGGCGGGATGATAGCGTATTGGCACCGGGGATCAACCCCGGTAATGGGTCAGTGCCGTAGGGGCGCAGTCTTGCTGCGCCCGCCTGCACCGAGCTTGCCTGCCCTGAGCCTGTCGAATGGGTCGAACGGGTCGAGCCCGCCTGCGGTGAGCTTGCCGAACCCGCGGGCGTCGTCTATCGCCGGGTCGGAGACCCGGCCTACAGTATGATCTTATCGCCAGCGACGCCCC
>JAPLSZ010000221.1:8519-8903 GCA_026398385.1 Kiritimatiellota bacterium | reverse complement strand
CCGAACTCGCGGCTGCCGCGCTGCAGCGTGGCGAGGTGCGCATCGAATTCGCGGCGGTAGTCGGCCGCCATCAGCGCGGGGTCGGTGATGAGCTGGAACGAGCTTTCCAGGTCCGTGAAGCGCATCGGCCGGTCGAAGTCGAACTGGACCTCGTCGGGATCCAGCAGGTGGAAGAGCGCGAGGTCGTGCTTCTGAAAGCGCATGTGCTGGAAGGCGTTGATCAGCGGCGCGGCCTCGGCGAAGAAATCGGAGAACACGATCACCAGCGCGCGCCGCCGGATCTTCTCGGCCACGTCGTGCAGCGCGCGCGGCAGGTCGGCTGCGCCGCCCGGCTGCACAGCGGCGAGTGCGTCGAAGATGGGGCGCAGGTGGCCGGGCGAACGG